>NZ_JAPJZI010000002.1:0-335000 GCF_027944115.1 Hoeflea prorocentri | reverse complement strand
GCTCGACGGCCGCGAACAGTTGGCGATCCCTGGCGAAGCCTATGCGGCAACGGATATAAACGGGTCGGTTGAAGGCGCCGAAAAGGGCAATCGGCTCGTTGCGACGACAATCGCCGCCAAGCCCTCAGACAAGACCATCATGGAAATCTCCACCATGATCAACGAGGGCGAACGCAGCGTTATCCGCAGCCGCCCCTTCGCGCATGTGAAAATGGCACTCGCCGCAAATCACGCCGCTCCCGGCGATTATCCGAAATTCGACCCGCTGAAGATCTTTTCCTCAGGCAAGGCGGAACCGGAAACGGAGAGTTCTACCGGTGTTATCTACGGTGCGGAAGTGGAATCGGAAATCCGGCTGAAGGTCACCGATTTCCCGGTCGCCGGCGCCCCGTATGACTACGCAGCATCCATGAGCGCGGAAGAAGCGGAAGAGGATGTGCGCACCAACGGCTCAATCCTGACGGACGAGACCTTCCAGGTCGCCATGCTTCACTATGTGAATCCGCAGCGCTTTTCCGGATCGAGTTCCCCCTTTGATTTCAGCACAAACCTCAATGCCCGTGTGGTCGCGGAAAACGTTTCCGTCGAACCTGCCCTTTCCCAGGGCAACAACACGGTTGAGTTCATCGACGACGTCATCGCCATTCGCGAGACGAAAACGATGCTGGATGCCCTGCTGACCGCAGGATATGCGGAAGGCGAGGCGAAATATGTCTCCGAGGTTCTGACTAGTGAGACCGGTTCATCGGAACTGCGCGAAGGCGATGTTTTCCGCATTGGCCTGGAGCAGCGTGACCGCGACACCCGTATCGTGCGCGCGTCGGCTTATCGGGGCGGCAAACATGTTGCCTCGGTCGCGGTAAACGATTTCGAGATCCTCGTGGCAGCCTCCGAACCGCCGAAATCTCCGGCCGTATCCACGGCGTTCGATGAAACGCCCGTGCCGGTTTTGAGCGGGCGCGATCTGCCGAGAGTCTATGACGGCATCTACAAGGCCGCTCTGTCTTACGGTATGGACTCCGATATGACGGACAAGATCATCCGTCTGCTTGCCAGCAATGTCGACTATCAGGCTCGCCTGAAGCCGACCGACACGATGGAGGCGATGTTCTCCGTCGACGAGGAGAGCAAGGAAGCGACCCAGGATTCGGAGCTTCTTTACCTTGCGGCAACCTTCGGCAACAACGACGTTGCGCTTTACCGCTTCCGAAATCCGGAGGACGGCTCCATAGACTATTACGATCCGGAAGGCCGTAGCGCACGCCAGTTTCTGATACGCAATCCGCTGCCCAACGGCCGCTTCCGTTCCGGCTTCGGCATGCGCCGGCACCCGATCCTGGGTTACAAGCGCATGCATTGGGGTGTCGACTGGAGCGCCCCGCGCGGAACGCCGATCATATCGGCCGGAAACGGCGTGGTGGAAAAAGCCGGATGGAACAAGGGCGGCTACGGCAAGCAAACGCTCATTCGCCACCCCAATGGCTATGTCAGCTCCTATTCGCACCAGACAAAGATCGCCAAGGGCGTTGTTCCGGGCGCACGCGTCAAACAGGGACAGGTCATCGGCTATGTCGGATCAACCGGCCTTTCAACCGGACCGCACCTGCACTACGAATTGATCGTCAACGGCCGCAAGGTCGACCCGATGCGGGTGCGCCTGCCGGACGGCAAGTCGCTGAGCGGAGAGGCACTGGCAACCTTCCAGGCCGAACGCGAGCGCATTGACAGGCTGATGGGCCGCGATGCGGACCCCGCGCGGCTCGCGGCGCTGAACTGATCAGATATAAAAAAGCCCGGCCTAGCCGGGCTTTTTCTTTTTCATCCAGTCTGTATCAGGCGGCTTCCGCATCCTTTCCGCCTTTTGCTTTGGCCGCTCCTGTTATCAGCAGCCTGTCGGAGCCCGCCGATATCTTGACGTGCTGACCATCGGCGATTTCCCCACCGAGGATCTTCTCAGCCAGCGGGTCCTGGACGAACTTCTGGATCACGCGCTTCAGCGGGCGCGCACCATAGGCCGGATCGTAACCCTTGTCGGCCAACCAGTCGCGGGCGTCTTCGCCGAGATCGATGGTGATCTTGCGTTCCGAAACCAGATCCGCCAGGCGCGCCATCTGAATATCGACGATGGCACCCATATCCTCGCGCCGAAGCCTGTGGAACAGGATGGTTTCGTCCACCCGGTTGAGAAACTCGGGCCGGAAAGATGCCTTGACCACTTCCATCACCTGATCACGAACGGAATCCACGTCCTGATCTTCGGCAAGACCTGTCAGATATTCCGCTCCGAGGTTAGACGTCATGATGATCAGCGTATTGCGGAAATCGACCGTACGGCCCTGACCGTCCGTCAGGCGGCCGTCATCAAGCACCTGCAACAACACGTTGAAGACATCCGGATGCGCCTTTTCTATCTCGTCGAACAGCACCACCTGATAGGGTCGGCGGCGTACAGCTTCAGTCAAAGCGCCGCCTTCTTCATACCCGACATATCCGGGAGGCGCGCCAATGAGGCGGGCAACGGAGTGCTTTTCCATGAACTCCGACATGTCCATGCGGACCATGGCCGTCTCGTCGTCGAACAGGAAATTGGCCAGTGCCTTGGTCAGCTCCGTCTTGCCGACACCCGTCGGCCCGAGGAAGATGAAGGAGCCGATCGGCCTGTTCGGATCCTGCAGACCCGCCCGGGCCCTGCGCACCGCCTTGGAAACGGCCTGAACGGCCTCGCCCTGTCCGACGACGCGCTTAGACAGCTCGTCTTCCATGCGCAAGAGCTTGTCGCGCTCGCCTTCCAGCATCTTGTCGACAGGAATGCCGGTCCAGCGCGAAACGACATGGGCGATGTGGTCCGGCGTCACGGTCTCCTCGACCATGGCCGACTTGCCTTCGCCTTCGGTTTCAGCTTCCTCGAGCTTGCGCTCAAGCTCCGGTATCTCGCCATAGGCAAGCTCACCGGCACGCTGGAATTCGCCGTTGCGCTGCGCGATTGCCAACGCATTGCGGGCATCGTCCAGCTGCTTCTTCAATTCTGCGGCAAGGCCGAGCTTCTGCTTTTCCGACTGCCACATGGCAGTCAGTGAATCGGCCTTTTCCTCAAGCGCGGCCAGGTCGATCTCGAGTTTCTCGAGACGGTCCCTCGACGCATTGTCGGTTTCCTTCAGCAACGCCTCGCGTTCTATCTTCAACTGAATGATGCGCCGGTCCAGCTCATCAAGCTCTTCGGGCTTGGAATCGACCTGCATGCGCAGCCGTGAAGCGGATTCGTCAACAAGGTCGATCGCCTTGTCCGGCAGGAAACGGTCGGTGATATAGCGGTTGGAAAGGGTCGCAGCCGAAACCAGGGCCGAATCCGAAATCCGAACCTTGTGATGCTGTTCGTATTTTTCCTTGATGCCGCGCAGGATCGAGATCGTATCCTCAACCGTCGGCTCCTCGACGAAGACAGGCTGGAACCGGCGGGCCAGAGCCGCATCCTTTTCCACATGCTTGCGGTACTCATCAAGCGTGGTGGCGCCAACGCAGTGAAGTTCCCCGCGTGCAAGAGCCGGCTTCAAAAGGTTGGAGGCATCCATTGCCCCGTCCGCCTTGCCGGCGCCGACCAGCGTATGCATCTCGTCAATGAAGAGGATGATATTTCCGGCGGCAGCCTGAACTTCCGAAAGAACGGATTTCAGCCGCTCTTCAAACTCGCCGCGATACTTCGCGCCGGCAATGAGCGCACCCATGTCGAGGGCAAGCAACTGCTTGTCCTTCAGCGATTCAGGAACGTCGCCGTTGACGATACGCAAGGCCAACCCTTCGGCAATGGCTGTCTTGCCGACGCCGGGTTCGCCGATCAGCACCGGATTGTTCTTGGTGCGGCGCGAAAGCACCTGGATCGTGCGTCGGATTTCATCGTCCCGCCCGATGACGGGATCGAGTTTGCCCTCGCGGGCTTCCTCGGTCAGATCGCGCGCATATTTCTTCAGGGCGTCATATCCTTCTTCCGCACTGGCGGAATCGGCCGTTCTTCCCTTGCGGATCTCGTTGATGGCCTGGTTAAGGCCCTGTGCCGTGACGCCGGCTTTTTCCAGAATTTCGGCAGTTGCCGAAGATTTTTCGATTGTCAGCGCCAGCAAAAGCCTCTCGACGGTAACAAAACTGTCTCCCGCCTTCTTCGCCGCCTCTTCGGCGGTTGCAAAAACCTTTGCCAGCGGCTGGGCAAGATAAATCTGCCCGTTGCCGCCTGATACCTTGGGCAGTTTGGCAAGTGCCGCATCAACGGCTATTCTTGCATCGTCCGCACGCCCTCCGGCGCGCTCAATCAGTGAGGCGGCCATCCCTTCCGGATCGTCCAACAGAACCTTCAGGATATGTTCCGGAGTGAACTGCTGATGCCCCTCGGCCAGCGCATGGGTTTGGGCGGACTGCAAGAAGCCGCGCACCCGCTCGCTGTACTTTTCCATATTCATACAAATATCTCCTTGTCATGTTCCGCCCGGCATGCGGCACGGAACAATGGATCCGGACTTGACCCCCGAAATCGGCGGGCCGTGGTTAGTGCTAATATGGGAATTGTAACGGGGTTCATTCAACCCCGGATTTCAATTTGACTTTGATCTGTGAAAGCCAAGTTGTCGCAGCCGTTTCCCTGACCAGACATGAAAAACGCCCGGCAAGCCGGGCGTTCAAAATCAGCGTTGGGCTGTATAATTCAGGCGTCGCGCGGGGCTGCCGCCACTTCCGGTGTCGTTTCAGTTGCTTCGGCCGGTGCGGGCGCGGCTTCCGAAACAACAGGAGCCGCATTTTCCTGAGCGCCTCCGCTTCCGTTGGCTTCCTCGCTGGCCGCACCGTTCTCGGCACCACGGGCGCGCCTCGGGCGGCCGGTTGTCCGGCGCCGCGAAGGTGTGCGGCGCGCCGGCTGAACGGCATCTTCGCCAATCGCTACCTCTGCGGGTGTACCGGAAATGACCGGCTGCGGCCCGGAACCGTCGACTGCTGCTTCCGATGTTTCGCGTTCGCCGGATTCTGCTGGTGCGTTGCTCCCTTCGGCCTGGGGCTGTTCGCGATCGGCATTGTCGCGGTCATCGCGCTGATAGCGTTCCTGCATCTGCGCCTGAGCAGCCGCGATAATGCGGTTATAGTGTTCGGCATGCTGCAAATAGTTTTCGGCCATCACCGTGTCGCCGGAACCAAGCGCATCGCGCGCCATCGCCGCATACTTATCGGCGATATGCTGAGCCGTGCCGCGAATCTTTACGTCAGGACCGGTGCTGTCGTAGGTGCGCGAAAGCGGATTACCGCTCTTTCTTTGATTATTATTACGCCCGCGACCGCGTTTGTTCTGCTGTCCTGACCTCATACGTCACTCACCTGAAATTGTCCTGTTGTCGGATTGCTCGATCTGCACCGGCTGTTGAAATCACTATTCGGCTGCCATGCTGCAGGCCGCATAAGGATGTGCGCTTGCGCTCTTTCCGCTTCACATTCATACAAGGGCAGATTCTGTGGCTGATGGTCGATCAGTGTCGCCGAAGCGAAACGCGAAGCAATCCTGGAGGATCGAATCTAAAGCGATGACCATGTGTTCAGCGTTGACGGGAAATTAGCGTGGTTTGCCGTCAATTCCAAGCCTTTTCTTTATCTAATTCGATTTACCTAAACCGCAAGGGTGGCCCGTTGCAACAGGTTGCCACGATCGCGCCCGTTCATCACTTTTCATGACCAGTGAGCCTATGGCGAGCAACCGGTTTTGATCCACTCGGCCAATCATGATTCGCGCCCTTGATTCAGTACGCCGGTCAGCACGCCATCAATGCGTCGTTTGAATTGCTCGACGTCACGCCGTGCTACAGCATCGGCCCCGTAAAGTGTCAGCATGCGAAACCGGCACTTCGGCGCACAGGCTCCGAGGATGGCGCGCGACAGGACCTTTCTGACCGGCCTGCCAAGCACAAACCGGTCGACCCACCACGGACTTCCCATTGTCGTCACCGCAACGCAGTGCCGCAACTTCATCAGCCGCGGCTTGATCGGACCGGCATTCTCACCGTGGTCATAGGCAATGCCGGGCGCCCATACCCGGTCAAACCATCCCTTCAGCAAAGCCGGAAAACCGAACCACCAGACCGGAAAGACAAGGATCAGCATATCAGCTTCCAGGAGTGCCCTTACCTGCTTGTCCACAGCGCCCGACAGGTATTGCGGCTCCTTGTACGTGGCGCGCTCTGATGCCGAAAGCACGGGATCAAAACCGGCCTCATAAAGATCGAGATGGTTTAGCCGGTGGTCAGAAGACCCGATCCGTTCCATCACGTGGTTGCAAAGGTCGCGGCAAAGACTGCGCTCGAGCGGATGACAACTGACAACCAGTATGTTGTCCGGTTTTTCATCCGGACTGGTCATGCCTGAGGCTTCCGGCTGAATATCAGAACCCGGTCGTTTCCGCCGAAATCCGTGATGCGCTCAAGACATCTGAAGTGATGATCCTGGAAAATGCCGCAAACGGCATCCTGCTGGTCATATCCGGTTTCAACGGCGATGTGACCGCCGGGCGCCAAGTGAGACATTGCACCCGCCGCAATCGAGCGATAACCGTCCAGCCCGTCAACGCCTCCGTCCAGCGCGACAACAGGATCAAAACCGCGCACATCCTCATCCAGTGTCGCAATGACGCCGTGACGGATATAGGGCGGGTTGGAAACCACGAGATCATATTCGCCTTCGACAGCGTCGAACCAGTTTCCGCATATGGTCCTGAACCGGTCCGATACGCCGAGGCGCTGCGCGTTGCGGCGGGCCGTCGCAAGCGCATCCTGCGAGATATCGGTCCCGGTTCCCTCCGCTTGGGGCAGTTCACAAAGCAGCGTCAGGCCGATCGCGCCGGTTCCGGTTCCAAGGTCAATCACGCGGCAACGGCCGCGCGCCGCAATGACCGAACGGGAAAGAGGAAGCACTGCAGAAACGAGTGTTTCGGTGTCGGGGCGCGGCTCCAGCGTTTCCGGTGAAAGCAGGAAATCACGGCCATAAAACGCACGCCAGCCCAAAATGCGATGGACCGGCTCATGCCTGCATCGCCGTTCAGCCGCACTGAGGATGCGCGCCACATCATCCTCGGATACGGCCTCCTTGCCTGCGAGGACAAGGTCCGTCAGGTCGAGATCGAGCAATCCGCATACCAGCGCCCGGGCATCATCCCCTGGCTGAGGCAGGTGCGTCTCTTCAAACCGCACCGACAGGTTCTTGATCAGTGCGTTTCGGGTCATCTCGCCCACGGCGGCAAACCGGTTTGCCTCAGGCACTGGACGTCTCGCCAAGAGCAGCCAGCAGATCGGCCTGATGATCGGCAATCAGCGCATCGACCACCTCGTCGATCTCGCCCATCATCATGCGGTCGAGCTTGTAAAGCGTCAGGTTAATGCGGTGGTCCGTCACCCGTCCCTGCGGAAAATTATAGGTGCGGATGCGCTCCGAACGGTCGCCCGAGCCAACCTGGCTCTTTCTTTCCGCCGAGCGTTCGCTCTCGGCTCTCTGGCGTTCCAGATCGAAAAGCCTGGCTCGCAGGATCTGCATGGCGCGCGCCCGGTTCTGGTGCTGCGATTTTTCCGCCTGGGTTACGACGATACCGCTCGGCACATGCGTAATGCGCACGGCAGAATCAGTCGTATTCACATGCTGTCCGCCGGCGCCCGACGCGCGCATCGTATCAATGCGGATATCTTCGTTACGAACCTCAATATCGATATCTTCCGCCTCCGGAAGCACCGCAACGGTTGCGGCGGATGTGTGGATGCGCCCGCCGGATTCGGTTTCAGGCACACGCTGCACGCGGTGAACGCCGGATTCGAATTTCAACCGCGCAAAGACACCGCGCCCGGTAATCGAGGCAACGATTTCCTTGAAGCCTCCCACTTCGCCCTCGCTGGCACTCATGACCTCGACTTTCCAGCCATGAGAGGCGGCATAGCGCTCATACATGCGGAACAGATCACCGGCAAAAAGTGCGGCTTCCGAACCGCCGGTTCCGGCGCGGATCTCCAGGATCGCACTCTTGTCGTCAGCGGCATCCTTCGGCAGCAGCATAACCTGCATGTCCTGCTCGAGCCGGCCGATACGCTCCTCAAGCTCCGGCAGCTCAAGTTCGGCCAATGCGCGCATTTCGTCATCCGTATCCGCATCGGAGAGCATGGATTTCAGATCGCCGATTTCGGCGGCGGTTTTGGCATGATTGCGGATGGTCGCGACAACCGGCTCCAACTCCGAATATTCGGACGCAAGTTTCACATAGACATCGGCTTCCGGTCCCTGTGCCATGCGCGCTTCGATCTCCTCGAAGCGGTTTTCAAGCTCGCGCATTTTTTCAAGCGGTAGTTTTGCCATTGTCAGCTCTCGGCAAGGTTAGAGAGGGATGCCGTTGGAGTCGGCAAAATCGGTCAGCAATTCGCGCACAGTAAACTCCGGCTCATCGTCTTCAAGAGCCGGGAGCAGCATTTGCGCCAATTTGCCCGCATCGAGCGCCAGCAACATGGATTTCACCGGGCCGATACCGGCGGGAGACATGGATATGGAGCGGAAACCAAGGCCGATAAGGGCCATTGCTGTCAGCGGCCGGCCGGCCAGTTCGCCGCACAGCGTCAGCGGCGTGCCGGCGGCATCGGATGCCGTTACGATCTGCCGCAGGATGCGCAGAAACGTCCGTCCCAACGGGTCGAACCGGTTGCTGACGCGCACATTCCCCCGGTCGCTTGCCATGGCGAACTGGAACAGGTCGTTCGAGCCGACGGAAACGAAATCGGCTTCCTTCATCAGTTCGTCGAGCTGCCACATGAGGCTTGGCACCTCCAGCATCGCGCCGAGTTCCAGCTTGCGCGGCAGGTCATAGCCGAACCTGGAAAGATGATTGACTTCCTTGTTCACCAGGGCGCGGGCCGCACGGAACTCACTGATCTCGGTGACCATCGGGAACATCAGCTTGAGTTCCCCGCCCGCCGTTGCACGAAGCAGCGCCCGCAACTGCATCCTCAATATGCCGGGCCGGTCCAGAGCCAGCCGCATGGCACGCCATCCGAGCGCCGGGTTCTCCTCATGCGCTGCCCGGAAATAGGGAATCACCTTGTCGCCGCCGATATCGAGTGCGCGGAACGTGATGGGCTTGCCTTTCGCCTGTCTGAGCGCGCTGCGGTAGAACTGCTCCTGTTCATCGACCTTCGGCATGGTCGATGCGATCATGAACTGCAATTCGGTGCGGAAGAGACCGACACCGCTTGCGCCGGACTCTTCAAGCTGCGGCAGGTCGACAAGAAGCCCGGCATTCATCTGCAGCGTGACGGGCACACCGTCGCGGGTCACCGGGTCCACCGGGCGCAGGGCGCGGTACTGCTCCTGACGCCGCGCGCTGAACCGGACTTTTTCCGCATAGGCGCTTTCCAGATCCGCCATCGGGCGCAGATGCACCTTGCCGTCGTCACCGTCGACGATGATCGAATCGCCGTTCTCGGTCATCGAGGCAACACCCGAAGCCTGCCCGACAACGGGAATACCCATGGCCCGCGCTACAATCACAACATGGCTCGTCACCGAACCTTCTTCCAGCACCAGCCCGCGAACCTTGGCTCGCGGATAGTCCAGCAGTTCGGCCGCTCCCATGGCCCGCGCCACGACAACCGCGGCTTCCGGAAACTCATCCTCATGCGCCTTGACGTTGAAGCCGGTAAGCTGGCGCAAAAGCCGGTTGGCGAGATCGTCGAAATCATGCAGGCGTTCGCGCAGATACGGATCGGTCATATGGATCATGCGCGCGCGCATGTCGCTCTGAACCTTCTCGACCGCGGCCTCCGCGGTCAGGCCGTTGCGGATGGCCTCTTCAAGTTTTCTGACCCAGCCGCGATCATGCGCAAACATGCGATAGGCCTCAAGCACCGCCCGGTGCTCGCCTTCCATCGATACGTCCCGGCGCGACAGCATGTCGTCAATCGAGATGCGCAGCGAATCGAGCGCATCCTCAAGCCGCGCCAACTCGCTGTCGATATCCTCGTTAAGCAGTTCGGTGACCACGATACGCGGCTCATGAAGCACCGCATAACCAAGCCCGATCCCGTCCGAATAGGCATCCCCGTCAATGGTAACCGGGCGGCTCAGATCCAGTTCGATCCCGGGGCGGGTGACCTTCTTCAGATCCCCGGTGGCAATCATTTCGGCGAGCACCATTGCCGTGGTCTCGAGCGCTTCAAGCTCGTCCTCGCGGTAATTGCGCATCGCCTTGTTCTGGATGACCAGAACACCCAATGTCCGACCGGCACGAAGGATGGGAACGCCGAGGAAGGAGTGGAAAATCTCCTCTCCGGTTTCCGGCAGGTAGGTAAAGGCAGGGTGCGATTGTGCATCCGACAGGCTGAGCGGCCTCGCCCCGGCGGCGATGGTTCCGACAAGACCCTGCCCCATCTTGAGCTGCGCCAGGTGCACCGCTCCCGGGTTGAGGCCTTCGGTGGCGTAGAGTTCCAGCACCCCGTCCGCCCGCAGAACATAGAAGGAGCAGACCTCAGCAACCATGTTCTGGGCAATCTGGCGCACGATCCGGTCGAGCCGTTCCTGCGGCTCAAGCGGCTCCGCCATAAGCTCGCGCAAGCGTCTCAGCATGACGCGGGGACCGGCCGATGGGTCTCTCATCGCGCTTTCGCACTCCGTTTTCATTTCACGGTCCGCGGGGCGGGTGTCGCGGATGCTTAAGTTTTATCGAGGCCGTAGACCGAATGCAAAGTGCGCACGGCGAGCTCCGCATAGGCCCCGTCGATCAGGATTGAGATCTTGATCTCGGATGTGGTGATGGCCTTGATGTTGATACCCTTTTCGGCAAGCGCGGTGAACGCCGTGGCTGCAACGCCCGCATGGCTGCGCATGCCGATACCGATCACCGAGACCTTGACCAGGCCCTGTTCGCTCTGGACCGCATCGAAGCCGATTGCCTCACGTGCCTTTTCCAGCACGGCAACGGCCTTGTCCATGTCACCGGACGGAATTGTGAACGTCATATCGGTCGACGTACCGTCCTCGGAAATGTTCTGGACGATCATATCGACATTGATATGAGCTTCTGCAAGCGGTCCGAATATCGCCGCCGACACGCCCGGCCGATCGGCAACGCGTCGCAGGGAAATCTGTGCCTCATCCTTTGCATAGGCAATGCCGGTTACGACTTCCTGTTCCACGATCTCATCCTCATCACAAATCAAAGTGCCGGGCGGGTTGTCAAAATCATCCATCCCGGGTGCATCGGGCTCCGTAAAACTCGACCGCACGAAAGTCCGGACCTTGTGGACCATGGCCAGTTCGACGGACCGCACTTGAAGCACTTTCGCGCCAAGCGATGCCATCTCCAGCATCTCTTCAAACGCAATGGTCTTCAGCCGCCGCGCGGCAGGTTCGATCCGCGGGTCGGTCGTATAAACACCATCCACATCGGTATATATATCGCACCGGTCCGCTTTCACCCCGGCGGCGATGGCAACGGCGCTCGTGTCGGAGCCGCCACGCCCCAGTGTCGCGATACGATTGTCCGGACCGATGCCTTGAAAACCGGCAACAACGGCGACCTGTCCTTCGCCGAAACGGCGGATCAGGTCCGTCCCGTCAATATCCAGGATCCGCGCAGCGCCGTGCGCATTGTTGGTCCGGATCGGAATCTGCCATCCCTGCCATGAACGCGCATTGACGCCCATCGATTGAAGCGTGATCGCCAGAAGACCGGACGTGACCTGTTCACCGGAGGCAACGACGGCATCATATTCACGCGCATCATGAAGGGCGGATGCTTCACGCGTCCATTCCACAAGTTCGTTGGTCTTTCCGGCCATGGCCGAGACCACCACGGCAACCTCATGTCCGGAATCGACCTCACGCTTGACATGCCGCGCGACGTTACGAATACGCTCGAGATCGGCCACGGACGTGCCGCCGAATTTCATGACAATGCGGGCCATCGGTCAGACCGGACTCCCAGGAGCAAGGTTAGAGCATTCAGTGATGCGAGGTGCGCATAAACCAAACCGCTCGTCGAATGCGAGCGGCAGCGCCGACCTCATAAACAAAAACCCGGCTGGCTGCAAGTTTCGGCCAGGCCCTTGTGAGCGCAAATGCCGCTCTTGACTTTCCACCCCGTTAAGCCGACTTGATGGGCCAGACTGCAGGAGACCGGTCATGAGCAACACCGAAGGAACGACGATAGATCAGGCTGAAGTCGACAGATTTTCAGCCATGGCCTCTGAATGGTGGGATCCGACCGGCAAATTCCGCCCGCTTCACAAATTCAACCCGGTGCGTCTGGAATATATCCGGGACCGGGCCTGTGCCCAGTTCGGGCGCGACCCCAAATCGCCACAGCCGCTTGCCGGGCTGCGCGTGCTCGATATCGGCTGCGGCGGCGGCCTTTTGAGCGAGCCCATGGCGCGTATGGGCGCCGAGGTTCTTGGCGCCGACGCATCCGAGACGAACATTGAGATCGCCAAGATCCATGCCACTCAAAGCGGCGTCGCGGTGGACTACCGGGCCGTTCCGGCCGAAGACCTCGCGGCGAACGGCGAAACATTCGACATTGTCCTTAACATGGAAGTCGTCGAGCATGTTGCCGATGTGGACCTGTTCCTGTCCGCCTGCGCCGGTATGGTCCGCCCGGGCGGGCTGATGTTTGTCGCAACGATCAACCGGACGTTCAAGGCGTTGGCACTTGCGATAGTCGGCGCCGAATACGTCCTGCGCTGGCTGCCGCGGGGCACGCATCAATACGAAAAACTTGTGCGCCCGGAGGAAATCGAAGCGCCTGTCGGCCGTTCCGGCATGCAGATGATCGATCGCACAGGCGTATTCTACAACCCTCTGTCGGATCGCTGGGACCTGTCGCGTGACATGGATGTCAATTACATGATGCTTGCCGCGCGGCCGAAATAGCGGCCGTCAGTTCTTTTCTTCCGGCAGGTCGGGTAATGGCGCAACGCCGACACCCTCATCCAGCAGCGACTTGACCTCATCGGGCTTGGCCTGCCCGATAATACCGCGCTCTTCGCTTTCGCCGTAGTGAATCTTGCGCGCTTCCTCGGGGAAACGTTCGCCCACATCCTCGGAGTTCTCCCGGATTGTCTTGACCGCCTGGCGCAGCTGATCGATGGCAGCCTTCTGAGTATTGTTCATCGCAAGCTGCATGGAGGCCTCCTTGCTGCGCGCTGTTGAAACCGACGGAGCCATCAGCGCCTTTTCAACGCTTGACGAGCCGCAATGCGGACATTCGACCAGCTTGGCGTCACGCTGCTTTTCAAAGTCCTCGTTTCCCGAAAACCAGGCTTCAAAACTATGCTGCTTGTCGCAGATGAGGTCGAACTTGATCATACGCTCACCTCGGCTTTCACTGCGGCACCGCTCAACGTAAGCCCGAAGTCGCGGCGGTTTTTCAGGTTAGGAACCTTGCCGCGTGCCGAACGGCTCAAGGACCGGTCGATTTCGGCGGTAATGACCGCAGGCTCATCATGGTCCGCTTCAGCAATGATACGGCCCCAGGGGTCAACCATCAAGGAATGACCAAACGTCTCGCGTCCGTCCTCATGCTGCCCGCCCTGGGCGGCCGCAACAATGAAGGCGCCGTTTTCGATTGCCCGTGCCCGCAACAGCGTGTGCCAATGCGCCTGTCCGGTCTGCCGCGTGAATGCAGCCGGAACGGTCAGAAGATCGGCGCCCGACAGCGCGAGCGTCTGGAACAGTTCGGGGAACCTGACATCGTAGCAGATCCCAAAACCCAGATCGGCAAACGGCAATTGCGCCAACACGGCCCTATTGCCGGGTTCGTAGGTTGTGCTTTCGCGCCAGCTCTCGCCATTGTCCAAATCGACGTCGAACATGTGGATCTTGTCATAATGTGCGACCAGCGAGCCTGAGGGATCAAAAAGATAGGCACGGTTGGCTGCCTTGCCGCCCGCCGCGGCAACGGCCGTCGATCCGATATGAAGGTGAATACCGTATTCATGTGCCAGATCGCTCGCGGCAGCGACAACCGGATCATCGGCTTCGTCCTTGAGGATCGCGCAAAGGCCCGCCCGGTCGCGCACCAGCGCACCAGTCATTTCAGGGGTCTGGACATAGTCAGCGCCCCGGCCGGCAGCCTCTTTGACGCCGTCCCGCAGATCCCGGATATTGCTCTGCGGGTCCATACCCGATCGCATCTGGATCGCCGCTGCCCGAAATGTCTGCCCGCTCACCTTCTCGTCCCTTTAGTGTGGTCAGGCGGCCGATTGAAGCAGGCCGTCAAGCTTCCCGCCCCGCTCAAGCGCGTGCAACTCGTCGCAGCCGCCGACATGCACATCGCCAATGAATATCTGCGGGAAAGTCGATCCGCCCCGCGCGCGCTGAACCATTTCCTGTCTCAGCTGGCTTGAAAAGGTTGCGTCATGTTCGGTGTATGAGACACCCTTTTTCTCCAGCAACCGTTTTGCAGCGGTGCAAAACCCGCAGAATTTCCGCGTATAGATGGTCACCTCGGCCATATTATTCTCCTGATCGCGCCGCAAACAGCGATTATCCTTTATTTGAAAGCTCATATAGGGCTTACAAATACCCCGGGGCAACCCTCGCGAAAGTCAGCACGAACACCTTGCGTGCTCCGGCACGCTCAAGTTCGCGTGCGGCGGATTTTACTGTGGCACCTGTCGTATAGACATCATCGACAAGCAAGACGCACTTGCCTTTCACATCGCGACGCCTTTTTTGAGGAATGGAAAACGCCCGCCGGACATTGTCTGCCCGCGCTGAAGCGCCGAGCCCGACCTGGCGGCGTGTCGCTCGAATGCGCAACAGTGTTGCCGGCTTGTAGGGCAACCCGGTCTGGCGTGCCACAGCACGCGCCAGCTCCGCGGACTGGTTGAATTGCCTGAACAACAGCCTGCCACGGTGTAGAGGAACAGGCAGGATCACGTCGGTCCCGGCAATAAGATCTGCGCCGGCTCTCACCATCCAGCGGGCCATCATATCCGCAAGATCCGTGCGGTCCTTATATTTAAAACGGTGGACAATCGACCGCGCGACATCATCATAGAGGACAGCGGATCGCGCTTTCGCGAAGGGCGGCGGGTCGGCAATCGCATCGGCGCTGAGCGCCCCCTCGCCCGCCTCGAAAGGCAAAGGCGAGCCCAGCACATCACAGACCGGTTTTTCAATCCAGGCCATATTGCTCCAGCACGCTCCGCACAATCCGCCATGGCGACCGGAGAAAGCGCCGCATCCCGCACAAATCGGCGGATAAATGCTTTCAGCCAAGCGCCTGACGGAGGAACGCAACCATCCGCTGATTGACAATGCCATGGAATTGAACGAACTGGAGGCCATATGACGGACAATACAACGATAACGGGCATGTGCAATGGAAGCCGACCGGCTATTTGACACCGAGCTTGTCCGCCGCAACCGGCTGCGGGCGCTGCGCGCCGCCACCGAAGGGGCTGATTTTCTGCTGGATATCGTCAGCAGTGAGCTCGGAGAGCGTTTGAACGTCGTTGAGCGCACATTCCAGAACGCCATTGCCCTGCATGCTCATACAGGATCGATGGCTGATCTGATGACCGGCAGCGGCAAGGTATCAAGCGTTGTGCGCGTTGAACAGGACCAGCAATTGCTGAATGAGGGCCACACCGGGATCGTATCGGACCTTGAGAGACTTCCGGTCGCCGACGAAGCTGTCGGTCTCATCATCTCGCCATTGTCCCTGCATCTCGTCGATGATCTGCCGGGCCTGCTCCTGCAGATCAATCGTGCTCTCAGCCCGGATGGCCTGCTGCTCGCGGCCTTGCCGGGCGGCGGCACGCTGGCGGAACTGCGCGAAGCACTGATAGCGGCGGAAAGCGAACAGACGGGCGGTGTCAGCGCAAGGGTCATGCCCTTTGCCGACGTGCGTGATTGCGGAATGCTCCTTCAGCGTGCGGGTTTCGCCCTTCCTGTTGTGGATGCCGAAACCTATACGGTTCGCTACGATCATATGTTTGCGCTGATGCGCGATCTGCGGAACATGGGCATGTCAAACCCGCTGGCAGCCCGCAGCAGGAAACCGGCTGCCAGATCACTGTTTCTTCGGGCTGCCGAAATCTATGCCGAACGGTTTTCCGACCCGGACGGACGTATCCGGGCAACGTTCAACATATTGTATGTATCGGGTTGGAAGCCTCACGCAAGTCAGCAGAAACCGCTTGCGCCCGGATCGGCAAAAGCCAGCCTTGCGGCTGCACTCGGAAGCCGGGAACACAAGCTGTGATCCCCGGCGACAGTCCGGAAATCAGCTGGTGAACGCTGCGGCTACATAGTCGAAAATGTCAGAAAGCTCGTTGCCGATCCCGGTCGCTCCGGCAATGATCGTGATCGATACCAGCCCGGCAATGAGCGCGTATTCGATTGCAGTGGCACCGCTTTGGCATTCCATAAACTGCTTAAACTGTTTCATTTCGGCCCCCCTAAGCGCCGGAACTCATTTGATCGGTACACTAAGCCCTGCCCCTTGCGAGTATCCTAACAAACACAGTTGACCGGCTACCAAGGCAGTCACAAGACTTTAATTCAAAGCCGACAAATTAATTTTCCCGGCACAGGCACACATGAAATTGTTAACCAAACAAAAGGTTTGGCTGGGCCTGTTCAGCAATCGCCCGTTTGTCGCCCACTTGGCTCGATGATGCATACGGAACTGGACAATGGCTGCAGAACTGAGCGCTGAATGGTGTATTCCCGAGACCGGCGCACGGTCGCCGTCGTGGTGTAATCAAGGCCGCGGCTACGGCTGATAAGCTCCCAATCGTCGGAAGGCGTATTGATCATCGGCGGTATGATCAGCGCAAACGCCACTGCTGCTGAACCGAAAAGCAGCGCAATCCGCACCAGACTGAAGCGTCCCTGACGTTTTTCTTCAGATGACGCCGAATATACCGAAGACCAGAAATCATCGTTGCCCATCGCAGAGCCCCCGTACACACGTACCCAAGGTCCAACTATCTGGTATTATGTTGAATAATTGATTAACGGCCCGCCCCAACGGGGACCTGCGGGGCCGGATTGGGCATGCGCAGACGCCTCACATGCCTCAACCAGACCGATTTTCTAATGCTCGCCCGGTCCGTTTTCGACATGAAGAACAAGATCGGCCAGCATATGCGTCCACCCCTCGGTGTGGATCGTGGCCACCCGTTTAGTTGGTTGGCGTTCGTGGGTGACGGTCACCCGCGTTGCATTGGCGTCAACGCGTTCAAATATGACGGTCACCAGCGTATCACGAACGCTTGGCTCTTCACCGCCCCAGCTCCACGTATAGACCAGACGCTTCTCTTCCTCGACGACCCGGTAGCAGCCGTGCGCCGCTTCGCTGACCTCAGTGTCTCCGTCCGCCGCCATGCCATAGCGGTATCGCCCTCCCACGCGCACATCCATTTCACAAAGAACCAGCTTCAGGTTTTCGCTGCGACCCCACCATGTCATCTTCTCTTCCGGAAGCGTCCAGGCACGCCAGACGGCGGCGACCGGCGCCGGTATGACCTCGCTTACGGTAACCGTGTCGAATGCCTGCTCCGCCTTTGTCGTCGCCATTGCCGTCACTCCCTGTCATTTTGCTCTTGAAAATGGGCTTTCAGTTCGCCAAGCGCGCCGGCCCACAACTGTTCATGCCTGGCGATCCAGTCCCTTGCCAATGCGAGGCCTTCGGGCCGCACATGGCAGTATTTCTCGCGCCCTCGCCACTCGACGCGCAAAACACCGGCTGTCTCCAGGATCCGCAGATGTTTGGAAACGGCCGGACGTGTCATGTCGAAACCGGCCGCGATGTCGCTGACACGCATGGGCTCACCCGTACAGAGCTGCGAGACAATCTTCAGCCGGTTCACATCGCCGAGTGCATGAAAGACACCGGGCGCATCATAAAAGGAAACCATATGGTTTCCTTTATAGACATAGCCTCACCATGTCAACGGCAAACGCCGGACAGCCTCCATGAGGCGCGAACCGCCGCCAATGAAAATCTCAGCTGGCTGACTGGCGCATTTGCAGTTTTTACAGAAGGTCCATGAGGTAGGGGATCAACGGCTCGTCGGCGGCAGGCATGGGATATTCCCGCAGCTTCCGGGGCCGCACCCATTTGAGGCTCTGCCCCTCCCGCGCCTGTGCCGTGCCCCAGAAACGACGGCATACATAAAGCGGCATCAGAAGGTGAAAATCCTCATAGCCATGGCTGGCAAACGTGAGAGGCGCGAGGCAGGAGGGCTTGGTCGTTATGCCGAGCTCCTCCTCCAGTTCCCGGATCACTGTTTCCTCGGGCGTCTCTCCAGGTTCGACCTTGCCGCCGGGAAACTCCCACAGTCCGGCCATGCTCTTTCCGGCCGGCCGCTGCGCAAGGAGTACCCTGCCGTCGGCATCCACGAGCGCACAGGCCGCCACCAGAACCATTTTCCGGTCAGTCGCCATCGGCTGTCTCGGGCGCTTGGCGGTAATCGTAGCGGTAGGTTTCCCGGAAACCGACACTTTCATAGAGGCTGACTGCAGCCACATTGTCAGCTTCAACCTGGAGCCAGGCCTTCTCGGCGCCGCGCATACGCGCCCAGCGCAAGGCCGTGGTCACGACCTCGCGCGCATGGCCCTTGCGGCGGCTGTCACTGCGTGTGGCAAGCTCGAATATGCCGGCCATATCATTGTCATGAACGCAAAGGACCGTTGCGACCGGACCGGAACCGGCCTCCTCGATGACAAAGAAACCGGCCTCAGGCCGGATCGAGCTGAGCACTTCCGTCAAACCAGGCTTGAGTGCTCTGTCGCGGCCATGAACCTGAATGGATGCATCGACATAGCGGCCGATCTCGCGAATGGGCAGATGATCGAGGACGGCATCGAGATCGAGATGACCGATTTCGGCCGTCATGACCCTTGTTTCATCAAAACGGCGCCAGCCATGGGCATCGAAATAAGCATCGAGCTGAGGCGGTGCGAGCGGCGACTGACGGAACACGAGCGGCCGGCCATAGGCCCTGAACCGCTGCGCCGTGCGCTCCACACGCTTTTCGATATCGCGATGATCGGACGGATCGAGCGGATTGACGGAGTTCAACCGTTTCGACGGATGACCTGCCGTCAGCCGAACCTGCCAACTGCCGTCATACTGGATGGACGCGGCCGGCCAGGCTCTGAAACCCAACGCTTCCAGACGTCGAACGCTTGCTAGGTCCTGCATTGCACTACCTCGCGCACCCGGCGGAAAAGTTCGGGATGATCCAGGCAAAATCTTCACGCCCGCATCTTCCGCTCAACTTCGGTAATCGCCGTTGATTGCCACATAATCCTTCGTCAGGTCGCAGGTCCAAACAGTTGCCTCGCCGTTTCCGACACCCACATCCACGGTGATATTGATTGTCGATTGTTTCATAACTGCCGCAGCCGCTTCTTCGCTGTAATCCGGGTCGCGCTCGCCGCTGGCAGCCACACGTATATCGCCGAACCAGATATTGAGCTGATCACGGTTTGCTTCCTGTCCGGCCTTGCCAACCGCCATGACGACCCGCCCCCAGTTCGCATCCTCTCCTGCAACGGCGGTTTTCACGAGCGGGGAATTGGCAACTGAAAGGGCAATGATCTTGGCCGCCTTGTCGCTGGCAGCGCCACGCACCGTAATCTCGACCATCTTGCGGGCGCCTTCACCATCGCGCACAACCTGATGTGCGAGATCCTTCAAAAGATCGAAAAGAGCCGCCTTGAATTCCGCCAGGGCATCATCATCCGCATCCTCTATCTGCGCCGCGTCTCCGTCCATTGCCGATCCGGTTGCAAACAGCATGACCGTGTCGGACGTCGATGTGTCACTATCGACGGTAATGGCGTTGAACGTTCCCTCGACGCCTTCGCTCAAAAGGGCCTGGAGCGCCCTGGATGAAATATCGGCATCCGTCACGACGAATGACAACATGGTTGCCATGTCGGGAGCAATCATTCCAGCGCCCTTGGCGATCCCGTTGATCCTGACCTCCACCCCGTTGATCTTTGCGGTCCGCGCCGCCAATTTGGGATAGGTGTCGGTGGTCATGATCGCCCGCGCCGCGCCCATCCACCCGTCCGGCACCGCATCGCCGCAGAGCCCCGACAGCTTGCCCGCGAAAGCCGATGCGTCCATCGGCTCGCCGATCACGCCCGTCGAGGCAAGAAACACGTCCGATGCATCGCATCCGAGTGCAGCCGCCGCGGTATCCGCCGTGATCTGCGCCGCCTCGGCCCCCTTTTTGCCGGTAAACGCATTGGCATTGCCTGAGTTGACCACAAGTGCGAGAGCGCGCCCGCCCGGCAGATTCTGCCGGCAGAATTCAACCGGCGCGGACGGACACAGGGACTTTGTGAACACACCTGCAACAGTCGCCGGGCGGTCAAACACCATCACCATGAGGTCGGTGCGGCCTTCATATTTGATGCCTGCGGCCGCCGTCGCGATGCGTACACCGTCAAGGGCCGGCAGATCGACCGGACGCTCCGGCGCCAGTGGAGAAACGGATTGAGTCATTATGGGTCTTGCCTAGAGCGTGCCGTGTTCAAATGGCTCCGGGTTCAGATCGTATCAGTTTTGGCCCTGCGCGTTGGCCTTGTCGAGCAGGCTCTGCAGATCCTGATCGGTGACTTCGACCTCAATTGCGTCACGGGCTTCCTGGATCAACGCCAGATACTGCTCCTGCAAAAGCACGCGCCTTATCTGGTCCGCAACCTGTTCGAACTGCGGCGGCGGTGTATCGCGCCGGTCCTCGACCTTGATGACATGCCAGCCGAACTGCGTTTTGATCGGTTCCTTGGTATAGCTGCCGGGTTCCAGTGCAAAAGCCGCTTCTTCGAATTCCGGAACCATTCGGCCACGGGTGAAATAACCAAGATCGCCACCCTGCGGTCCGCTTGGTCCAGTTGATTTTTCCTTGGCAAGCTCGACAAAATCCGTGCCGCCGTCGAGGTCGGCGATGATCGCCTTTGCCTGCTCCTCACTGTCGACCAGAATGTGACGGGCCTTGATTTCCTGCTCCGGTTCGGTGGCAGCGATTTCCTGCTCATAGCGGGCGCGCACCGCGTCATCGGTCAGACCGTCTACAACCTTGGTCCTGAAATACTCATTGTGCAAAGCACGGTCTTTCAGGAAAGACAGACGCCGCTGGAAAGCTTCATCCTTGCCCAGCCCTGCACCCTCGGCCTGCTGGGCCATCAGCTTTATGTCGAGCAAGGCGGACAATGCCGCGGCCGTGCGTTGGTCGGCGGGAAGGCGCGAGAACTGCGGATCGAGATCGGATTCGGCGAAGGTCAATTCCGATTGATAGACCGGCTTGCCGCCGATTGTCGCAATAACCTTGTCTTCCGCATCCTGTGCCGCCGCCCCGGCACCCGCGCAGATCGTCAGCGCCACGATAGCCGCCCGCCATGGCATTGTTCTGTGCATGATCTTAACCTCTTCTGATATTGCGGCCACGACCACAATCTTCATTCAATTGCCGATTTCCGAGCCAACTGAAGCCTGAATCAGGTTGCCCGCCACAACGCGCCAATTCCAACGGCACCACCGCGACGTTGACATCGATCACCCCCCCTCTTATCTGTCACGCAATCTCGCGTCCAGTTCAGTTTCGGGCGGACCAGCTTCAAAACCGCGTCATTGGGCCACAGACGGATCAGCAAAGATCTGCCCGACAAGCAGGAAAGGACCACATTGATGGTCAGATTCGGCGGAATCGCCCAGAAGATCTTTGGCTCTTCGAATGAGCGCCGCATACGGTCATACAGGCCCCGTGTTGAAGCGATCAACGCTCTGGAAAACGAGCTGCAGGCCCTGAGCGACGAAGCGCTTGCCGCCCGCACGGACGACTTCAGAAAACAGCTCGCCGACGGCGCGAAGCTGGATGATCTTCTTGTCCCGGCATTTGCGACCGTTCGCGAGGCGGCGCGGCGCGTCATCGGCCTTCGCCCCTTTGATGTCCAGCTCATCGGCGGAATGATCCTGCACGAGAATTCCATCTCCGAAATGAAGACCGGCGAGGGCAAGACGCTGGTCGCAACGCTGCCGGTCTACCTGAATGCGCTTGAAGGCAAGGGCGTTCACGTGGTGACGGTGAACGATTATCTCGCAACGCGCGACGCCGACTGGATGGGCAAGGTCTATAACTTCCTCGGCATGACAACGGCGACAATCGTTCACGGAATGGACGACGAACAGCGCCGCGACGCCTATGCCTGCGATATCACCTACGCGACAAACAACGAACTCGGCTTCGATTACCTGCGTGACAACATGAAGCTCGAGCGCGGCCAGATGGTCCAGCGCGGTCACAATTACGCGATCGTTGACGAAGTCGACTCGATCCTGATCGACGAAGCGCGCACACCGCTGATCATATCCGGTCCGCTGGACGACCGCTCTGACCTCTACAACACCATCGACGCCTACATTCCGCTTCTCGACGAAAGCGATTACGAGATCGATGAAAAACAGCGCTCGGCAACCTTCACCGAAGAAGGAACGGAAAAGCTCGAAGGCATGCTCAAGGAAGCCGGCCTTCTGAAAGGCGAAGCCCTCTACGATGTCGACAACGTCACTGTCGTCCACCATGTCAACAATGCGCTGAAGGCGCACAAGCTTTTCACCCGCGACAAGGACTATATCGTCCGCAATGGCGAGATCGTCATCATCGACGAATTCACCGGCCGTATGATGCCGGGCCGCCGCTACTCGGAAGGCCAGCACCAGGCGCTTGAGGCCAAAGAGAAGGTGGATATTCAGCCCGAAAACCAGACACTGGCCTCGATTACCTTCCAGAACTATTTCCGCATGTATTCCAAACTGGCCGGCATGACGGGCACCGCGTCGACCGAAGCCGAGGAATTCGGCAATATCTACGGGCTCAACGTTGTTGAAGTTCCGACCAACCTTCCCATTCAGCGCCTGGATGAAGACGACGAGGTCTATCGCACAGTAGAAGAAAAATATGACGCGATCGTCTCTGAGATACGCGATGCAAGCGGGCGCGGGCAGCCAGTGCTTGTCGGAACCACATCGATTGAGAAATCCGAACTTCTGGCTGAACGCCTGCGCAACTCGGGCGTGGAGGGTTTTCAGGTCCTCAATGCGCGCTATCACGAGCAGGAGGCGCTGATCATCGCCCAGGCCGGCGCTCCGGGCACCGTCACCATCGCCACGAACATGGCCGGCCGCGGCACCGATATTCAGCTTGGCGGCAATGTCGACATGCGCATCTCCCAGGAACTCGAGAATATCGACGACGAAAACGAGCGCAAGACAAAGGAAGAAGCCATCCGCAAGGAGGTGCAGACGCTGAAGGAAAAGGCGCTGGCCGCAGGCGGACTTTATGTCCTGGCGACCGAACGGCATGAAAGCCGGCGGATCGATAATCAACTGCGCGGCCGTTCCGGCCGCCAGGGTGATCCGGGACGTTCGAAATTCTTCCTGTCCCTTCAGGACGACCTGATGCGTATTTTCGGGTCCGACCGGATGGACGGCATGCTCAAGAAGCTTGGCCTGAAGGAAGGCGAGGCGATCGTCCATCCCTGGATCAACAAGGCGCTGGAACGGGCCCAGAAAAAGGTTGAAGCGCGCAACTTCGACGTCCGAAAGAACCTCTTGAAATTCGACGATGTGATGAACGATCAGCGCAAGGTGATCTTCGAGCAGCGTCTGGAACTCATGGATGCCGAAGATATCGGCGAAACCACCGCCGACATGCGCCAGGACGTCGTCGAGGCGGTTGTCGCCCGCAATATTCCCGAAAGAGCCTATGCGGAACAGTGGGATCTTGAGGGCCTGAAGCAGGAAACGGAGAAGTTCCTGAACCTGGATGTGCCGGTTGACGAATGGGCTGCCGAGGAAGGCATCGCCGAGGACGATATCCGCGAGCGCCTGTCGGCCGAGGCGGAAAGGGCCGCGGCAGACCGCGCTGAGCGTTTCGGCCCGGAAGTCATGAGCTATGTCGAGAAGTCCATCATTTTGCAGACGCTCGACCATCTGTGGCGCGAACATCTGGTCAATCTCGACCATCTGCGCTCGGTCATCGGCTTCAGGGGGATGGCGCAGCGCGATCCGTTGCAGGAATACAAGGCCGAAGCCTTTGAACTGTTCCAGAGCCTGCTGGCTAACCTGCGCGAAACGGTTACCGCCCAGCTCATGCGCGTCGAACTCGTGCGCGAAGCCGCTGACGCGCCTGAGCCGACCCCGCCGGAACACATGGAAGGCCACCATATCGACGCCACAACCGGCCTGGACGAGTTTGCCGAACCGGATGAAAGGGGCGGCGGATTGGCGCTTGCGCCGGCCCAGTCTCGTGTCGTTCCGGCCGAGGAACGCGATCCGAACAATCCGGAAAGCTGGGGCAAAGTCGGCAGAAACGAACCGTGCCCTTGTGGATCGGGCAAGAAATACAAGCACTGTCACGGCTCGTTCAGCTAATACCCCGCGCTTTATGCCGTCACTCACGAAGTTTTGAACACGGGCGGTAAATCGCCGGCTAATTGCTGCCGCATTGATAAATCACGAGAAAAACCGGCGACGAATTCCGTGAACCGGGTGGATGGACCCGGATCCGGCAATCCTTTGGTTTTGCCTTGGTATCAAAACACGGTTCAGCGCATCCGCATGGCAAGGTTTTTGCCAGTCCAGGAAGCGTCCGCGTCGGTAAAAACAAGTATCAGCGCAGTGGTTTATCGAAATATTTGTCGAAATCGCCCAATTCGAACCGTTTTTTAACGGCCATCGGCGATACTTGCCGCCTGTATAGAGTTTGGAATGGTAGTGACCGTGCGTATGACGGTTGAAAATGCAACGGACGACACGCTTGCGCCGGATGCCGGAGCGGGAAACCGCCGCACAGGAATCATCGGGCAGATCGACAAACTGATCCAGGGCCATGATGGCCATGGCGAAGCACGTCGCATGTCAATCATAGCGTTCTTGATCAGGGTCATGAGCGCCGGCATAGCATTTCTGTCGCAGATTTTCCTCGCCCGCCTGATGGGTCAGTTCGAATACGGCATTTTCGTTTTCGTCTGGGTCACGTCGCTCATCATCGGAACACTGACCTGCTTCGGCTTCCACACGACGCTGATCCGTTTCATCCCGCAATACAAGTCACGCGGCGAATTCGCCAAAATCCGCGGCATCTATCTGACTTCGCGGGTGTTCTCCTTCATAAGCGCCAGCATTGTCGCAACGCTGGGCATCACCTTCATCTATTTCTTCGGCGACCTGATCACCAGCTACTATGTCATCCCGCTGGTCCTTGGCGCGTTCATGCTGCCCATGCTGGCCCTCGGCGATGCGATGGAGGGCACAGCAAGGGCGAACAACTGGGGCATACAGGCCTTGACCCCGACCTATCTGGTGCGCCCTGTTCTCATCCCGTTGATCATGTTTATTGCTGTGATTGCCGGATTCGGGGCCGATGCCAAGACCGCCCTGATCTCGGCGCTTATCGCGACATACACCGCAACGGCAGGTCAGTTTCTCTTGCTTGGCCGCCGCTTGCGCCGCCGCTACGAGACAGGCCCGAAAGAAATCCATCTCGGCTACTGGCTGCGCATATCCATGCCGCTCTTCCTGGTGGAAGGCTTTTACTATCTGCTGACCAATGCCGACGTCATCATGGTCGGCATTTTCCTGGAGCCGGATCTCGTCGCAACCTATTTTGCGGCCGCAAAAACCATGGCGCTCGTCCACTTCGTCTTCTTCGCCATCAAGGCGGGCATGGCGCCGCGCTTTTCAACACTGGTTGCCGAAGAGAAAAATAGCGAGCTTGCCCGGTTCGCAGCAAGCACGGCACGCTGGACCTTCTGGCCGACGCTGGTGGTCGGCGGCAGCGTCCTCGCACTTGGACAATTCCTTCTTTCGCTGTTCGGCCCCGATTTCGCAGGCGGCTATCCGGTCATGGTCATTCTCTTTGCCGGCATCGCTGCAAAGGCCCTGATCGGCCCGGGAGAAGCGCTGTTGACGATGTCGGGACAACAGAAGATCTGCGCTGCGGTCTATTTCGCCGTCCTTACCGTCAATATTGCCGGCAACATCGCCCTCATCCCCATCTTCGGAATAGAGGGCGCAGCAGCGGCAACGGCATTTGCAATGTGTGTCGAGGCACTGTTGCTCTACATCATCATCCGCCGTCGGCTGGGTATCAGCATGCACATCTTAAGCTGGCCGCGTACCGCGGGCCAGGAGGCAAACTGACATGTCTTCAAATCCTTTCCTGCAGGACGAACCCGGCGGTGCCGGCGCAACCACAGCCACCACGGTGGCCGGGATCACAATCGAACGCCCGAGTGCCGAGATCTCGGTTGAGGCCGGCCGCAAGTCACGGCAATTGTGCATCTATCCGGCCCGCGCGGGATACGACCTGCGCCGGGAGCTCGATTTCCTGACCAACAGGGCGCTCGAAGGCAACGTCTTCTTCTCCGCCCGCTTCATGGCGCCCGCCATGCCCCGGCTGGAAGACAAGGAAATCCGGCTGATGATCATGCGCGACGAGGACGAACGCCGCAGCAGGCTGCGCTTCCTCATGCCCTTTTCGATTGAACGGCCGGGCTTTGCCATCGGCTCACCCATCATTCGCGCCTGGGCGAACGATTTCGGCCCGCTGGGCACGCCGTTGCTCGATCAGGAGGGCGCCGCCGAAACGCTCGACAATCTCCTCGAAACACTGGGATCCGGCAAGCTCGATCTGCCATCGGTGCTCATCATCCCGTCTGCACGTCTCGACGGCCCGTTTGTTCAATTGCTCCGCGCCGTCGCGGTCAGTCGCGGCCTTCCAATCACCGAGACGGATCCGTTCGAACGGCCAATGCTGAAAAGCACGCTTGACGGCACGCAGTATCTCAAACAATCGCTTTCCTCCAAACATCTGCGCGAACGCAGGCGGCAGTTGCGTTTGCTCGGCGGGCATGGCGAGGTCACCTATGACGTTGCCCGCCAGCCCGGTGATATCCGTTACCGGATGGAGGAGTTTCTCGCGCTGGAAGCGTCCGGTTGGAAAGGTCGCCGCCGCACCGCGATGGTGGTTGACCGGTACCGTGCTGCCTTCGCCCGCGAGGCCATCACGGACCTTGCCGAAACCGACAATGTGCGCATTCACACGCTCAACCTGAACGGTGAGGCGATCGCTTCCATGATCGTATTTATCCAGAGCGGCACAGCCTATACTTGGAAAACAGCCTATAACGAGACCTTCAGTTCGCTGTCTCCGGGACAACTCCTTATGGACGAGTTGACGGCCCTGCATCTTGAGGATCCGAATATCACCATCAGCGATTCCTGCGCGGTTGAAGACCATCCGGTCATGAGCCGGCTTTGGCGCGAGCGCTGCAGGATGGGAACGCTGATCGTCGGCCTTTCGCAGTCAAGCGACCGCGACATGCGCCAGGTCGAAACGCAGTTGCACCTCTATAACGAAACACGCAACATTGCGCGGATCGTGAGGAACAAGCTGCGCGGCATGACCCGGGGACGTTAGATCTGGATTGGACTAGACGCCCGCCTCGCGAATAGCGCGGTCCCGCAGCTCCCTGCGAATGACCTTTCCGGTCGTCGTCAATGGCATCGATTTGAGGAACTCAACCTCTCGCGGATATTCGTGCGCCGACAGCCGAACCTTGACCCAATCCTGAATTTCGCCCGCAAGCGCGTGGCTCGGCTTGTGTCCGGGCGCAAGAACGATATAGGCCTTGACAATCTCCGTGCGCAGAGCGTCCGGCTTGCCAACGGCCGCCGCCAGCGCCACCGCCGGATGACCGGTCAGGCAGTCTTCGATTTCTCCGGGGCCGATCCGGTAACCGGCCGAGGTGATCACGTCGTCATCCCGGCCGAAAAACTCGATGTAGCCATCCTCGCTCATGATTCCCTGATCGCCGGTCAGCATCCAATCGCCGATGAATTTGGAGCGGGTGGCGGGCTCATTGTCCCAGTAACGCAGGAACATTACCGGGTCGGGCCGCTTGACCGCAATCTGGCCCGGCGTTCCCGGCGATACCTCCTGACCGTCCCGGTCGATGATTGCAACAGTATGCCCCGGAACGGCGCGACCGATAGCGCCCGCGCGGCTCACGCCGATTTTCCCGCAGGATGAGACAACCAGGTTGCACTCGGTCTGTCCGTAAAATTCGTTGATCGTCAGACCAAGCTCCTGCCGGGCCCACTCATAGGTCTCCTTGCCGAGTGACTCGCCGCCCGATCCGATGGTCCGCAGTTTCAGGTCAAAGCGTTCGGAAGGGCGTTCCACGGTACGCAGCATTTTCAGTGCTGTCGGCGGAATGAACGCGTTACGAACGCCGGTTTTTTCCATGATCCGAAACGCTGTCTCCGGATCGAACTTCTGCGCCGCGGAGGACACCACGGGCACACCAAAATGAAGCCCCGGCAACAGCACGTTCAGCAGGCCGCCCGCCCAGGCCCAGTCCGCCGGCGTCCAGAAGAGATCATCCTCCTGCGGCAGAAACTCGTGCGGCAACTGAACACCCGGCAAATGGCCAAGCAGCACCCGGTGCGCATGCAGCGCGCCCTTTGGCGGCCCGGTCGTGCCGGATGTAAAGATCATCAGGGCCGGATCCTCGGCACCTGTATCGGCGGTCTCAAAACGGCCCGGATGAGAGCTGATCAACTCCTGAAACGAAATCGTGCCTGTCACCTCATCCGTCGAGACGATGCCGGCAAATCCATCAAGCCCTCCAGCGATCTGGCGTACCTTCTCAGAACCCGCCTCATTGGTGATCACGCATTTCACCCCAGATGTCCGCAGGCGGTAGTCCAGCGCTTCTATACCGAACAGAAGAGCCAACGGCACGGCGATAGCGCCGAGCTTGTAGATCGCCACATGCGCAATGGCCGTATCAAAACCCTGCGGCAACAGCAGGGCGACCCGGTCTTCACGGCCAACGCCAAGTGCGGCAAGCCCGGCCGCCAGCGCATTGGACCTTTCCCGCAGATCGCCATAGGTCAGCTGATCCGGCTCACCATCCGGCATGTAGTGCAGCAGGCAGACCCGATCCGGTTCCCTTTCCGCCCAGTCATCGCAAACGGATCGGGCGATGTTGTACCGATCCGGGATGGCCCAGGCAAAATCCCGGACAAGCGCCTCATAGGACTGACGAACCGGAAGCATGCTCAATCGACCTCACTCTTTCAATCCGCCGATTTACAGGCGACACGACCGCCTTTGCAAGGCCTGGCAAGCTCCGGCCCCGGACGGTTCACTGGCCGGATACCGGCGGATATGATCTGAAACGGATGGGAAAACGTCTTTTCCAAGGAACCAATCGACAGGCAACGCGTTGACGGCCTCGGGCGCACCGGGAAATTGCTGTGGTACGGGTGGTCGGGCTCGAACCGACACATCGATTAAGATACGGGATTTTGAATCCCGCGCGTCTACCAATTCCGCCACACCCGCATGTCATGCAGCAGGTGGAATATAAGAGCCGGTAACATCCGGTCAACCTGCATTTGCTAGCTTTCAGGCACAAATGACCGAATTCTGTTTACGCCTCACCCGATTCTGCTAAGAACGACCGCGCCAACGGGGATCACACCATGCTTCGACGCCTCTATGACTGGACCATGTCGCTTGCCGCAACACGGCATGCACGCACCGGTCTTGCCGGCGTTTCTTTCATTGAAAGTTCGGTATTTCCCATCCCTCCGGATGTGCTTTTGATACCGATGGTCATTGCCGACCGGAAATCCTGGTGGAAGACGGCGCTGATCTGCACCATCGCTTCGGTGGCCGGCGCCCTTCTTGGCTATGCCATCGGCATGTTCCTCTTCGAGGCCGTCGGCAAACCGATCCTGAATTTCTACGGCAAGGAAGATTCCTTCGACCAGATCAGCCAGTGGTACAACACCTATGGCGGCTGGGGCGTGCTCTTTGCTGCGATCACACCGTTTCCTTACAAGGTCCTGACAATCTTCTCCGGCGCAACGGGGCTGAATCTGGTCACCTTCATCGTGGTCAGCCTGATCGGCCGCAGCCTACGGTTTTTCCTGGTTGCCTATCTGCTCTATCATTTCGGCCAACCGATCCGCACCTTTATCGAAAAATATCTCGGTATTCTTTTCGTCATATTCATGGTGCTGCTGATCGGCGGCTTTTACGCAATAAGGTTCGTGTTCTAGGAAGGATAGAGTCAGCAATGGCCGCTGAACATGCATTGACCGGCAAGTCAAAGACGATCGAGGCGCTGATCCTCGCGCTGGCCATGGCCGTTGTGGTTGGCTCGGCACTTGGCTTCGAGCATATAGGCGGTTTTATTCCCTGCGCTTTATGTCTGGAGCAGCGGACACCCTATTATATCGGCGTGCCGGTCATGCTTGCGGCCGCCGCCGCATCGATGTTCAGGGCGCCCGTTGTTGTGACACGCCTCCTCTTTGCCGCCGGCGGCCTGCTGATGCTCTACGGCGCCGGCCTCGGCGTCTACCATTCCGGGGTCGAATGGGGTTGGTGGCCGGGCCCGGCTGACTGTGGCGGCGCCGCCGGCCTGACGACCGACGCATCCAACCTGCTTGCCGATATCAACGCCAAGACGCCTCCGGCCTGCGACGAAGCGGCCGGGCGCTTCCTCGGCCTATCCTTCGCCGGCTGGAACGTTATCACCAGTGTCGTTCTCGCGACCGGCTGCCTGCGCGGGGCATGGTCCGTCGTGAAATAACACATCCGGCTCTCGATCAAGAAAGCCGAGCCGACAGAAGCAACAGCCGACTCGGAAAAGACTGACGACAGGAGTGTTGGACTTAGAAAGTGATTTTGAGTCCGGCTTCGGCGGTTGCCCGCTTCTCAGTATCGTAGCCGACTTCGAGGTAACCTTTGTCGTTATGAACCCTGGAGAAGAAGCGGGAGTAGAACCCGTCATCGTAAGGCGTAGCGAGGTCCGTTCCCATAAGACTGAAGCTCATATCCTGTCCGTCAGTCCAACTGGCCTCGACACCATAGGCGAGCGTGGCTGCGCCCAGCCTGTGCTGCATCTGGAAACGCGACTGCACGAAATTGGCGAAACGATCATCGACCGACAGGATGGTGCCGGCCGGAAAGTTGAACGTATGGCCCTGCTGCCACAGGCCCGTATAAAGCAGCCTGACGGAGCTTCCTCTGATCGGACCGTCAACACGTACCGACGGCGTTACGAAGATCGAGGCATAGTTCGCGCTGTCGCTGTCGATCCCGCCCATAACTCTGTTGTCGGCCTGATCGCGATCAGTGCTGTTGACGGCGGCACCAACGGTGAACGAATAGCCGACCGATTCTGCAAGATCGCTAGAAACACCGCCGAAGACACTCGCTGACGTCGTCTCATAGGAAACATCCTCATTGCCTGCGACATGAGAGACGGCAACACCGCCGTGAAACCCTAAGGGCTGCGACTCCACACCAGTCACCAGCCCTGCTGAGCCGGCATTGTAGGCCGGCGCTGCCCCGTCTCTTTGCGCAAACAGCCCGCCGCCGAATGCACGCGTCCACCGTCCCTCTACATTCTTCGCAAAGCCATAGGTGTTCGCCGGCAGCTGGGTGCCGCTGCCAGCTTCGATTGCGTCCTGCAGGATCGAGGTCATGCGCCATAGCGCCTGGTCCTGCTGGGAATAGGAGTCCAGATCGGCGACGTAGACAATGCCTAGCCCCTCATCCACGACATGGCTGTTGTGGTATGACGTGATCTCATCCGGCAGCGCGCCGCCACGCAGTGTAGCGTTCCCATTGTTGTCCCTACCGGACTCGGCGAACAGATCGAAGCGTATGGTTGCGTTGAGACCATCACCCAGTGCCAGGCTTGTATGCTTGTCATTTCCTTCCCGCGTCGTCACGCCGGTAAAGCGATTGATGCGGTCGAAGAAGGAGACGAAGACGTCGCCGTAAAGGATCGAGCCATCATTTAGGTGCAAATCGATATCAGCATCATCGGTCGGCTGGTCAGCACTGACATCGATTGAATAGCCGTGGTGTGAGATGATGGTGCCGGCGTTGACAAATTTATGGAACTGATGACCGGTCAAGCTTACGCCATGGCCAGCTCGTCCCTGTCTCTGACTGTTTTCAATAGTCGTTACCAGATTGCCATCCTGATCACGCACCGGGTTTCCATCTTGATCAAACACGACACGTTCTTCGACGATCTCTATGGGAGCACCAAACGATTCAATATGACCGAAATTGTAAGTCTCGTTCATGGGTGTGCCGGCAGGCACGTCCGTCTGATTTCGATAGTTCTCGATCCCGTGGGATTCGCCGTAGAAAGTCCGAATGGTACCGTAATTTCTGATCGTGTTGGCGGCCCCGTTGCCATCGATACCGAAGCCTTCGGGATGAATCTCGATCAATCCGTTATTGATCAACGTGTTGCCATGACCCTCTGCCCGCAAACCGCTGTTGTCAAAGGTGCCGAAACTGCGGATGTCCGCTTCGGCCATCATCAGGATGTTACCATTGTTGACGGCGGTGGAGTTCGAGAAAAGGTAGAACGGACCGGTTGCGCCGTCGATATACATGCCCCTGCTCTGCAGCACATTGGACATGATTGTATTGTTGTTCACGAGCAGGTTGCCGGTGCGCACGATTGCGCCGGTGATATTGTCATTGGAGTCCGTGATCGATTCATAGGCATCAACCCGCATACCAGCACTAAAGCCACTCGAAAGCCCGGGCCTCTGGTTTTGTTCAATTTCTTCCGCAGCTTCAGCCCGGATTTCGAGCAGCCCGTTGTTGACAACCTGGCTGTTGGCGACATTCCTCAAGTAGATTGCGGAGCTTTCACCGTCACCGACGCTGATGGACCCGTTGTTCGTGACTGAAATGTTGTTACCTCGGCTTAAGTAAATTCCATCACCGTAGAATTCGGCGATGGTTCCGTTTGTCCAAATGGAGCCATTGTTGATGATACTGACATCGTCGAGGTTCAGCTGGAAGAAATCGAGCCCGGGAATGTTGTCCACGATGATTGAGACGTTTTCATCGATGACGACCGTGTCACCTGCCTCCACCCCCAACCCGCCTGGCGTGAGCGCATTGGTGATAAGGAGGGGATCTGTAACGTCGATAACCTCCTGAGCGATGAGCGGCGACGGCGCAATCAAAGCCGTCGAACACAGAAGGGCCAAGACAATGGAACCGCGCTTCGGGCTCGGCAGTGAGATTGTCATATTCGGGTTTCCTCGTTTCTCAGACCGGGCAACATGCCCGACAGGCTTCGAGGACACCCCTTCGATGCACAGACACCGCACGACGCCTCGGAAAGCCGGTTCACCTCAATTTGGGGCGAATGTGCATGCGGGTTCGGGAACTGGCTATGTGCGATTGTCTCATTTGTTTACGTGATCGTCTCAATCACTGCGGCGGGCCGGAATCGTGCTGACAATGGAGACTCGCGGCAGTGGCGCCCGTGGATTCTCTGCGCGGAAGCCGGCAATAGCCAATCATCAGGACTCTCGAATAAGAATCCCGGCGTCCCAAATATTGACAGATGGTTTCGACTTCAGACTATTGAGCATGTGAAGCGCATCGGATGCAACTTCCAGCATAACGAAGTGAAGGCCTTGCAAGAGTTTGAGTCCGGGCTTTATGTGCAAACCGCCGAGAGGAGGATCACGGCCGTGGATGTCGTCAGTGATATCTTGAACAATATCACCGCCAGGAACCGCGTTACGGGATTGTTGCGACTGCAAGGTGACTGGGCTTTTGAATCGCCCGAAGCCGATGAAGCCGTCTTCCATCTCATTTTTAAGGGATCCGCCTGCGTCACATTCAAAGGCGAAACCATCCGTCTTGAAGAAGGCGACATGACGATGTTCACCAGGGGGCACGCACACGTTCTTGGAAGCGCGCCGGATGCTCCGAAGGTAACGTTTGCGGAGAACGATACGCGGGTGCGTATGCACGCCGTCGAGAGCGGTGAAATCAGCGGCGTGGAGAAGCAGGCCGACGGGCCCGAAACATCGATCATTTGCGCCCGGTTCAATTTCAGCAGCCAGACCGCCAAGAATCTGATCGAGACCTTCCCTGATCATGCGACGCTAAGCGGCCTGGGCGATGAAACCTTTGCCTCATTTGAGCCCATGCTGCGCAGAGCAGCGGCGGAAGCGCATTCAGACCAGCTTGGCGCATTGGCCGAGTTGGATAGTCTGGTGAACCTTTTGTACCTCTCATTCATGCGTCGTTGGCTTACCAGATCGTCACCGGAGCAAATTGGCTGGCTAAAGGGTCTGCACGACCCTCAAGTCGCAAAGGCTCTGCAGGCCATGCATGAATCACCCTCCCGTAACTGGTCAGTGCAGGAACTAGCCTCCGAGGTAGCCATGTCCCGGTCAACCTTCGCAGCCCGCTTTTCGCGAACGACCGGTGAAACGCCGCTGCGTTATCTTACGCGATGGCGCATGATTCTGGCCGCCCGGCAGCTCGAGATGGAGCCGAACCGCTCTATTAACAGAATTGCCCTATCGGTCGGATATGATTCCGGGGCGTCGTTTTCAGCAACATTCAAACGCCTGTTTGGCAAATCGCCGGGCGCGTGGAGAAGGGGACTCGCCTTGCCAGAGGAAGCCAGAAAGAAAAGCGCGTAGAGCAAACCGGCGCTACGGCTCCAGTTCGACGTCCCAGTAGAGATAGTCCATCCAGCTTTCGTGCAGATAGTTGGGCGGAAACTTGCGCCCGTTATTGTGCAGGTCATGCACAGTCGGATGGTAGGGCTTCTGCGACGGATACATCCGCGCTTCTTTCGGCATCTTGCCGCCCTTTTTCAGATTGCAGGACGAGCAGGCAGCAACGATGTTCTCCCACGTCGTTTCACCGCCATAGCGGCGCGGGATGACATGGTCGAAGGTCAGATCCGCATCGGTGCCGCAATACTGGCACTGGAAGCGGTCGCGCAAAAACACGTTGAACCGCGTGAACGCGGGATAACGGCTCGGCTTCACATAAGTCTTCAGGCACACAACGCTCGGCAGCGCCATGGACATGCTTGGCGAGGACACACGGTGTTCGTATTCGGCTAGAATATTGACCCGGTCGAGGAACACCGCCTTGATCGCATCCTGCCACGACCATAGCGACAAGGGGTAATAGCTGAGCGGCCGGTAATCGGCATTCAGTACCAGCGCCGGAAGCGCGTCGGGTGAAACTGCTATCGTCAACTCACTCTCCTGAGCGATTCGCCGCTTGTCTCCGATATATTAGGCCGGTTGTTACAGGATTGTGAAGTAATCTCAGGAAATTGACCGCGATTGAACGTCGCGGCGGTGACCGAAGCGCAACAGGCTAGTCGCCGGTCGGAGACACGTCACCACGCCTCATCTCCGTGGCGTAATAGGCCCATAACAGGCGGGCTGCGACACCGCGCCAGGGCTGCCAGTCACCAGCCATTTCACGCAGCGTCTTTTGATCCGGGCGCTCATCCAGTTCAAAGGCGTGCGCGGCGGCGCTCTGCAGCGCCACATCGCCTGCCGGGAAGATATCGGGATGGCCGGCACAAAACAGCAGATACACCTCGGCAGTCCAGGGACCGATCCCCTTGATGCCGGTCATGACGGTGATCGACCGGTCCGCCGGCATGGTGCAAAGCGCTTGCGGGTCGACAACGCCCTCAAGAACGGCTGCTGCCGCGGCCTTCAATGTCGCCTCCTTCGAGCGCGACAGACCGATCCGGCGGCACTGCGCATCGCTGAGCGTGGCAATCGCTTCGGGTGTACACCCGCCGCCCGCCTCGTCTTGAAGCCGTTGCCAAATGGCTGATGCTGAAGCTTTGGAGACCATCTGCGCGACAATAATCTCCGCAAGGCCCTGATAGCCGGGTTCGCGTCGCCGCAGCGGAACAGGCCCGGCCCTCTCGATGACCGCGCCCAGGCGCCTGTCCATCGCGGCAAGCGCCGCCAGCCCCTCCGACATGTCGGTTGCTGTCTCGATACGTCTTGGCCGTGCATCGTTCACTGCAAAAAGCTCCCTTCCGGCGGCAATGTTCACCGCGCCGGTGTTTTGCTAATACAACGGCCGCAGTATCGAATGAAGGGACCAAAGCGAATGACGCCTGACGCAGGACAGGAGCGATGAGCAAACGACGCGTCTTTCGTTTTGCTCCCAGCCCCAATGGCCGCCTTCATCTGGGGCATGCCTATTCCGCACTGTGCAACAAAGCCATGGCCGAGGAGTGCTGTGGCCGTCTTTTGTTGCGGATGGAGGATATCGATACGGAACGCTGCACACCGCTGTTTGAAGAGCAGATCATTGCGGATCTGCACTGGCTGAACATCGAGTGGGAACAACCCGTCCGCAGGCAAAGCGACCATTTCGCCGACTATCGCGCTGCATTGGATGAGTTGCGGGACATGGGACTTGTTTATCCAGCCTGTTTTACCCGTTCCCAGATCAAGGATCATGTCGCCGAATATGAGAAAGGCGGAAAGGTCTGGCCGCGCGACCCCGACGGCGCACCGCTTTATCCCGGCAATGAACGGAACCTGACGAGCGCTGAGCAGCAGGACCTGGCAGAGTCAGGCCGGCCCTTTGCCTGGCGACTTGATATGGAGGCAGCCTGCGCCCGGCTGGGCCAACCCATCGGCTGGCGGGAGGCGGGATGCGGGCCCAAGGGCGAAACCGGACACATCCCGGCAAAGCCGCAAGCCTGGGGCGATGTGATTCTCGCACGCAAGGATACGCCGACGAGCTATCATCTGTCCGTTGTTGTCGACGACGCCCGTCAGGGTGTCACGGATATTGTCAGGGGGCACGATCTCTTTCACGCCACATCGGTGCACCGGCTGTTACAGGCGTTGCTTGGCCTTCCCGAGCCGGACTACTGCCATCACGCGCTGCTTGTTGATGCGCAGGGGCGCAAGCTCTCCAAGAGCCAGAGCGACACCGGCATCGGTGCCCTCAGAGACGCCGGGCGATCAGCCGCCGAGGTCATTCGGATGTGCGAAACCGGCGCCAGGATCTGACGCCGGTTTGCATGCTTCAACGGTCTTTGGCTGGTGTCAGATCCGCAGAAAAATCTGCTTCAGCAGAGCCAAAAGCAGCAGCGCTCCAAACGCGCCGAGCAACGATGCTGCCACAAGCACTTGCATGCTGTTCAGCGGAAGGCCGGCCATATCCACCAGGATCATCCCGAGGGCCTGGCCGGTCGCCATCACGATCATGTTGCCAAACACGCCGAAGCCGATCGTGCCCATGATGCCATCCATGGCATGACCGGCAAAAAACCAGATCATGGCACACGCGAGAATCAGCGCGTAAGCCAGTTCCGGTGACAGGAATGTAAACATGTCCAAGCTCCGTCATTTGCAGACGCCGAGACTTGATACCGCCCACAACAAACAAGTAACTCCGCGTGACAATTCATTTGCCAGGGACAAATACTACCCCAAAACCCATCATTTTTGCGGGTTTCCGAGAGGTGCGGTTAATGTTCTTTCAACAGGCAGGACAGCTTTTTAAGGACTTCGGCACAGCGGAACTGCCGGGGCGTTTCGGCCTTTATTGCTTCTCAGCAAGGATCGAGGCGTTGAGCTCTGCTCCGAGAATGAAGATCGCAGCGACAATATAGAGGAAAATCAATGCGATCATGATGGAAGCAAGGCCGGCATAGGTCGCCACATAGGTGGAAAACTGCTGCAGGTAGGCCGAAAAGAGCAACGCACCGGCCATCCAGAAGATCATGGTAACCAAAACACCCGGTAAGGTCGCCCGGATGGACCTGTAGCCGGCCGGCAGCCACCTGTGGCATACGATGAGACCGACAAAGAGCACGATCACCGCAACCACCAGACGCCAGTTATCAAGGTGCGAAATGAGGTCTTCCGACCAGGGAAGCCAGTCCCGCATCAGTTTCGTCAGGATGGGAGCAAGGACAAGCAGAAAACTGATCGCCAGCAGGATGAGCGCGGCGATCACGACGAAGCCAAGACTTTGCGCCCGGTTGAAGAAGATCGACCGGCGATCCGTCACGCGGTAGGCACGGTTGAGCGAAACCCGTAGCGCCTCCACACCGTTCGACGCAAAGAACGCGGCCGCAAGGACCGAAACGGTCAGAACGCCGCCGCGATTGACTGTCAGCACCTGCAGGACCTGCTGCGATATCGGTTCGGCGATCGACTTCGGCCAGGTATCGAAGACAATGTGGACAGCAGTATCGGCGAAGGCATCCGCACCGACAAAACTCGCAAGCGACGTTGCGAAGATAAGAAACGGGAAAATCGCCAGCAGCGTGGAAAGGGCGACGTGGCTGGCCATCGCCCAGCCGTCGTCCTGATTGAAGTGGACGACGGCCTCACGAACCACTCTCCACAGATAAGCTGCCGTCATACGCTCTCTCCACCTCGTCGGTGCCGCACCGGCCGTCTGCCGCAGAATATGCGGCGATTGCATAACAAATCGCGCACTCTTGAAGAACAACTTATTGATCGCAAGGCACCCCGCCGCTTGTCAAAGACATTGTGCAGACGTTAGACAGCATTTTCTTCAATGGTCCCGGGTGGGGCCGCCATCACGGACCGGGCCTTCATGCCAGATCAAAAAAACATTCTTGTTACCGGATGCTCTTCTGGCATCGGCGCCTATTGCGCGCGTGCGCTGCGCAACGATGGCTGGCGGGTTTTTGCAACGGCCCGCAAGGCCGAAGATATCGAGGCGCTGAAGCAGGACGGGTTCGAGGCCTTCTATCTCGACTATCGTGAACCCGAAAGCATCGCGACACTGACAAGTGACGTCCTTGAAGCAACCGGCGGCACGCTGGACGCGCTTTTCAACAATGGCGCCTACGGACAGGCGGGCGCCGTTGAGGACCTCAGCACCGATGTGTTGCGCGAACAGTTCGAAGCCAATTTCTTCGGCTGGCACGAGCTCACGCGACGCATCGTTCCGGTCATGAGGAATAAGGGCCATGGGCGCATCGTGCAGTGTTCGTCGATCCTGGGCCTGGTTCCCCTGCGCTTTCGCGGCGCCTACAACGCTTCAAAGTTTGCCCTGGAAGGCCTGTCGGTGACCCTGCGGCACGAGCTCGCCGGTACCGATATCCATCTCAGCCTGATCGAACCCGGTCCGATCGAGTCGAAATTCGCAACCAATGCGCTGGCCTATGTCGAACGCTATATCGATGTCGAGGGGTCCGTTCACCGGGACGACTATCAAAAGGAACTGCAACGGCTCCGGCAGGGCGGCGTACGTTCCAGAACCAAGCTCAAACCGGACGCCGTTTATGCCGTGCTCAAACATGCACTGGAAAGCCGGCGGCCGAGGCCCCATTATGTTATCACCCGGCCCGCAAGGATTGCGACCCTGATGAAACGTCTTCTCCCGACAAGCGTGTTCTACGGCCTCATCGAGAAACGCTAGCGCTAAAGCAGGAACAGCAATGGCATCCTTTTTCTACTATCTGACACTGGTGGCGATGGCCGCCGTTGTTTTCGTGCTCATCCGGGGCCTCATAAACATGATGCGCGGCGGCTCCGGCAATCTGTCCAACAAACTCATGCAGCTTCGCGTGCTCCTGCAATTCATTGCCGTGGTTCTGATCGTGGTTGTATTGTGGATCACCGGCGGCGGCCGTTAAAGCGGGAGACGATTTTGGTCAAACTCAATAAAATCTACACGCGCACCGGCGACGACGGCACCACCGGACTGAGCACCGGCGAACGCTGCCCGAAAAACGACCTTCGGGTCGAGGCCTTCGGCACCGTTGACGAGGCCAATGCCTGTATCGGCATGGCGCGCCTGCACACCGGTGATCTCGCCACCCTCGACGCCATGCTTGCGCGCCTGCAAAATGATTTCTTCGATCTCGGTGCCGATCTGGCGACGCCTGATGAAGGAAAAAAACTCGACTATGAACCGCTGCGCATCACCGCGGATCAGGTCAGCCGCGTTGAAACCGAGATTGACAGGCTCAACGCCGATCTCGACGCATTGACCTCTTTTGTATTGCCCGGAGGATCACCGGCAGCCGCGGCACTTCACCAGGCGCGCACAGTTACCCGCAGGGCGGAAAGGATCATGGTCGCGTTGGCTGGTACCGGCGCTCACGTCAACGCTGACGGCCTGCGCTATATCAATCGCGTTTCGGATCTCTTGTTTGTGGCCGCGCGTTGCGCCAATGACAATGGCCGCAGCGATATTCTCTGGGTGCCGGGCAAGAACCGTTAGACGCTCATGTTCATACCGCTCAACGATCGCAACGACCTCGACCATATTGATCGCCAATACGTCACCCTGACACTTATCGCGATCAATGTGATCGTCTGGGTATTGACCGCCCTGAGCGGTGCGGACGGTGAGTTGACAACAGCCGCCGTCCTCGGGCTGGGTTTTATCCCTGCCGTTGCCTTCGGACCGGCAGAGCTTGCACCGGGTCTGACGCTCGTGCCGGAAACGGCGACCTACATCACCTATTCCTTCCTGCATGCCAATTTCATGCATCTTGCCGGCAACATGGTCTTCCTGTGGGTCTTTGGCGACAACATCGAGGACGCACTCGGCCATTTCCGCTTCCTCATCTTCTACCTTGCCTGCGCGGCGGCCGGCGCGCTGGCCCATGGCCTGTTCAATGCCGGCTCGGAGGCGCCGCTCATCGGCGCTTCCGGCGCGGTTGCCGGCATCGTCGCCGCCTATCTGATCCTCCACCCGCGTGTCAGGATCTGGGTTCTGGTTATGTGGCGTATTCCATTACCCCTGCCAGCCTTTGTCCCGCTGCTGATATGGGTGGGCTATCAGTTCGTCATGGTGTTTGCCGACAGCGATGGCGCTGTCTCCTGGGCGGCCCATGTGGGCGGCATCGTGGCAGGTGCTATCCTCGTCGTCTTGCTGAAGAGACGCGACGTACCGCTGTTTGACCGTCAGATTGTCTCGCCCCGCGCGGTTGTCAGGCACAAATCACCGGTTCCGAAAGTCGAAAGACGCTGGGGCCGCTGAGGCGGGCAACCGCAACGAAACAGGCGAAATCCCGTCCCTGCGGCACAAACGCAATTGACCGACAAGGCCACTTGCAGATATGTGACTGCCGAGAGGCTCAGTATTTCAAATAATCCGGGTGTTTCTGGCCAGAAATGGACATGATCATGTCGCCTTCCAGCCAGCATCGGACACGCCGGATGTGCCAAGTCCTGCGCACGATTTGAGAAAGGTAAGCGAATGAAAGTTCTGGTCCCAGTAAAACGGGTCGTCGACTACAACGTCAAGATCCGCGTCCGGCCCGATGGCTCGGGTGTTGAGCTTGCAAACGTCAAGATGTCCATGAACCCCTTTGACGAAATTTCGGTCGAGGAAGCGATCCGGCTGAAAGAAGCCGGCAAGGTTGAGGAAATCGTCGCCGTTTCCATCGGACCGGCAAAGGCCGAGGAAACTATCCGGACGGCCCTTGCCATGGGTGCCGATCGCGGCATCCTGGTCCAGACGGACGACACGGTCGAACCGCTTGCCGTTGCCAAGATCCTCAAGGCGATCGTCGCTGAGGAAGATCCCGGCCTCGTCATTGTCGGCAAACAGGCCATTGACGACGACGCGAACCAGACGGGACAGATGCTTGCCGCACTGCTTGGATGGTCACAGGGCACATTCGCTTCTGAGATCGAAATCGGCGACGGCAAGGCGTCCGTGACGCGCGAAGTTGACGGTGGCCTTCAGACTGTCGAGATCACACTGCCCGCCGTCGTCACGACGGACCTGCGGCTTAACGAGCCGCGCTACGCTTCGCTGCCGAACATCATGAAGGCCAAGAAGAAGCCGCTCGACAAGAAAACCACTGCCGATTACGGCGTCGACACCGCTCCAAGGCTTAAAGTACTGACCACCGAAGAGCCCGAGGGCCGCAAGGCCGGCGTCAAGGTTGAAAGCGTTGCCGAGCTTGTCGACAAGCTTAAAAACGAAGCCGGCGTGCTTTAAGGAAAGGATCAAACGCATGACTACTCTTCTTCTTGCGGAACACGACAACGCGTCCCTTTCCGATCAGACCGCCAAGGCCCTGTCGGCTGCTGCGCAGATGGGCGGTGACGTCCACGTGCTGGTTGCCGGCAAAGGTGCAAAGGCCGCCGCCGACGAAGCTGCAAAGCTCGATGGCGTATCCAAGGTGCTTCTGGCTGAAGCCGACGAGCTGGAATACAGCCTCGCCGAGCCGATGGCAGCGCTGATTGTCTCCATGGCCGGCGATTATGATGCCATCGTCGCCGCCGCGACGACCACAGGCAAAAACGTCATGCCGCGTGTCGCAGCCCTTCTGGACGTCATGCAGGTCTCGGACATCACCGAAGTGGTGAGTGCCGACACCTTCAAACGCCCCATCTATGCGGGCAATGCGATTCAGACCGTTCAGGCGACAGACGCCAAAAAAGTCGTCACCGTGCGCACCGCCGGCTTCAATGCTGCCGGTGAAGGCGGTTCGGCAGCAGTCGAGACGATCTCCGCAGCAGACAATCCGGGACTTTCGACCTTCGTGGAAGAAAAACTGTCGGAAAGCGACCGCCCCGAACTGACATCTGCAAAGGTGATCATCTCCGGCGGACGCGCCCTTGGCTCCGAGGAAAAATTCCAGGAAGTCATCCTTCCGGTTGCAGACAAGCTGGGTGCCGCCGTCGGCGCATCCCGTGCAGCGGTCGATGCCGGTTATGCCCCCAACGACCTTCAGGTCGGTCAGACGGGCAAGGTGGTCGCACCGGACCTTTACATTGCCTGCGGCATATCGGGCGCCATCCAGCACCTTGCGGGCATGAAGGACTCCAAGGTCATTGTCGCCATCAACAAGGACGAGGAGGCACCCATTTTCCAGGTTGCCGATTACGGTCTTGTCGCAGATCTCTTCGACGCCCTGCCCGAGCTGGAAAAGGCGCTTTAGCCCGATCACTGCTTAAGCAGATTCGTCACGCAAACTTACTGGCCGGGCTGGACGTTACCAGCCCGGCCATTTAGTTTGTAACAGACGAGCGGCGTAAGCACGCGACACCCCGAAAGAACGGAATAAAAATGGCCAACGCGATCAAATCTGTTGGAATAGTCGGAGCAGGCCAGATGGGTAACGGTATTGCGCATGTTTGCGCAATTGCCGGTTACGATATCCATCTGCACGATGTGTCCGAGGAACGCATCAAGGATGGGCTGGCGACGATAAACGGCAACATGGCCCGACAGGTTGCGGCCGGAACCTTGAAGGATGCCGACCGTAACAAGGCGATCGGACGCATCATCGCCGCGCCATCTGTCGAAGACCTCGCATCGCTGGATCTGGTGATCGAAGCAGCGACGGAAGACGAGACGGTCAAGCGGAAAATCTTTGCCAATCTGTGCCCGGTTCTCAACCCGGAAGCCATTTTGGCGACAAACACCTCGTCCCTGTCGATAACCCGGCTTGCCTCGGCGACCGATCGGCCCGAGCGCTTCATCGGCATTCACTTCATGAACCCGGCCCCGGTCATGCGGCTGGTTGAATTGGTCCGCGGCATCGCCACCGCCGACATCACCTTCGATGCGGCCAAGGAATTTGTTGTCTCCCTCGACAAGACGGTGACCGTGGCCGAGGATTTCCCCGCCTTCATCGTCAATCGCATCCTGCTGCCCATGATCAATGAGGCGATCTACACGCTTTATGAGGGCGTGGGCACGGTTGAAGCCATCGACACATCGATGAAGCTTGGAGCCAACCATCCGATCGGCCCGCTGCAGCTTGCCGACTTCATCGGCCTCGACACCTGCCTGTCGATCATGCAGGTGCTTTACGACGGGCTGGCCGATTCAAAATACCGGCCCTGCCCGCTGCTGGTGAAATATGTCGAGGCCGGCTGGCTCGGCCGCAAGACCGGGCGCGGCTTTTACGACTATCGCGGCGAGGAGCCGGTGCCGACGCGCTAAAGGTCCTTGCCGGATGCGGCACGGTTTTACATTCAGCCTGTGGAACCGGAATACGCGATCACACGTATCTCGACGACAGCACCCTCACGCCTGAGGCCCGCGACTTCCACCGCCGTCCAAGCCGGATAGGGTTCGTCAAAGTATTCAAGCCGCACGGCATCGAACAGATCGAAGTGATCACGCAAGCCGACGTGGTAGGTGGTCATCTCAACGACAGACTGTAGCGTCATGCCGCCCTCGTCCAGGATTGCCCCTATCTTGTCAAATGCATTGCGAAACTGCTGACCGGGATCATTGGGCATGACCCCTTCTGCATTTCCGCCTGTCGAACCCGTCAGGAAAACATGATCGCCGGACACGATGGCCGGCGACATCTTCGCCTTTCCGGCCGCCGCCGCCAATAATGGCGGAATTAGAGTACGCTTAGCCATCAACAAGGGTCCAGGCAGACTAAGATGACGGCTGCTGCCGGCCGGAAAGCGCCGCGCCGACATAGGCCTTGGCATCATCGCTCGACCAGTGTGCCGGGCCGTTCATATTGGCGACTAGGCAGCCCGCCTCATCGATCAGCAGCGTCACCGGAAGGCCGAAGGCAAGGCCTTCTTTCTTCAGATCGTTAAAAACGCCCATTGTGTTGTCGCGATAGTAGCCGAGACTGGCGACGCCGATTTCCTCAAGGAATGCCGTCGGCTTGCTGTCGTCACCCTGATCGATATTGATGGCGACGACCTCGAAGTCTTCGCCGCCCATGACTTTCTGCAGTTCGTCAAGCGCCGGCATCTCTTCCCGGCAGGGTGCGCACCATGTCGCCCACAGATTGACCAGCAGCGTCTTTCCAGACATGTCACCGACCGTCATCTTTTCGCCCTGTGGTGAGTTGAACGACAGAAACGCCAGCGATCTCGGCTCGCTCGCCGATGCCATGGCGGCAACATGACCCGTGGCGAACGGTTCTACGGCCTTTGCCAGTTCCACCGAACCGGAGCACGCGGCGGCGGGCGCTACAGCGCTGTTCGCCCCGTTTGAGTTGTTGCCAGACGGCGCATCATTCACGTATACCGCAGCCAGAACGGCCACGATGGCCAGGACAACAGCGGCGCCGACAATCATGAAGATCGTGGTGTTTCCGTTTTTTTGTTCCGACATTTACGTCATCTCCGGAGCTGACTGACACATGAACGGTAAATCCTCCAACAAGATGTGGGGCGGACGCTTCGCCTCCGGTCCCGACGCGATCATGGAAGATATCAACGCGTCAATCGATTTCGACCGGAAACTCTACGCCGAGGATATCCGCGGCTCGCTGGCCCACGCCGATATGCTGGCCACCACTGGAATAATAAGCTCAGACGATCGTGACAAGATTGTGCAGGGCCTGAACACGATAATGTCAGAAATCGAGAGTGGCGGCTTCGAATTCTCGCGGCGGCTTGAAGATATTCATATGAATATCGAGGCGCGGCTGTCCGATCTGATCGGCCCGGCGGCCGGTCGGCTGCACACGGCCCGTTCGCGCAACGATCAAGTCGCGCTCGACTTTCGCATGTGGGTCCGCGCAGAGATTGAGAAAACACAAACCGCACTGACAAATCTGATCGGCGCCTTTCTCAACCGCGCCGAAGAGCATGCCGACACCGTCATGCCGGGTTTCACACATCTGCAGACGGCGCAGCCAGTCACGTTCGGACATCATTGCATGGCCTATGTGGAAATGTTCGGCCGCGACCGCTCGCGGGTGCGCGATGCGCTTGCGCGGCTTGACGAATGCCCTCTCGGCGCTGCCGCCCTTGCCGGCACCGGCTTTCCCATCGACAGGCACAACACCGCCGGCGCGCTTGGTTTTTCAGCGCCCACGCGCAACTCGATCGATACCGTTTCCGACAGGGATTTCGCGCTCGAGTTCCTCAGTATGGCGGCCATCTGCGGAACCCACCTGTCACGTCTTGCCGAGGAGATCGTCATCTGGTCGACGCCGCAATTCGGCTTTGTCCGGCTATCCGATGCCTTTTCGACCGGCTCTTCCATCATGCCGCAGAAGAAAAACCCGGACGCCGCCGAACTCGTCCGCGCCAAGACCGGACGCATCAGCGGTGCACTGATTGCCCTGCTGACGGTGATGAAGGGACTTCCGCTCGCCTACTCAAAGGACATGCAGGAGGACAAGGAACAGGTCTTCGACGCAGCCGAGACGCTGGAACTGGCAATCGCCGCAATGACGGGAATGATCTCGGACCTGAAAGTCCTGAACGATGGCATGAAGGCGGCTGCCGGATCGGGTTATTCGACCGCGACAGACCTTGCAGACTGGCTGGTTCGCGAGGCAGGACTGCCGTTTCGCGAAGCCCATCACGTGACCGGCCGGGCGGTGGCGCTTGCCGAAGAGCGCGGCTGCGACCTGGCGGACCTGCCGCTTGAGGATCTGCGCGATTTGAACCCGTCTGTGAATGAGGGTGTCTATTCGGTCCTGACCGTCGAGGCCTCGGTTGCCAGCCGCACAAGTTTCGGCGGCACGGCGCCGGATAATGTGCGTGAGCAGATCGCCTGGTGGCGCGCGCAGCTCTAACAAAGCGGTAACGCGCATAAACAGGGTGCACATTTGCACCGAAACGGTCTAAAAGAGCTTCATCACGAGTTCCGGATAATTGCGAGCGCTCCATGAACGCCACATCAGCCGTCAAAGCTGCAATGTTTCTAGTACTGATCGGACTGGTAGCTGCCGGCTGCGGCCGCAAGGGGCCCCTTGAAGTGCCACCGCCGCGCGGTCAGGTCGCCGAGGATCCGGAGGAAAAGGACAAGCCGGTTCCTGAACGTCGCTTCATTCTCGACCCGCTCATCCAATAGGCTGCCAGCCCAGTGAATCATTTTGAATACAAGGACGGTATCCTCCATGCCGAGGATGTCAGCATTGCCGAGATCGCACGATCGGTCGGCACGCCCTTCTATTGTTATTCGACAGCAACGCTGGAGCGCCACTACAAGGTGTTTGCCGGCGCGTTCAAGGAGATTGACGCCCTCGTCTGTTATGCAATGAAGGCAAACTCCAACCAGGCCGTCCTGGCAACACTTGCCAGGCTGGGAGCCGGAGCGGACGTTGTGTCGGAGGGTGAGCTGCGCCGGGCCCTTGCTGCCGGCATACCGGCGCAAAAGATCGTCTTTTCCGGCGTCGGCAAGACGGTCCGCGAAATCGATTACGCCCTCAGCACCGAAATCCTGTGCTTCAACATCGAATCGGAAGCCGAACTGGAGATGATCAGCCAGCGGGCATCGCACCTTGGCCGCACCGCGTCCGTCTCTTTCCGCATCAACCCGGATGTCGACGCAAAGACACATGCCAAGATTTCCACCGGCAAGAAGGAAGACAAGTTCGGCATCTCCTGGCGCGATGCCGAAGCGGTTTATGCCCGCGCGGCAAACCTGCCGGGCATAAAGGTTACGGGCATCGATCTGCATATCGGCAGCCAGATTACCGAACTGCAGCCCTATGACGACGCCTTCAAACTGCTGCAGACGCTGGTCGCCCGGTTGCGCGAGGCGGGCCATGCCATCGATCATGTCGATGTCGGCGGCGGCCTCGGCATCCCCTATCGCGACGACAACAATCCGCCGCCTGATCCACTGGCCTATGCCGATGTCGTGCTGGAAAACCTGAAATCGCTGAACTGCAAGGTGGTTTTCGAGCCCGGGCGCATGATCGCCGGCAATGCCGGAATACTGGTCAGTGAAGTGATCTATGTGAAGGACACGGGCAACAAGACGTTCGTCATCGTTGATGCGGCTATGAACGACCTGATCCGGCCGACGCTCTACGAAGCCTGGCATGAAATCAGGCCCGTTGCCGTTCCCGTTCCAGGCACGCCCGACATTGAAGCCGATATTGTCGGACCGGTCTGCGAAAGCGGCGATTATATCGCCAAGGACCGCAAGTTGCCTGCACTGGAAGCCGGCGATCTGATCGCCATCGGCTCTGCAGGAGCCTATGGCGCGGTCCAGTCATCGACCTATAATTCCAGGCTTCTGGTTCCCGAAGTCCTTGTCAATGGTGGTGATTTTCACGTCGTCAGGCCACGCCCCAGCTACGAGGAGCTGATCGGGCTGGATTCCCTTCCTGACTGGCTTTGAACGGCCCGCCAGCGCGATTCTGCACCTGAAAGACGGGCTGATTGCCGCTCACAATTTGTTGCGCCGTCTCGCCTTTGCCGCAAAGGATGCTATCCTTCTATCCTGATATCAGGAGGATTCGACGCCGATGGCGGAACCGAAACCGCAGGGATACTCGACCGGGCAGGCACTGCTGCGGAGCATTAGCATGCGCACGCGCGCCACGCAGCTTATCCTTTTATGCGAAGGCATCTGGCCGCGTCTGCTGCCGGTCATCGGTGTTGTGGCCCTGTTCGCAGCCTTTTCCTGGCTGGGTTATTTCCGGCTTGTTCCGGATTGGCTGCGCATGGCGAGCGTCGGCGTCTTTGCCATCGGGTTCCTTGCCTCCCTCTACCCTCTGCGCAGCGTTCACTGGCCGGGCAGAAGAGCTGCTCTGCAGCGCCTGGAAAGGGACAACGCCATTGTCCACCAGGCACTGGCGGTCCAGTCCGATACGCTTGAATCGCAAGACCCTTTCGCAAGGTCTCTTTGGCAGGCCCACCAGAAGCGCATGGCAAAACGGGTCGGGGCCATACACCTTGCACCGCCCCAGCCCGATACGCCGAAACTCGATCCTTACGGCCTTCGTGCTGTGGTCGTGCTGTTGTTTGTCGTCGGCTTTGCCTATTCCTATTCCAGCCGGTCCGGATTGCTTGGTGATGCGTTTTACAGCCACAAGCCGGTGCAACAGATCGCCGGCATGCGGGTTGATGCTTGGGTCACGCCACCCGAATATACCGGGAAGGCGCCCCTGTTTCTGACCGGAAGCAGCAAGGATTTACCGGAGATCATTTCCGTGCCGCAGGGCAGCGAGATGCTGGTCCGCATCGTCGGTGGAACCGGCAGCGAACAGGTGATCTACCGCTCCGGCAACGAAGAGATATCCATTCCGGTTGATGATCAGGCTGCCGGCTCCTCGCCTCAGCCGACCGCCACCAAGGCCTTCAACTACCGCTTCGATGCGCCTGCCGATGGTGCGCTCGAGGTCCGCAAGGGAACACAGCTCGCTGAGAGCTGGCGCTTCGAGCTCATTCCCGATAACGCACCTGAAATCACGTTTGACGGCGAGCCGGGGCGTGCGGTGAACGGAGCCTTGGAAATCGGCTTTGTACTAAGCGATGATTACGGCGTTCAGCGTGCCTATGCGGAAATCGTCCCGGTCGAAGCACAGGGGGCGGACGCGAGACCGCTCTACGATCCGCCGGAATACCCGCTGACATTGCCGCGAAAGACAGCGCATGAACGCAAGGGCCGCGAAAGCCGCGATCTGACCGAACATCCGCTCGCCGGAAAACCCGTCACAATCACCCTCGTCGCCGAGGATTTCACCGGACAGACCGGACGCAGCGCCCCATATCAGATGATCCTTCCCGGGCGGTTCTTCAGCAATCTGCTCGCCGGCTCGGTCGCGGAACAGCGTCAGGTTCTCGCGCTCGATGCCAACCGGATCGACCGGGTGATCGAACTGAACGATGCAGTCACCATCGCCCCCGAAGAAACCATCAAGAACAGCACCCATTATCTGCTGATCAAATCGGCGCGCTCCAGGGTCAAGCAGGCCTGGGACGACGACATGTTGCGCGACGCGGCCGACCATATGTGGGACATTGCTCTCGGCATTGAGGACGGCGATCTTTCCTTTGCGGAGCGCCGGCTGCGCGACGCTCAGCGGGCCCTGTCTGAAGCGCTTGAGAACGGTGCGTCGGATGAAGAAATCCAGGCCCTGATGGATGAACTGCGCGAAGCGATGAACGAGTTCCTGCAGGCGCTCGCACAGCAGATGCAACAGAACCAGAATGCACTCCAGCAGGTGCCTACGGAGGCCTTGCAGAACATCCTGCGTCAGCAGGACCTCGACCGCATGCTCGACCAGATCGAGAACCTCGCCCAATCGGGCGCCCGCGATCAGGCGCAACAGCTCCTGTCCGAGCTGCAGCGCATGATGAACAATCTGCAGACCGGCCAGCACCAGCAGGCTCCGGGCGACAATCCCATGCGCCAGCAGATGGACAAGCTCGGCGAACTGATGCAACAGCAGCAGCAGCTCATGGAAGAAACCTACGATCTGGAGCAGGCGCTCAGGGAAAGACGGCGGCAGGAATATTTCCAGAACGAGGAAGGCCAGCAGAACCAGAGCGGCGACCAGGGCGAGATGACCGAGGAAGAACTGCGCGAGGCCCTGCGGCAGTTGCGCGAGCAACAGGAAGCCCTGCAACAGCAGCTCGGTGAATTGCAGGAAAAGCTTGAGGAATTCGGCCTCGGCCAGAACGAGGGTTTCGGTGAAGCCGGAGAGGCCATGGGGGAAGCCGGAAAGGCGCTTGGCGAAGGTGAGGGCGGCACCGCCGTCGATGAACAGGGCCGTGCACTGCAGGCCTTGCGCGACGGCGCTCAACAGATGATGAATCAGATGCGTCAGGCCATGGGCGAAAGCCCGGGGCAACAACCGGGTTCAGCGCGCCGGGACCCGCTTGGCACGGACCCGCTCGGACGGCCCCGCGCCAATTCAGGCCCCGATTTCGGTGAGGATGTCAAAGTTCCGGAAGAAGCGGACATCCAGCGTGCAAGGCGCATTCTGGAAGCGATACGCGAGCGCCTTGGTGATAGTTTCAGGCCGGAAATGGAACGGTTTTATCTCGAGAGACTGCTCGACAACCGGTAAAGTAAAACGCGACCGGCAACCGGTCAGGCAGCGAGCGCCTCGGCGACCGCTCCGCGAATGTCCGGAAGAGAAAACGGCTTCGGCACCACGTCGACGATGATATCGCTGAGTGAATCGGCTCGTTCACGCTGTTCGGCATACCCCGTCATCAGCAAAATCTTCAGCTCCGGAAATTCCACTGCCGCGGTGTGGGCCAGTTCGATACCGTCCATCACCGGCATACGAATATCCGACAGAAGAAGATCGTAGGTGACGTTTTCGCGCAGTTGATCGAGGCCATGCGCGCCGTCTGCGGCTTCCACCACGTCATGCCCGTCCATTCTCAATGCCCGGCTGACAAAACGACGAAGCGATTCCTCGTCCTCGGCAATAAGGATTTTTGCCATTCTTTCCCGTCCGACTTGTCCGAGCACCGGTCGTGCGATGCTCTCCCTGTATCATGTACGACCGGCCGCAAGACCGCCCGAGATGTGTCCCGATCACAGCAAACCATTCAAACCTTTTCGCAGGGTAAATGCCCGCCGGTCAGGCGAGGAAACTTTTTGCGCCGGATAACATTCGCCGCATCATGCTTAACAGAACCTTGGCCGTCGGCAGTCTGCTACGCGTCCCCGGTTACAACACCGACAAAGGGCAGTTCGCGAAACGCATAGGCGACATCCATGCCGTATCCGACCACGAAATAGTCAGGGCATTCGAAGCCGACAAAATCCGCATTAAGCGTGCCTTCCCTGCGGCATGTCTTGTCCAGCAGGACCGCAATCGAGACATTGCGCGCACCGCGCTCATACATGAGTTCACGGGCAAAGCGCAGCGTGTTGCCGGATTCCAGAATATCGTCAATCAGCAGAACATCGCGGCCCCGGACCTCGCTGTCGATATCCTTGATGATCCTGACGCCCTGGCTCTTGGTCCCCTTGCCATAGCTGGAGAGCGTTATGAACTCCACCTCCGGCTCCAGTCCGGCCGCATGCAGGGCACGCAGCAGGTCGGCGGCAAAAATGAACGAGCCCTTCAGGATGGAAATGACCAACAGGTCTTCCTTCGGCTCGGTCGCAATTTGTTTGGCAAGGTCCAGATTGCGCTCGGCAATCTGCTCCGGCGAAAACAGGACGTCGATATTCTTTCCGCGGACAACAGGCATAGGTGCAATTCCGGAATTACGCTCATCTGCAAGCGGCCTGTGCGCCAGACGCACCGCCACCCTGCAGCCGGTGTAGAACATGCGTACAAAAAGGAAAAGCCAATGTCGGCTTATTCGCCAAGTTTCCCGGCATAATGCGCAGGATATGCGCGCTTGCGCGTCAGCGGGCCGTGCCGCCGCCTGCCAGCGATACGCTCAGATTGCCGTAGTCGCGCACATTGCTGGGAACACGCACACGAAAACGCGTGCTTTCGCCGGCTGCCAGCTTTTCCTTGCCGGCGCGCGCATAAAGAGGCAGTTCATCGCTCTGCGTCTCATCCGGCGCGATCGTCAGCAAGGGCACGTCCTGCGAATCGGCCGAATTGTTTTTGATAACGCCGTGGACAACGAAGTAGGACTCGTCTCTGACACGCAGCGGATCGACACTGACATCGGAAAGGCTCAGGCCGTCGCCGGAACCCGCTCCGCCGGAAAAGAGAGCGTGGCCGCCGGAAACCCAGAATGCCAAAAGGCTGACGGCGGCGACGAGCCCGACGAACCCGGACGCCGAGCGTTTTTTGTCTTCTCGCCTGGCAAACGGTTGATTTGTAAAGAAGTTCGCGCCGCCATGGGGTTCAGGGACTGACCTGGAAAAATCCGTTGCCCGGACCTCCGGGCGGACGGCAGGGGCACGATTGCGAACAGGCCTTGTCGGACGGATGTCATCGTCGACATGTTCGAATTCGGCATCGATGATATCGCTATCGAACAGGGGGCCGGACAATTTGGCGCCGTGACCGGGCATTTTTTCGCTGCTATGTCTCGAAGGCTGTTTCGCAAAACGATTTCGCGTACTATAGCCGAATCTGTGTTTGCCGCTGCCGTTTTGCATGAGCTGTTTTCTGTTCCCCTGGCCCGGCCGTTGCGGGAATTCTTTAGCCTTCGTAAACGGATTTGGTTAACAAAGAAGAAACTCGGCAGCTGGAGTGCGCACCATAGGGCCGACCTTTACCCATAATTAACCCTGGCGGCAGGGCGACGGGTAGACGCAATGCAGGAACGAGGCGGGCGTGATCGACTTTGACAATGTTGGACTGCGGTATGGCATGGGACCGGAGATCCTGCGCGATCTGACATTCGACGTCCCGCGGCGCTCGTTTCAGTTTCTGACCGGACCGTCCGGTGCAGGCAAGACAACCTTGTTGCGCCTCATGTTCATGTCCTTGCAGCCGACACGCGGCTTTGTGCGGATTTTCGGCCATGACATCACGACGATACCGCAACAGGAACTGCCCAAGCTGCGCCGCCGCATCGGTATTGTTTTTCAGGATTTCCGTCTGCTCGACCACCTGACCACCTATGAGAATGTGGCCCTGCCCCTGCGGGTGCGCGGCAAGGACGAGGCAAGCTACCGCACCGATGTTGTGGAGCTTTTGAAATGGGTTGGACTTGGCGACCGGATGAACGTGCTGCCTCCGATCCTGTCGGGCGGTGAAAAACAGCGCGCCGCCATTGCCCGCGCCCTGATCGACCAGCCGGAAATCTTGCTGGCGGACGAGCCGACGGGCAATGTCGATGCGCCGCTTGCCAGACGCCTGTTGCGGCTGTTCATGGAACTCAACAAACTCGGCACAGCCGTGATCATTGCCACTCACGATCTGTCGCTGATGGATCAGGTGGATGCGCGGCGTATGATTCTCTCGGGCGGACGGCTGGAAATCTATGAATGATGTGACGGAAAACGAAACCGGTCTTCAGGAGAGCCGGCGCGAAATCGTCTTGCGGCCAACGGCCCCGATCGTGCCGGCGTCGAATATTGCCGGCAGTTCACTCATGCTGGTGATATCCATCATGTCGTTCCTCGCCTGCCTGACGCTGGGTGCCGTGATCATGGTTCAGGACACGGCAAACAGCTGGCAAAGCGAGATCTCACGCGAAATCACCATCCAGATCAAGCCCGAGCCGGGGCTGGATCTGGATGCCGAGCTGACCAAGGCGCGTGACATTGCGCTGAGTTTTACCGGCACAACCTCCGCCATGATCGTTGATTCGGCGGCAACGGCGCGCCTGCTGGAGCCCTGGCTCGGCGAGGGCCTCGACATGGAGGAACTCCCCGTTCCGCGGCTGGTCATCGTCACCATTGACGAGGCCTCTCCACCGGATTTTGCGGGCATGCGGGCGGCGCTTGAAGAATCGGTCGCCAATGTCTTCCTTGACGATCATCGCACATGGGTGGATCGGCTGATCGCCATGGCCAACACGACCGTGATCATCGGTCTGGGCGTCCTTGCCCTGGTGTTCACGGCAACCATCCTGACGGTGGTTTTTGCAACACGCGGCGCATTGTCGGGCAATCACCATATTGTCGAAGTCCTGCATTTCGTCGGGGCGGAGGCGAGCTTCGTTGCCTCCAAGTTTCAAAAGCACTTCTTTTTGATCGCTCTAAAGGGCGCCCTGGCCGGCGGGCTCGGCGCAACGCTCTGTTTTGCCGTGGCCAGTCTTTGGGCAAGCGTCAGCCTCGCAACCCCGGAAAGCGATCAGGCAACCGCTCTCTTTGGCGGCTTCTCGATGGGTGCCGGCGGCTATATCGGTGCACTGGCAATTGTCGTTATAACGGCCGTGCTGACCGCCCTGACAACGCGCATCACCGTTATTCGCACAATTATGGAGATCGACCTGATCCGCTCTGATCCGACCTACTCGATCTCGTAAGCGGGCACCCCATGGACGGACGGCATGACGCATTGCCGTCCACAGCCTTCTGGCGCTTGCCACAAAGGCGCTGTATGGAAGAATCATGAAGACCGAAGAAAGCAACGAATCGGCGCCAGCCGATTCGTTGTCAAAGCACAGCGGGGGCGCGCGCTGGCTCATGCGGCTTGCGGGGGTATTCCTGCTTGTTGTCGCGGTGGCGGTGGGTCTCCTTGCGGGCAGTTTCCTGCGCTTTTCACGCGACGTCATCGAACTGACCCCGCCGAAATCGCTGGCCAAGGCCGATGGTATCGTGGTGTTGACCGGCGGCAGCCGGCGCATTGATCGGGCAATAGAGCTATTGGACAACGGGACGGCGGCGCATCTGCTCATCTCGGGCGTAAACCCCTCGACTACCGGCAGCCAGATCCAAAGGCTGACCAAGGCCGAACCGGCCCTTTTTGAGTGTTGTGTCGACATCGGGCATGACGCCATAGACACAATCGGCAATGCCAATGAAGCGGCCCTTTGGGTGCGCAAACATGGTTACCGGAACGTCATCGTTGTCACGAGCAATTATCATATGCCGCGCAGCCTGCTGGAACTCAGACGTGTCGACCCGCAGACCAACTTTGTTCCCTATCCGGTGGTTACCCTTGAACTGACGCATTTGCGCTGGCTGCAGGAGCCGGGTGCCTTGCGTATGCTCGCTGCCGAATACGTAAAATATCTCGGGGCACGGCTTCATCTGTCCCGCGGCACCCACTCCAGAGACGGGCTGCGGTCGAGCAACGGTGGCATTGCCACTGGCCAGGCCGCGGCGTCCGGACAACTCAAGGGCGATTGACACCGCCCCGCCCATCGTCACAGTAGGCGGTGTAAAACAACCCGGTCTGCCTTTTATGCTCCTTGTCCGTTCCGCGCTGTTTAACCTGGCGTTTTATCTCAGCCTGATCATCCAGATGATCATCTTCACGCCGCCCTATTTCCTGATGCGCAGAAAGGCAGCCTGGGTTATCCCCAAGAATTGGGTCCGCTCCAGCAACTGGCTGATGGAGCATATCGTCGGCACGACACACTCCGTCGAAGGTCTGGAAAACATTCCCAAGGGCGGCTACATCATTGCGCCCAAACACCAGTCCTTCTGGGACGCCATCGGCCTGCTGCCCTATCTTGATGATCCGTTTTACATCCTAAAGCGCGAACTGACCTGGATCCCGCTGTTTGGATGGTACGTCAACAAGATGCGGATGGTGCCGATCAATCGCGGCAGCCGCGAAAAGGTCATGCCGGCCGTCCTTGAGCAGACACGCCAGCAAATGGCGGACGGACGTCAGCTCATCATCTATCCGGAGGGCACGCGGCGCGCGGTAGGCGCCGAGCCGGCCTATCGCTACGGCATCGCCCGTATCTATTCCGAGCTTGATGTGCCGGTCATGCCGGTGGCCGTCGTTGCCGGCCTTTTCTGGCCGAGGCGAAAATTCCTGCGCTATCCGGGCAACATAAAGGTGCATTTCCTGCCGCCGATACCGCCCGGCCTGCCGCCGGAAGAGTTCATGCAGCGCCTGATCGACGAGACTGAAAGCGCGGTCGACAAACTGCTCGTTGAGGCAGTGCGGGACAATCCCGACCTGCCGCTGCCGAAACTGGCGCGCAAGCGATATGAAGAATTGACTTCAGAAAAGCCGGTCAGCGCGTAAGCGCATCCATCCGCCTGGCGACATCCTCAAGCCAGTGATCGCGGATCTCCATCTCCTTGAGATGCGCGACGGTGCTTGCGACATAATCGACATTGTGCCCGGATTGTCCTTGCGAGAACGAAACACGCTGCGCCGCATCCTCGGCTGAAAGATGTCCGGCAAACTGATGATGGCCCGTATCGGCGACATAACAGACCGCTGTTATGCGCCGCCCGTCTGCCAGATGCACCGGCGAGGTGCGCTCAAGATAAACATTGGTGACGAGCTCGCGCGACCGCAGATAGGACATCACCGGTTCGCGCATGTCGCCGTTCACGCGATAGACCATGCCCGTGCAGGAGCCGCCCTGATCGAGCCCCAGCACGAGACCCGGCTTTTCCGGCGTTCCGCGATGGACATAGGAGTAGATGCAAAGCGCTCTGCGATAGCCGAAAAGGCGTCCGCGCCGCGCCTCCTCGAACTCAAATCCCGGCCGCCACATCAGCGACCCATAGCCAAAGACCCAAAAATCATCCATATCGTTTGTCAGTATCCCGAATACGCGGCCCTGCCGCGCTGGTTTGTCATCGTCAGGCAGACCGCACAATTGGAGAACCAAATGGCAAGGTCAAGTGGCAAAGCACCGGCAAATACGTCACGCAGATATCTGTGGCTGGTGATCCTGATTGTTGTCGCCATTGCCGGCTATACCGGCGTGTGGTTCTACCTTGCCGGCCAGCTCGAAAGCCGCAGCCAGTTCCTGCTCAGCGATTTGCGCAGCCAGAATGTGGAAGCTGACTGCCGGGATCTGGATGTGCGCGGTTATCCTTTCCGGCTCGGCTTGCACTGTACCTCGGTTGTTGCCGAGGACCAGAAGACCGCGACAACGGTGTCGACCGGCGGGTTCCGCTCCGCCGCCCAGATCTACAAGCCCAACCACATTGTCTCCGAACTCGACGGCCCGGTATCGATAAAGGCGAGCGCCGGCCTGCTGGCCGATATGAATTGGGACATCCTGCGTTCCAGCACGGTCTTCAGTCTGGACGGCCTCGACCGCGCCTCACTGGAAAGCAAGGAGCTTCAGGCAAAGGTCACAGTGGCCGGTGCGTCCGATCCTGTTGAGGTGGTGGCTGAAACCTCGCAGTTCCATGCCCGCCGAAACAATGCCGATCTCGATGCGGTGCTGCGCCTCAACAGCGCGATCGTGCGCCTCGGCGAACAGCTTGGCAACATGCCCGCTCTCGACCTGCAAGCGGATGTCACTTTGGCTGACCGGGCATCACTCTTGAACGGTGGCTCCCAAACCGATCAGCCCTGGCGCGATCTCAGCGCCTCGCTCAACAATCTCAACGCCGATCTGGAAAATGGTGCAGGCCTCAGCATAGAAGGTCCGTTCTCGATCAATCAGGACGGCTATTTAACCGGCAAATTCAACATGGAGGTCCGCAATATGCGGGCCTGGCAGGATGTCCTCACCCGCGCCTTCCCGCATCTGGCCAAGGAAATCGGCAACGCTGCCGGCATTGCTGCCGGTATCGGCGGCGGTGGCGGATCGTTGTCGCTGCCCGTCAACATTGAGAACGGAACCGTCCGGATCGGCTTCATTCAGCTCGGCAAACTGCCGCCGATCTAGAGCGTGTCTTCGCCGTGGCCCTCGGTCTGCGCCACATGGCGGCCGAAATCGGGAACATCCACATCCTGACCGGCATCGATGATCGACTTGCGGATGTGCCGCGTGCGGTTGAAGAGATCGAACAACTTGTCGCCGTCTCCCCAGCGGATAGCCCTTTGCAGCGACGAAAGGTCCTCGGAAAATCGCGCAAGCATTTCCAGGATTGCGTCCTTGTTGTGCAGGCACACATCGCGCCACATGGTCGGATCGGAGGCGGCGAGGCGGGTAAAATCACGAAAACCTGAAGCCGAATATTTGATGACCTCGGATTTCGAAACCGTCTCGAAATCATTGGCCGTGCCGACGATATTATAGGCAATGATATGCGGCAGGTGAGAAACGATGGCGAGCACCATATCGTGGTGTTCCGGGTCCATGCGGTCCACCATGGAGCCGCAGGCATGCCAGAAGCCGGTCAGCCTATCGATCGCCGTCTCATCCGTGCCGGCAATCGGCGTCAGGATGCACCAGCGGCCGTCAAAAAGCTCGGCAAAGCCGGCATCCGGGCCCGATTGCTCCGTGCCGGCAATCGGGTGCCCTGGAATGAAATGCACGGTTTCGGGAAGCACCGGCATCATCTGCTCGATGACGGATTGTTTGGTCGAACCGACATCCGTGACGATGGCGCCGGGTTTTAACGTGTCGCTGATGTCACGCGCCACCTTGGCGGAAGCACCGACCGGAACACAGACAATGACGAGATCGGCATCGCGGACAGCCTCCGTAGCCGATGTGGTGTAGGAATCGCCCAAATTCAGATCGTGCGCGCGCTCAAGCGTCTCGGAGCTACGGCTGGCCACGGCAATATTGCCGGCAATCCGCCGTTCTCGGATGACCCGCGCAAGTGAGGACCCGATGAGGCCGATGCCGATCAGGGCGATTTTTTCAAAACGGATATCACTCATGCCTGTTCCATGAAGTCTTTCAGCGCGGCCAGCACGCCTTCATTGGCCTCTTGGCTGCCCACTGTCATGCGCAAGGCGTTGGGAAAGCCATAGGCCGTCACCCGCCGAAGCACAAAGCCGCAGCTGGTCAGGAAGGCATCGGCCTCCTCAGCGGACTTGGCGGTGCCGTCGAAGTGTACGAGCAGGAAGTTGCCGACCGACGGCGTAACCGTCAGGCCGAGCGCCTCAAATCCGCTGGTCAGCCGGCTGCGCCAGTCTTCGTTGTGGGCAATGGCGCGCTCGACATGATCACGGTCGCGCATCGCCGCGGCTCCCGCCGCGATCGCAGCCGCGTTGACATTGAACGGACCGCGGATCCTGTTAAGCGCATCGATCACCGCAGCAGGCGCGTAAATCCAGCCGATGCGCAGTCCGGCCAGACCGTAGATCTTGGAAAAGGTCCGCGTCATGACGACATTGTCGCTGCCGGACACCAGTTCGATCCCGGACTCATAATCATTGCGGCGTACATATTCCGCATAAGCCGCATCGAGAACGAGCAGTACGTTTCCGGGCAGGCCGGCCTGTAGCCGCCGTACTTCATCAACAGGAATATAGGTTCCAGTCGGATTGTTCGGATTGGCCAGGAACACAATGCGCGTGCGCTCCGTTACGGCATCGAGGATCGCGTCGACATTCGCCCGGCAATCCGTCTCTGGAACACTGACCGGCACAGCGCCCGCGCCGGTGATCTGGATCTTGTAGACGAGAAATCCGTGTTCGGAAAAAATACCCTCATCGCCGGGTGACAGATAGGTCTGGCACAAGAGCCCAAGCAGTTCATCCGACCCGTTCCCGCACAGGATGTTGGCCGGGTTCAGTCCGTACACGTCCGCGATGGCATCGCGCAACGCATTCGAGGCCCCGTCTGGGTAGATTTCCAGATGATCCAGAACGTGCGTCAGCGCTTTTACCGCGCTGGGACTGGGCCCGAGCGGCGTCTCATTCGAGGAAAGCTTGTAAACGCGCTCAACACCCGGAGCGGTTTCCTTTCCGGGCACATAGGCCGCGATATCCATCACGCCGTTCTTGGGTGCCGGCACTGATCTGGCACTGGTCATCGTCACGATTCCCTGTTTGCGCCGCGAGACTGGAGCTGCGGCGACCGGTAACAACCAGCGGGGCATAGCCCCATGGGGCCTGATTGTCGAGGCTTTAGACGCCTGCGGCTCACGCGGAAAACTCTTGGTGTTGCGTGACGCGGCTGTGAACAATCCCGAGAATCCACCGTACAAACCGTCAACTGCGCTTGCGGGACTGTCTCACCGCATGCTGCAATGCGATGTTTGCAAGCCCGCCGCGCCAGGAGACGCCCATGCTCGATTTGCTCATCAAGAACGCCAATCTGCCGGACGGCAGGACCGGCGTCGACATCGCGGTTTCCGACGGAACATTCCAGGACATTGCGCCGGCAATTGATGCGCAGTCGCAAAAAACAATCGATGCCAGCGGAAGGCTGGTCTCACCGCCCTTTGTCGATCCGCATTTTCACATGGACGCAACGCTCTCCCTCGGCCAGCCGCGGCTTAACCGCTCCGGAACGCTTCTGGAGGGCATAGCGCTTTGGGGTGAGCTCAAGCCGCTCCTGACCCGGGAGGCGGTCGTCGAGCGAGCCCTCCGCTACTGCGATCTGGCCGTATCGCGCGGTCTTTTGTCCATCCGCAGCCACGTGGATGTCTGTGACGAAAGACTGCTCGCCGTCGATGCGCTGATCGAGGTTCGCGAAAAGGTCGCGCCCTATATCGATCTGCAGTTAGTGGCCTTTCCGCAGGACGGGCTTTTCCGTTCGCCGGATGCAGAGCAAAACCTGCTGCGCGCTTTGGACAAGGGTGTCGACATTGTCGGCGGCATTCCTCATTTCGAGCGCACAATGCTCGAAGGCGCGGCATCGGTACAAAGGCTTTGCGAAATCGCCACCGAACGCGGCCTGCCGGTCGACATGCACTGCGATGAAACAGACGATCCGCTTTCTCGCCATATCGAAACGCTCGCCGCGGAAACTGTGCGGCTTGGATTGCAGGGCCGCGTGGCAGGTTCGCATCTGACGTCGATGCATTCGATGGACAATTACTACGTCTCCAAGCTCATTCCGCTCATCGCGGAGGCTGAAATCCATGCCATCCCGAACCCGCTGATCAACATCACGTTGCAGGGCCGGCACGACACCTACCCGAAACGCCGCGGCCTGACCCGGGTGCCGGAAATGCTTGCTGCGGGCATCAATGTGGCTCTTGGTCAGGATTGCTGCATGGACCCCTGGTATTCGATGGGCAGCGCCGACATGCTGGAGGTCGCGCACATGGCCGTCCATGTGGCCCAGATGACCTCGATTGAGGCGATGAAACAGGCTTTTGACGCCGTCACGGTCAACTCCGCCCGCGCCATGGGCCTTGACGATTACGGCATCGAAAAGGGCAAACCGGCCACCTGTGTTCTTTTGCAGGCCCGCGACCCGGTTGAGGCCATCAGGCTGAAGGCCAACCGGCTGGCTGTCTTGCGCAATGGAGAGATCATCGCGCAAGCTGAGCCGCAGGTATCGACACTCAATCTTGCCGGCAGGCCGGATACGGTTGACCCGGCCGGTTATGCGCCAGTGGAAAACCCGCCAGGCAAGACCTTGTGAACGGCTCCCGCCCAATCATCTTGTTGACAAATGACCGGGGCTCGATACCATTTTGACCATTGGGACAAAAATTACAAAAACAGCTCGTCCTGGGGCAACAGCCCGGGCAGGGAAACGTCCGCAATCCAGAGGAACACCATCATGATAAAAAAACTTACACGCAGACACGTCTTTGCGGTTGCACTCGGTGCCGCAACAGCTTTTGCCGCACCGTCAATTGCCGCAGACAAGGTCAAAGTCGCCGGCATTCACGCCTCACCGGTGGAGAACGCATGGAATTCACGCATTCACGAAGCCCTTCAGTCGGCTCATGATGATGGTGTCATCGAATATGTCTTCTCTGAAGGCGTCTCCGGCACGGATTATGCCCGCGCCATGCGCGAATATGCCGAACAGGGAGTCGACCTGATCTGGGGCGAATCCTACGCGGTCGAGAACGAAGCAAGGCAGGTCGCCGCCGATTATCCCGACGTCGCTTTCCTGATGGGATCGTCGGGTGGACCGGCAGGCGACAATTTCGGCGTGTTCGGCACCCGAAACCATGAAGCCGCCTATCTTGCCGGTATGCTCGCAGGCTCTCTGAGCAAATCGAACACATACGGTTCAGTCGGCGGTTACCCGATCCCGGAAGTCAATCTGCTGATCAACGCCTTCCGTGACGGTGTCATGGAAGTGAACCCGGACGCCAAATTCCTCAACAGCTTCATCGGCGCCTGGTTCGATCCGCCGAAAGCCAAGGAAGCGGCCATCGCCCAGATCGATGCGGGTGCGGACGTCATCTTCGGTGAGCGTATCGGAACAGCGGACGGCGCCAAGGAACTTGAGGTCCTCGCCATCGGCTCGCTGATCGACTACACCCCCCGCTATCCGGGCACGGTCTTTGCCAATGCCATCTGGAATTTCCGCCCGACAGTCGACGCTATTGTCGCCGATGTCGCGGCGGGCAATCCCGTCGGCAAGGACTACACGGAATTCTCCTTCATGAAACATGGTGGGAATGACATCCTCTTTGTTGCCGACGGCATTTCGCCCGACGCCATTTCGGCGATGGAAGAAAAGCGCAAGGCCATCAAGGATGGCTCCTTCGAAGTCCCGATTAAAACTGACGAACCGTCCTGAGCGGAGCGCATGTCTTTCGACCAAAGCGGCGCCACGGCGCCGCTTTCTGATGCAACGGCGCTGGCCGAAGCTGTTCGTCATGGAGAGCTGAGTGCCACGGCGCTGATGGAGGCGAGTATCGAGCGGGCGCAATCGGACCCGTTCGGCTGTATCTGCCACCTCAACATCCAGATGGGGCGCAACGCCGCCGCAGCATTTGACAAAAGACTGGCCGAAGGTGACCCGGCCGCCGTCAATGCGCCTTTTGCCGGACTGCCCTTCCTCGCCAAGGATCTCGGCAATGGCGCAAAGGGACTGCCCGTTTATGCCGGATCGAAGGCGTTGGCCAAACGGCTTGGACCGGAGGAACACGACAGCCTGACTTTTGAGCGTTTCAGGCAGGCAGGCCTTTTGCCCTACGGCGTCACCACCACACCGGAATTCGGCCTCGCGCTGACCAGCGAGCCGCCCGGCGGGCCGGTTGCGCGTAATCCTTGGAACACTGAATATTCACCGGGCGGCTCGTCGGGCGGCGCCGCGGCAGCAGTGGCCTCCGGTATCGTTGCCATGGCCCACGCAACCGACGCCGCCGGCTCCATCCGTATTCCCGCCGCCTGTTGCGGCCTCGTCGGTCTCAAACCCTCGCGCGGGCTGACCTCCAATGCGCCCGATTTCGGCAACCATTTGATGGGCATAACCGGTGATCTGGTCCTGGCGCGCTCCGTTCGAGACGTGCGCTTGGCTCTTGTCGCGATCTCAGGGCACACAATGGGGCCCTATGGCGAGTTGTCCCTGTCGGGCGTCCCGGTCAAGGGTCTGAATTTGGGCCTTGTCGACAAGATGAAATGGCCCCTCGCCGGCGACCAGGCAGAAGCTGTCCGCGCCGCCGCATCGCGGCTGGAGGAACGGGGTCACACCATTGTCGATCTGTGCGAGGACACACTCGACACGCTCGCCGAGACCGCGGACCGTATCGTGCGCACCATGCTCTCGGTAGCGCTCGCAGGCTGGTTTGACGCTTTGTCGATCGCCGAGGATGAAGTCACGCCAATCGCTGCAGCCGTCGCGCAGGAGGGACGCGGCCTGCCGGCGACCGATCTGTTTCAGGCGGAGGCGGATGCCGCCGGCCTGGCGTATGCCTGCTGGAAACTGTTTGACGGGATTGATGCGATTATCATGCCGACACTTGCCGGCCCGCCGCCGAAAGTCGGCGCGATGTCACTGGATAAAACAGACACCAACACGTTTTGGGATCAGATGACTTCGATTGCACCCCGCGCCGCACTCGCCAATGCCGCCGGTCTCCCGGCACTCAGCCTGCCGCATGGTCGGAGCACCTCCGGCTTGCCTTTGTCACTTCAGCTTGTCGGGCCGATCGGCTCCGATCTGCTTTTGCTTGATATCGCCCGGGAACTGGAAGTTGCTTCCCGCTGGACGTACCCGGCAGACATCGCGGGGACAAACGCATGAGCAGCGAACTGGTTCTTGAACTTTCCGGCATTTCCAAGCGCTTCGGCAAGCTCATCGCCAATGACAATATCAGCCTGTCGCTTGCGAAGGGTGAACTGCTCGCACTGTTGGGTGAAAACGGCGCCGGCAAGACAACGCTGATGAATATCCTCTTCGGCCACTACACAGCCGATGAGGGTGAAGTGCGCGCTTTCGGAAACACCCTTCCCCCTGGCAGCCCTCGCGCCGCCATTGAAGCCGGCATCGGCATGGTGCACCAGCATTTCACGCTCGCAGGCAACCTCTCGGTTCTCGACAACATCATGATCGGAACGGAACCGCTTTCCCTTATGCGCTCCGACCGGGCCGGCGCGCGCAGGAAGCTGACGGAACTGTCGGAACGCTTCGGCCTGCAGGTCGCCCCCGATGCGCTCGTCGGCGACCTCTCGGTCGGCGAAAAACAGCGTGTCGAAATCCTCAAGGCGCTCTACCGCGATGCCAGGGTATTGATCCTCGACGAGCCCACCGCGGTATTGACCGGCATTGAGGCTGAACAGCTCTTCAAGACGCTGAGAGATATGACCGAAACCGGGCTTTCGGTCATTTTCATCTCGCACAAGCTGGCGGAGGTCATGTCCGCGTCCAAGCGGGTGGTAATACTGCGCGGCGGCAAGGTCATTGCCGAAAGGCTGACAAATGAGACCGACCGGGCCGAGCTTGCCGAACTGATGGTCGGCCGCCGGGTTACAAGGCCTGTCAGACAGGCTCAGGCGGCGGGTGTCGAAGTCCTGGCCGCAAGGGCCGTCGATGTCATTGAGGATGGGCGCAAGACGCTCGACAACATCGGTTTCAACGTTCGGGCAGGCGAAATACTCGGCATCATTGGTGTATCGGGCAACGGACAGGCAAGCCTTGGCCGGCTGACGTGCGGCCTCGTCGGCGCCAGCGCCGGAACGCTGGTCCGCGATGGCATCGAAACCCGGTCCTTTTCTCCCCGAGCATTGGTCAAGGCCGGAACCGGCCGAATTCCGGAAGACCGCAACGCGGAAGGCGTCGTCGGTGAAATGACCGTCTGGGAAAACGCCGTGCTGGAACGCGTCCACGACAGCCGCTTTTCAAAACATGCCCTTGTCGACCGCTCTGCCGGACGTGCCTTTGCCGATGAACTCATATCCCGCTTCGACATTCGCGGGGCCGATCCCGATACGGGAACCCGGCTTCTGTCGGGCGGTAACATGCAGAAGATGATCCTTGGCCGCAATCTTGCGACCGACCCGGGTCTCATCATCGCCAACCAGCCGACACGCGGGCTGGACGAGGGAGCCATTGCAGCCGTCCATTCCGAATTGCTGGAAGCGCGCAAAAACGGAACAGCGATTCTGCTCATATCGGAAGACCTTGACGAGGTTTTGGCCCTGTCGGACCGTGTGCAGGCGATCTTCAACGGACGGCTTTCCGAGCCGATCGCTGCCGCTGACGCCGATTCCCAATCGGTCGGGCTGATGATGGCCGGCATCTGGGGAGATACCGATGCGGCTTGAGCGGCGCGAACAGACCTCAGTGGCGATGATCGTCGCGGCCCCGGTCGCCGCGATCCTCATCTCGCTTATCCTGTCCGGTGGCCTCATCGCCATGGCCGGAGCCAACCCGTTCGATGCCTATTTTGAAATGCTCAAGGGCGCGTTCGGCTCACGCCTGTCGATCTCGGAAACGCTGACCCGCACCACGCCGCTCATTTTGACCGGCCTAGCCGCCGCTGTCGCTTTCCGCGCACGGCTGTGGAACATCGGCGGAGAAGGTCAGCTTTATCTTGGCGCCATCGCCGCCGCATGGATCGGACACCACATGACAGCCGGCCTGCCCGCGCCGCTGGCGATCGGCATCATCCTGATTGCCGGAATGATCTCCGGAGCCTTGCTTCTGCTTGGCCCGGTTCTCTTGCGCATTCGGCTCGGCGTCGATGAGGTCGTGACGACGCTTATCCTCAATTTCATCGTCCTGCTGTTTGTCTCGATGATGATCGAGGGTCCGATGAAGGACCCGCTGGCCTTCGGCTGGCCGCAATCGGTCGCCGTCAGCAACGATGTGCTGCTGCCGAAAATCCTCGCGCGAACCAGACTTCATATCGGTCTTCTCATTGCCCTGGCGGCGGCACTCATCATCTGGTTTATTCAGACTCGGACGGTATTCGGGCTGGAGACCAAAGCCGCCGGTCTCAACCAGAAGGCCGCTTCCTTCGCCGGCATCGCCCTTGGCAAGACCATGCTCGGCGTTGCCTGTATTTCAGGGGCGCTTGCAGGCCTCGCCGGGGCGATCGAGGTCACCGGCCTCAAAGGCTACGTCACGCTCGACCTGTCGCCGGGCTATGGCTATTCCGGCATCGTGGTTGCCATGCTGGCCGGGCTCAATCCGCTGGGCGTGGTCATTACGGCGCTGTTTGTCGCCATCGTCTTTGTCGGGGCCGACAGTATGAGCCGGGCGCTTGGCGTACCAAGCTTCATCGCCGATGTGATCGTCTCCATTTCTCTGCTGACCATGCTCGTCAGCCTTCTGTTCACAAGCTACAGGGTGCGTCGCTGATGGAAGCGCTGGAAATCTTCGCGTCGGCAAGCCTCTGGGGCGCGGTTCTGCGCATTGCCACGCCGCTCATTTTTGGCACTTTGGGCGCTCTGATCTGCGAGCGCGCGGGCGTTTTGAACCTTGGTATCGAAGGCATCATGACCATGGGCGCCATGGTTGCCTGGATGACCGTCTATCAGGGTGGTGATCTGTGGACCGGGCTGATCGTCGCGGCGCTATGCGGTGGCCTCTTCGGCCTGCTGCACGCCATGCTCACCGTGCCACTCGGCCTATCCCAACACGTCACCGGGCTGGGCATCACGCTGTTTGCATCCTCGCTGACTTACTATATCTACCGGCTCTCGCTACCGGTTTCCTCCACGCCGCCGACAATCGAACCGTTCCAGCCGCTGGCGATCCCGGGCCTTACGGATATTCCCTTTATCGGCGAAGCGCTGTTTACACAGACCGCGCCCACCTATCTGGCGATCTTCGCCTGCCTGGCGACGGCCTATGTGCTGGCGCGCACGCCGCTTGGCCTTGCTGTTCGCATGACAGGTGAAAACCCGCATGCCGTTGAGGCACAGGGGCTCAACCCGATCTCGATCCGCATCGGCGCGATTGTCACAGGCAGTGCCTTCATGGCACTCGGCGGGGCTTTCCTGACCACGGCGACGTTCAACTCGTTCTTTCCCACGATGGTGCAGGGCCGCGGCTGGGTCTGCATCGCGTTGGTCGTCTTTGCCTCCTGGCGTCCCGGCAAGGCGCTGCTCGGCGCTTTGCTCTTTGCATTGTTCGACGCCTATCAGCTTCGGCTGCAGCATGTGGTCGAAAGTGCAATCCCCTATCAGCTCTTTTTGATGGTGCCTTATGTCCTGTCCATCGTCGCGCTCATCGCCATGTCGCGCCGCGCGAAGGTTCCGCAAGCGCTGATGGCGCCCTACCGCAAGGGTGAGCGGTAGCGGCCCTTTGATCAGCCGCGACCGCGCCGCATCCAGTATACGAACGGCAGGGCCACGAAATACATTGTGATGCCGTAAACGCCGGACGGCAGGCTGAAGGGCGGAAGCCCGCTCGCCGCCTCGACGATCAGGCTGCCGACGGTGATGCCGAGCGTGCTGTTCTGCACACCCGTCTCCACGGCAATGGCGATGCCGTCCGCATGATCGAGCCCCATGAACCGGCCTATGCCGAGACCGACCAGCAGAAGCAGAACGTTGAGCAGGATGAGAAGCGGACCGAGCAGCGCCAGGTTGCTGACGAAGACCTCCCAATTGGCTGCAAGCGCTCCAACCACGATGATGACGAAAAGAACAAGAGCGATCCGCGCGATCGTTGCGTCGATACGGTCTGCAAGCGGCGTGGCGAAATGCCTCAGCGCTACACCCAGCGCCACCGGCACGGTCGTGATGGCAAACATGGCAAGCGCCAGCGACGTTACGTTGATGTCGGGTGCCGCCTGACCCATGAAATGGTCCGCAGCCCATGCCACAAGCAATGGCACGGTGACGACGGAGACAAGGCTGACAACGCCGGTCAGCGTGACTGACAGGGCGACAGCCCCGCCCGCCAGCTTGGTGATGAGGTTCGATGTGACGCCGCCCGGACAGAAGGACAGGATCATCACGCCGACGGCGAGTTCCGGCGGCAGGCTGAAAAGCTGCAGCAGCACAAAGGCGATGAGCGGCAGCACGACGATCTGCGACACCGCTCCGGCGAAAAAGGCCTTCGGCTTTGCCACCACGCGGGCAAAATCGGCAATCGTCAGGCCGAGCCCCAGGGAGAACATGATGAATGCCAGCGAAAGCGGCAGAAAGACGCTTAGGATAATCCCCACAATACCCCTCCGTTTTCGTAGGATTATACTCGGAAGCAAGAAAGTGAATAGGGGACATCAACATTTACCACCCAAAAGAGAGGTGGCGCGCAGAGGGATGCGCCCGCCAATCAGATGGCCGGCTCCATCGGCAGGAATTGGCCTTGATGTCCGCCCCGCTTTTTATGTAAGGATGAAGGTGATCTTGGCCTGAAAGCCAAGGGTGCGGTCCCGTAGCTCAGCAGGATAGAGCATCAGATTCCTAATCTGAGGGTCACAGGTTCGAATCCTGTCGGGATCGCCATCAATCAATGCTGCTGAACAATGAAAAAACTCTTCAAAGACACAATCCGAAAGGCCTCGGGATAAAGCCGCTATTCATCCGGCGCCCCTAAAAGGCGCAGAAGCGAACCGTCGGGATCTTGCAACATGCAATAGGGCCGCTGTGCCGGTTCTCCGGATGTGCCGTTGAAGGGCTTGGCTCCCAGTTCTTGCCCATGACACAAGGCGGCCTGCGGATCGGCCACCTTGAGGCTTGGAAGCCATAAGGCGCCCGCAGCCCTTGGCAACGTTGCCGAATGGCGCAATGCCACCGTCTCTCCCGAAGGACCGCAGATCGCGCAGCCGGCCGGCCCCGCCGATTGCGCAGAGGCCGCTCTCCAATCGAACAGCGTTCTGTAGAACGCATCGGGAAAAACCGCCCGGTCCGACAGATAGATTTCAGGACCAAACTGACTCCGGGGCGCGGGAAAGGAATGACGCGACAATGAAATGCCGATAAGGGCTCCGAAGGGGTCGGCCAGAAGCGCATTGCGCCCTACGCCAGGAACGTCGAACGGCGCACGAACGACTGCCCCTCCAAGCTCCTCTGCCTGCAAGGCGGCAGCGTCCACATCGCGCACCTCCACATAGGCGATCCATCCGTCCTGAAAGGCCTGTGGTGTTTCAGCAAAGCCGGCGCCTGCTTCATCTGCCAACAGTGCGAGAACAAAATCCTTCTCGCCGCCGCCCCATGCGAAATCCGTCGCGTGTTCGGTGACGTAGCGCCAGCCCGCAAGGCGCTGATAGAAAGCCATCGCGCGCTTCCGGTTTCGGGTAAAAAGGTCGTGCCAGACAACACGACCCAACTTTTCGGCAATCATCGTTCCGGATCCTTCTGGTCCTTTATCTTTTTGACCTGCCGCACCATTTTGCCAAACGCCTTGTCCTTGCTTCTACGTTCAGCAAGGCTTGCGGAATTGTGCGCCTCCTCGGCCTGAAGCTTGCGCCACCGGCCTAGCCGTGCCGCGTCTATCTCGCCATTTTCCACGGCGCGCAACACGGCGCACCCCGGCTCCGTTTCATGACGGCAATCTTTGAAGCGGCACCGGACTGAAAGGTCGTGGAGATCGGCAAAAACATTGTCAATGCCCGACGCTGCATCCGTCAACTGCAGCTCGCGCATTCCAGGCGTATCCAGAACGAGGACGTCGCCCGGGACAGGATGCAACTGCCGCCTTGTGGTCGTGTGGCGGCCCTTTGCGTCGTCTTCCCGGATGGTTTGCGTCTCGATGGACTGATTGCCGGCCAGAGCGTTGGTCAAGGTCGACTTTCCGACACCGGACGAGCCGACAAACGCGACGGTGCTGCCGGGTTTGCACCACTGCGCCAGCTTTTCCCTCGGTTCATGATCGCGTGCATCGAGGGTGACGACAGGGACCAGGTCGGAAATCGCACGTGCCTGATCGACATAGGCCTGAACATCCGAAACCAGATCAGCCTTGGTCAATACGATAACCGGAGAGATATCCGCCTCGAATGCCAGGGCAATGTACCGCTCAAGGCGGGCGATATTGAAGTCTTGATTGCAGGACGAAACGATAAAGATCGTGTCGACATTGGCTGCGATGAGCTGGACCTGCCTGTCGGTTCCCGGCGCCCGGCGTTTCAGCAGGCTCCTGCGCTCCAGGTGACGGCTCGACAGCGGATGGTCCGAGTCCAGCAACAACCAGTCGCCGACCGTGACATCCGCGCGGGGCTGGATCATCTTGTCAATGTGTTCGCCGATCACGTGCAGCCCGTTGCGGTGCACTTCGACGACGCGGACGGGCGGCGTCCGCGCCAGTTCATCCACGCTGATCTGTTGTTCAAAAAAGGGCTGCCACCCCATTTTCTCCAAGGCGGTCAATTGTCGTTCAACGCCGCCGACTGTCAGTCCAAGCGGAAGATATCTGGAAATATCCCGAGTCATTGTGGGTTGTCTCTCATGTCTCGGCCACGAGCAGCGCTCGGGCTCAAGGTGTCAGTGATGTTTGAGATTGCAAAACTACAGCCCCGCCGAACCTTGTTCGGAGGTCATTCCTGCTGATTGATTTTGCACCGGGAGGCCCTTTGCCTCCCCACCTTACCGGGACATGAAAGCTCCACTTCAGAGATCTCTAATATATTCTATTGTCCGCAGTTCTTCAACCCGCTCCGCCGGCTAGAAAGGGTCCTTAAAAGACATCCCGTCCGAGATTTATTGAGCAGCGGTTGGCTGTGCCGATTTTGCCGCACCCTCAGCGCGATATTGCGGCAAAACCTCGGGGCCGGGATAAAGCTCATCCATGGCAATCGATTTGCCGTTGTCCTGCACAATGCGCACATGCATGCGTCGTAAAAGCCGCGGGCGTTTGACACCACAGGAATGGGCAAGCACCTCCACCTCGTGGATCATGTTCTTGCAGTAGCCCGCTACGCGGACCGCCTTGCTTTCGGGGTTTAGGCCGCGTTGCAGCCGCTTGTTATGGGTGGTGATTCCGGTCGGGCAGGTATTGCGGTTGCATTTGAGCGCCTGGATACAGCCAAGGGAGAACATGAAGCCCCGCGCCGACGTAACAAAGTCAGCACCGGCGGCAAGCGCCCAGGCAACCTCGGACGGTGTGATCAGCTTGCCCGAGCAAATAATGCGGATGCGCTCGCGCAGGCCGTATCTCTGCAGAATGTCGACCACAAGCGGCAGCGATTCCTTCACCGGCAGGCCGACATTGTCCATTAAGGGCATCGGCGCCGCGCCTGTACCGCCATCGCCGCTGTCGATGGTGATGAAATCAGGCGCGCTTTTTATGCCTCTCGCGTGAATTTCCTTGCACATCGTCTCGATCCAGCCAAAGGCGCCGACAACGGCCTTGAAGCCGGTGGGCTTGCCGGTAACGGATCGGATCCGCTCAATCACATCGAGCATCTGCGCCGCATTGTCGATTTCGGGATGCCGGTTCGGAGAGATGGAATCCCTTCCTTCCGGAATACCGCGGATCGCGGCAATCTCGGGCGTGACCTTGATACCAGGCAGAATGCCGCCCTTTCCCGGCTTGGCGCCCTGGCTCATCTTCAGCTCAAACATCTTGACCTGCGGATGTGCGGCCACTTCCTTGAGCTTTTCATCACTCATCAATCCGTCTTTGCCCCGCACCCCGTATTTGGCCGTGCCGATCTGGAAAACGATGTCGCAGCCGCCCTCAAGATGATGCGGCGACAGGCCACCCTCGCCGGTGTTGAGCCAGCATCCGGCCATCCGTGCGCCGTTTGAAAGCGCCCGGACCGCGGGCGTTGAAAGCGCGCCGTAGCTCATGCCGGATATGTTGAACAAGGACGGTGCTTCATAGGGTTCACGGGCATAAGGCCCGATCTCCAGCGCTTCGACCTGTGATGCATCTTCCGACAGTGTCGGAAACGGGCAATTGACAAAAATTGCCGTGCCGGGCGGCGTCAGGCTCTTGGTCGATCCGAATGCGACCGTGTTGTCCTTGCTCTTGGCGGCCCGGTCGATCCATTCGCGTTCCGCCCGGTTGAACGGCATTTCCTCGCGGTCCATGGCGAAGAAATATTGCCTGAAGAACTCGCCAAGGGCCGAAAACAGGTAGCGGAAGCGTCCCAGAACCGGGTAGTTCCGGCGCACCGCATCGCCGGTCTGGCTGACATCAAGTATGAACAGCACAATCGCCACCAGCACAACCGTGCCGATCGCGAAAACAAATAGTGTCGACAGGAACTGAAGCGTTCCCATCACGAACTGGTTCGAAAGACTGTCCATATCGCTGCCCCCTGCTTGCAGGTCGAACTGACACTAGGCGCGGAAGCGGTCAAGAGTGCGGCCCGCTGCGTGCATGTCAGATCGGCTCGGGCAGCATGCTATCCATTACCGATCAACCGCAAGACATATTCGGGTGAGCCGGCCGTGAGCGCATGAACATGCCTGTCAGTACGGCAGCCCCACATAGTTTTCCGCGAGCACCGTCGATGCGGCCTTCGAATGGACCAGCTGCGAGAATTCAGCGCGCTGAATATGCCGGTCAAATCCGCTCATATCCGGGAAACGGTGTGTGACGCTTGTCATCCACCACGAAAACCGTTCGGCGTTCCAGATGCGGTGCAAAGCTCTTTGCGAGTAGGCATCAATACCGGCTTCGCTGCCATCGGCATAATAGTCACGCAATCCTTCCAGCAGATAGTGAACGTCGCTTGCCGCCAGATTCAGCCCCTTTGCACCGGTCGGCGGGACAATGTGAGCCGCATCCCCGGCCAGAAAGAGCCGCCCGAACCGCATGGGTTCGGACACGACGGATCGCAACGGCGCGATTGACATCTCCAGCGCCGGCCCCGTCGTCACCCGCTCCGCCGTTTCCTCGGGCAGTCGCCGGCGAAGTTCGTCCCAGAAAGCATCGGCCGTCCAATCTTCGGCTCGCTCACTAGCGAGGCACTGTACATAGTACCGGCTCCGGGTCTTCGAGCGCATGGAGCAAAGCGCAAAGCCACGCCGGTGATTGGCATAAATCAGTTCGTCATGCACCGGAGGGACATCGGACAGGAGCCCAAGCCAGCCGAAAGGATAAACCTTTTCGAACGTCTCCATCGCGCCGTCGGGCACGACCTGCCGGCATATGCCGTGAAACCCGTCGCATCCGGCAACGAAATCACACTCAATGCGGTGGTCCTGGCCATCATGTTCAAACGTCACATAGGGCCGCGACCCGTCAAAATCGTGAGGGCGCACATCGCTCGCCTCGTAGAAAGACTGCAGGCCCTCGGCTTCACGCGCATCCATGAGATCCTGCGTAATCTCCGTCTGCCCGTAAACATGAACCCGTTTTCCGCCGGTCAGGCCGAAGAGATCGATGCGATGCACCTCATCATCGAAGATGAGATCAAAACCGTCATGCGGCAGGTTCTCGCGCTGCATGCGTGCAGCAGCTCCGGCCTGCTCCATCAGCCCAACCATTCCCTCCTCGAGCACACCGGCACGTATGCGCCCCAGAATGTGCTCCTTGCTGGACCGGTCGAGCACGATGTTGTCGATCCCGGCCCGGTAAAGCAGTTGCCCAAGGAGCAGTCCGGACGGGCCGGATCCGATAATGACGACCTGTGTGCGCATATTCATGTCTCTCCCACCTCCTGCGACCGACCTTTCCACAAGATCAGAGCCGCGCATGTTCCGATTGCAATGACAAACATCAGGGACGACATGCCGACGGCGCTGTCGTTGCTGAAATAAACCAGGATGGACACGATTCCCGCGCCCCCCATCTGTGTGAAAAACCCAAACAGCGACACCGCAAAACCCGCCCTTTCGTGATGTGGGTCGAGAACAAGGCTTGTCGCATTGGAGTAAAAAACCAGGAACGCCGCATTCGCCAGCGCCAGAATGACGGGCAGAACATAGACCGTCAAAAGCCCTGTTGCGGAAAGAAAGAGCAACAGGCCGGACATCGCTACCATGACGGCCCCGGCGACCGCAATCGCAGCGAAAACGCCGATTGAAACGATCAGGCGGCGGTTAAGGATCTGCCCCGCTACAATACCCAGGCCATGGATGCCGAAAAGCACGGCGAACGTAACCCCGGTAATGCCGAACTCCGTCTCATAGACCGGGGCGGCGCCGGTAAGGATCAGGAGCATGAAAGCCATCACAAACATCGACACGATCATGAAAAAGCGCGATTGCGGGTGATGGAACACGGCCGCCACATTCGACTTTATCCGTGTCGCGTGAAGCGCCCGCCTGTCCTTTTGCGGTGACGTCTCCTCGAAATAGGCAAGCAGGATGAGCAACAGCGTTGCAAGAATTCCAAGTGCGACAAAAATGAAGCGCCAGCCGGAAAATTCAGTGATCAGCGCCCCAAAGAGGGGCGCAAGCATTGGCCCGATCGCAAAGACTGCGGAAGCAAATGCCATGGACCGCGCCAGTTCCTGACCGCTGAACAGGTCCCGTAAAATGGCCCGGCAACTGACAATCGCAGCGGCGGCGCCCAGCCCCTGGATCACCCTTGCAACGAGCAGCGCATCGATGGTCGGCGCCGCAATGGCCAGCATCTGGCCGGCAAGCAGTGTGGTCAGTCCGATAAAGAGCGTCGGCCGGCGGCCAAAGCGGTCCGAGAAGGAGCCCCAGACAAGCTGGCCTATTCCCGTGGCAAACAGGAAGGCGGTCACAGACCACTGCACCTGAGTGAATCCCGTGGAAAACTCGTTCATCATCTGCGGGAAGGCCGGCAGGGTGATGTCGACCGAAAATGCCGTGACGGACATCAACAACCCGCAAAAAACCACGATGGCGCGGCGGCCCATCATGAGCGATTATCCTGCATGCTGCCCGTGCCCATTGCGACAATGTCGCCGAGCAGATCGCCCGCCACGCGCAGGGCGGCGCCTGTGGCAAGCACCATCTGCGGCAACACCATCCACTCAAGCGTCCAGGCCGCACCCGAGCGTTCGTTCTCGTGGACAAGGGCCGTATGCATGCCCGGCAGCAGCGTTGCATTGAAAGACGCCAAGGCCACGAGAATCTCCGCCTTGACCGGGTTTTTCTTGTGCGCCATGGCGGACGATCCGCCGCCGCCGGAAAGCTCGATCTCACCAACCTCGTTTTGGGCCATGAGCGTGACGTCCAGGCCGGTTTTTCCCAAGGCTCCGGTCAGACGCGATAGGAAACCGGCAAGTTCGGCAAAGGATTGACGGTCGGTGTGCCAACATCCTGCATAGGAAAGCTCAAGCTCCTGCGCCAGCCTTTCGGCCACGGCCCGGCCCTGCGCCCCGAGATCATCGAGCGTACCTGTAGCGCCGGCAAACTGCAGACAGGCCACCTTTTGCTCAACCGTCGGAAAATCGCTCAAAAGACCAGCGAGCGGGCGCCGCCAGGCCGCAATCCGGTCGGCAACACGAAGCGGACGCGCCGCCTGCATACGCGTGCGGCCCACCAGATCGTTTTGACCGTATGTGGTCTCAAGCAAATCCAGTTGCCCGCAAAGCGCAGCAAGACGATCGGCAATCGTTTGAAGCGCCGGGCGCAGCCGCAAAACAAGCGCGGTGTCCACCACATCCTGGCTGGTTGCGCCAAAATGAAGGTGCGTTCTGAATTCCGGGTCGATGGCCTCGCGCAATTGCCGCACCAGTTCCGGCACCATAACCCCGTCACGCGCGGTTGCGGCCTGCAACGCGGCAATATCAGGCTGAAAATTCTTACAAGACGTCTGAATGGCTTTCGCCGCACCGTCCGCAATGACTCCGGCTGCTTCCTCCGCCACGGCAAGGGCAGCCTCAAACCGCAGCATCGCCTCGATCTCACTTGCGAAAGAAAACGTGCTGCGGATTGCATCATCGCCCAGAAGACCCGACAGGAGCGGGTGCTCGAATACGGAAACGCTCATCGGGACACCCCGTTTACTCCCATTCAAAGATAGCGAAGCGGCTCTTGCCGGGCGGATCAGCCCGCAGACAGCAGATCAACAAAGGCGCGAAGCGCATCGGTAAAGACTTCCGGCTGCTCAATGCAGGGCAGATGACCGGCTTTCGGAATCACCTGATACCGCGCGCCCGGAATGAGTTTGGCAAATTCGCCGACAAGCTCCGGCGGCGTCGATAAATCCTCGTCGCCGACCACGCACATGGTCGGCACATTGATAACCGGCGCCTGATGCGTGAAATCGGCATCCCTGATCGCGGCCGCGGTTCCGGCGTATCCGGCAGCCGGCGTCCGGCACAGCATGTTGCGATAGCCGGCCAGGGTGTCCGCCTCTTCATCGCGGAACGCGGCAGTGAACCAGCGTTCCATGACCTGATCGCCAATTGACTCCAGTCCGTCCTGTTCGATTGCCTCAATGCGTGCGTTCCACATCTCGGCGGTGCCGATTTTGTGTGCCGTATCGCAAAGCATCAGCGCGCGAACCAGGTCCGGACGGCTGGCATACAGACCCTGGGCGATGAGGCCGCCGACCGAAAGCCCGCAGACAATTGCATCACGAACAGACAGATGGTCGAGTAGTCCGGCAAGATCTCCGACATGATCTTCAATACGATAGGGTGCCTGTCCGAGGTCGGACAATCCGTGACCGCGTTTGTCATAGGTGACAATTGCAAACTCCCCCACGAGCCGCACGATAACGTCGCGCCAGATTCTTAAATCCGTGCCGAGAGAATTGGAAAACACCAGCACCGGCTTGCCCTCGGGCGCCCCGATAAGCTGGTAGTGCAGCGTCACTCCGTTGATCGTCGCAAATTGCACCGCGTGCTCCTTTGTTCAGCGGCGATGAAAGCAGATTGAACCGGAGAGGTAAAATGAAAAAGACCGGGCCATTCATATCAAGCCCGGTATGAATAATCGTCAGGTTACCGCGCTCTTGACCTTGAAGCGCTCCTGCTCCCATTCACCGGATTGGAGCACATCCCGCAGATGTTCAACGGCATCGTAGATATCGACAAAACGCACATAAAGCGGAGCAAATCCGAAGCGCAGAATATCGGGCGCCCTGAAATCCCCGATCACATCGCGCGCGATAAGGGCCTGCATGACCGGATATGCATCCGCGTGCGCAAAGCAGACCTGGCTGCCGCGCCTCGATGCATCGCGCGGGCTCGCCAGTGTCAGGCCGAGGCCTTCACATCGCTCCTCAACAAGCTCTATGAACAATTCGCACAACCGAACCGATTTCTCCCGCACGGCTCCGAGCGACACGGAGTTCCAGATATCGAGCGCTGCATCGAGCGCCACAAGCGATAGCACCGGCGGCGTGCCGGTCAGGAAGCGATGGATTGTCTTTGCCGCTTCGAAAGACGGCTCCATCGCAAATGGAGCCTTATGCCCGAACCAGCCGGACAGCGGCTGCGAAACCTCATTGTGAAGCCGCGGCGCAACATAGATGAATGCCGGCGCACCCGGTCCGCCATTGAGATATTTATATCCGCAGCCGATCGCAAAATCGGCATCAGCAGCCTGCAGATCAACCGGCATCGCGCCGGCGGAATGGGCAAGATCCCAGATCATCACTGCACCCGCATCGTGAGCGGCCTTCGTGACGGCGGCCATATCGTGCGCTTCGCCGGTACGGTAGTTCACGTGAGTCAGCATGACGACGGCCACATCCTCGCCGATTGCCGCATCGAGCTCCTGCGTGGAATCGATCAGCCGAAGCTCATGGCCCTTGTCCGCGAAGGCGGCGATGCCCTCTGCAATATAAAGATCGGTCGGAAAGTTGCTGCGCTCGGACACAATAACCCGCCGGCCCGGCCGCATCTGCAGTGCAGCGGCCAACACCTTGAAGAGATTGACCGAGGTGGAATCGGTGACGGCGACATCCTGCGCGCCTGCCCCGATCAGCGGCGCGATCTTCGCTCCCACTGTTTGCGGCATGGGATACCAGCCCGCCTTGTTCCATGAGGCGATGAGATCCTCGCCCCACTCGGTATGCAGGCATTGCTCAACGCGCCTCGCGACGCTGTGCTGCATCGGTCCGAGCGAATTGCCGTCAAGATAGATCAGCCCTTCACGCAGCCTGAACGCATCGCGCAGACCCGCGAGCCCATCCTCGCGGTCCAGATTCAAGGCATCATCCCGGCTCATCATGTTGGCTGCTCCACTGCTTCACACATATTGTTTTAAGTTTAAAGTATTTTGATCTCCGATGGCAAACTTTAAGGCACACAACCTCAAATAAAACCCGTGGCAACATTGACGCGGCCTGCCCCATCTGGTTTCTCGTCCGCGGTGAAACCTTTGAAACGCAACCCATGACAGAACCAGCCGGGACGGCACCGCAGCGTCTAAGCATTTTTGGATCGACCGGCTCGATCGGCTGCAACACGCTTGATGTCATTCGGCATCTCGGTGGTCGGCAATCCTACGAAATCTGCGCGATAACGGGCCGCGACAATATCGACCTTTTGGCCCGTCAGGCGATCGAATGTCAGGCCGAGATCGCCGTCACAGCCAATGCAAATCGTTATCAGGAGTTAAAGGAAGCGCTCTCGGGAACCGGGATCGAGGTGGCCGCCGGCGAAACGGCGCTTATTGAGGCTGCCGGCCGCGATATCGACTGGTTCATGGCCGGGATCGTCGGCATGGCCGGTCTTGCACCAACGCTTGCGGCCATAAGGACCGGCGCGGACATTGCCCTTGCCAACAAGGAATGCCTCGTGTCGGCAGGCGAGTTGTTCAACCGTGAAATTGAAAAGGGCGGCGGGCGGCTGCTGCCGGTCGATAGCGAACACAACGCCATTTTCCAGGTGTTCGAGGACGATCAGCGCCATGCGATCGAGCGCATCATTCTGACCGCATCAGGCGGTCCGTTTCGCCAGCGCAGCCTTGAAGACATGGCAACGGTAACGCCCGATATGGCGGCAGCCCATCCCAACTGGTCGATGGGGCTCAAAATATCCATCGACAGCGCCTCGATGTTCAACAAGGCGCTGGAGATGATCGAGGCCAAACACCTGTTTCGAATGAGCGCTGACCAGGTCGAGGTTGTCGTCCATCCCCAGTCGGTTATCCATTCCATGGTCGGCTACAGCGACGGCTCGATCCTGGCGCAACTTGGCGCACCTGACATGAGAACCGCCATAGGCTATTGCCTCGCCTTTCCGCAAAGACCTTCCCTGCCGGTCGAGCGGCTTGATTTTGCCAAGCTTGCGCGGCTTGATTTCGAGGCACCCGACGAGGCGCGCTTTCCCTCGCTGAGACTTGCCCGGCAGGCCATGCAGGCTGGTGGCCTGTCCGGTGCGATCCTCAACGGCGCAAAGGAAGTGGCCCTCGAAGCCTTTATCGCCGGACAGGTCGGCTTTCTGGAAATGGCAGACATTGTCGAAACCGTCATGCAAAAGCTCGGTGCGGCGGATATGACATCCATAGACGCCGTCTTCGAGGCGGACGGAACGGCGCGGATCCTTGCCGGCGAAATCGTTGGAAGCAGGACCCAGCGGCCACTCGCAACCTAGTTTCAGGCCGCCCCATTCACAATGGGTTCATCGCGTTTCGATTATTGATTTGCCGTCCTGCAGGTAAGAAGCTTCAAGGAACCATGCCTGCAGGCGCTGCGTTGGTTTGCCGGAAAATTACCGCAAAGGCGTGCAAGCAATGCAAAAATATGTAATGTGCAAACAACTTTCCTGCGGTGGGAAAGATATCGGAGGCTTGAACATGAAGAATATTCTCGCGCTTGCTGTCGTTGGGCTTGCCATCGCCGGCTGCACACCAACACAGCAGGGAGCAACCATCGGCGCAGCATCGGGTGCTGCGATCGGTGCCGTCGCAACCGGTACGGCGGAAGGCGCGCTCGTCGGCGCTGCAATCGGCGGCGTCGCAGGTGCGGTTATCGGCCGCGTTTCAGAGGGTTCAGACGACTGCTTCTACCGCGACCGTTACGGTCGCCGCTATACGGCCAGGTGCCCGCAGGGTTACTGATCGGGTTAAGGGCGCGCCGGCCAACTGCCGGCGCGTTTTTTCACAGGAATATTTCGGTGCCAAGCTGATCTTCGACGGCGGCCAGCCCGTTATTAAGATCTTCGAAGCTCTCTTCGCCCAGAATGTCTTTAAGCCCCATTTCGAATTCATGGGCCAGCTTGGCAAGGTTACGGTAGTTCCGCGCCCCTTCCTTCGTCAAAGTCAGGTGTTCGACCCGCCGGTCATGTTCATCCGTCATTCTCGCCAGCCACTTGCGGTCTTCAAGCGACTGAACCGCACGGCTGACCTTGGTCTTGTGCATTGAGGAATGCGCGCCAATGGATTTGGCCGTCAGCGTTCCGTATTGGCCGAGCGTTGCCAGCGTGCGCCATTCCGGCCGCGTCAGACCGGCGTGATCCTTGTAGATCACCGCAAAACGGCGGCTAACCAGTTCAGCGACACGATTGAGTTTGTAGGGAAGGAATGCCTCAAGCGAAAGCGGGGCAACGTCTTGCTCGGTCACGGTCAGCTCCGTTTGATAGTTACAAATTCAATTGTTACATACGAAACAAAATTAGAAAAGTTGTAATGAGGGATAAAATGTCTGACGCCTATATGCCCGGCTTCGGCAATGATTTCGAGACGGAATCGCTGCCCAACGCCTTGCCCCAGGGGCAAAACAGTCCGCAAAAATGCAACTACGGCCTCTATGCCGAACAACTGTCCGGTTCGCCTTTCACGGCGCCGCGAGGCACCAATGAGAGATCCTGGCTTTACCGGATTCGCCCTAGCGTGCGCCACACGGCACGTTTTTCAAGCCACGCCCGCGATCACTGGAAAACAGCACCCCATATCTGCGACGATGTGATGCCGATCGGCCAGCTGCGTTGGGATCCGGTTCCCATGCCGGACGAACCGGTCAACTTCATTGACGGCGTGCGCACGATGACCACCGCCGGTGATGTTCATACCCAGGTGGGCATGGCAAGCCACGCCTATATCTGCAACGCGCCGATGGGCGATGATTATTTCTTCAATGCCGACGCGGAGCTGCTGATCGTTCCGCAGATCGGCACGCTGGAAATCTTCACCGAGCTCGGCCGCATGACGGTTGCGCCGACAGAAATCGCCATGATTCCGCGCGGTATGATCTTCCAGGTCGATCCGGCTGACGGCGAAGCACGCGGATATATCTGCGAGAATTACGGCGCCAAGTTCACACTGCCGGACCGCGGGCCCATCGGCGCCAACTGTCTCGCCAACCCGCGCGATTTCAAGACCCCGGTCGCCGCCTGGGAAGACAAGGAAACGGACTGCCGCGTCCATGTGAAATGGTGCGGGCAATTCTATGTGACCGAAATCGGCCATTCGCCGCTCGATGTGATCGCATGGCATGGCAATTATGCGCCCTTCAAATACGATCTGAAGACATTCTCTCCCGTTGGCGCCATCCTCTTCGATCATCCCGACCCGTCCATATTCACAGTCCTGACGGCACCGAGCGGGGAAGAGGGCACCGCGAATATCGACTTCGTGATCTTCCCGCCGCGCTGGATGGTTGCTGAACACACGTTCCGCCCGCCCTGGTATCACCGCAACATCATGTCGGAGTTCATGGGACTGGTGCATGGTCAATATGACGCCAAGGAAGAAGGTTTTGTTCCAGGCGGTATGAGCCTGCACAACATGATGCTGCCGCACGGCCCGGACACGATGGGTTTTGAAAAAGCCTCCGAAGCCGAGCTCGCGCCAACCAAGCTGGACGAGACCCTTGCATTCATGTTCGAAACACGCTTCCCGCAGCATGTGACGAGCTATGCCATGCAGCTCGAAACGCTTCAGGATAACTATATCGATTGCTGGAAGGGCCTAAAGAAGCGCTTTGACGGCTCAATTGAGGGAAACTGGGACTGATATGAAACTCGCAACACTAAAAGACGGCACGCGCGACGGAAAACTGGCGGTCGTATCGAAGGATCTGGCTTATTGCACCGTCGTCAACCATATCGCGCCGACGCTGCAGGCCGCGCTCGACGACTGGGCAAATGTCGCACCACGGCTGGAACGCGCCGCCGAGACGCTTGAATCAGGTTCGCAGCCGACCGAACGGTTCCACGAACACGATGCCCATTCGCCGCTGCCGCGCGCCTATCAATGGGCGGATGGTTCGGCCTACGTCAATCATGTGGAACTCGTGCGCAAGGCCCGCAATGCTGAAATGCCGCCAAGCTTCTGGACCGATCCGCTGATGTATCAGGGCGGCTCCGACGCCTTTCTCGCACCGCGCGATCCGATCCGCATGGCGGACGAAGCCTGGGGCATCGACATGGAAGGCGAGATCGCTGTTATCGTTGACGATGTGCCCATGGGCGCGAGCGTCGATGAGGCGCGCGAGGCGATCCGGCTGATCATGCTGGTCAACGACGTGTCGTTGCGTGGCCTCATTCCGGCCGAACTCGGCAAGGGCTTCGGCTTCTTCCAGTCGAAGCCGTCGTCGGCCTTTTCGCCGGTCGCCGTCACGCCGGACGAGCTTGGTGATGCCTGGGATGGCGGCAAGCTGCACCTGCCCCTCCTCGTCGACTACAACGGCGCCCCGTTCGGCTGCGCCAATGCCGGCATCGACATGACATTCGATTTCCCGCAGCTGATTGCCCATGCGGCCAAAACGCGGCCGCTTTCGGCCGGCGCGATCATCGGTTCGGGAACCGTCTCCAACAAGCTGGACGATGGCGGTCCCGGAAAGCCGGTTGCCGAGGGCGGCGTCGGTTATTCCTGCATCGCCGAAATCCGCATGATCGAAACCATCAATGACGGCAAGCCGACAACCGGCTTCATGAAATTCGGCGATACGGTCCGCATCGAAATGAAGGACGGCGACGGACATTCCATCTTCGGCGCCATCGAGCAGACCGTCGAACAATACAAGAAGGAAGCCTGACCAATGGCCAAGGAATTCGCATCCCGCGGGGATATGACGGAAAAGACCATCACCTTCTCGGAAATCGGCCGCGACCTTTGGGCCTTTACGGCCGAAGGCGATCCCAACACCGGTGTCATCATCGGTGATGACAGTGTCATGATTATCGACGCGCAGGCAACGCCGCGCCTCGCGGCCAAGGTGGTCGAGAAGGTCCGCAGCGTTACCGACAAGCCGATCAAATATGTGGTTCTGTCCCATTATCATGCCGTGCGCGTGCTCGGCGCGTCTGCCTACGGGGCCGAGCAGGTGATCGCTTCGGAAAAATGCCGCGCCATGGTCGCCGAACGCGGCCAGGAAGACTGGGATTCCGAGTTTGAACGTTTCCCGCGTCTCTTCCAGGGCCGTGAGAGCATCCCCGGCCTGACATGGCCGACCATGACGTTCACGCAGAAGATGACGGTCTATCTCGGCAAGCGGCGCGTCGACCTGATGCATCTCGGCCGCGCCCACACGGCGGGCGACATTGTCGCCTGGGTCCCGGACGAAGGCGTCATGTTCACCGGCGACATCGTTGAGTACCATTCCGCCTGCTACTGCGGAGACGGCCATTTTGGCGATTGGGGCGGAACGCTGAACGCCATTGCCGGCTTTAATCCGCGCGCCATTGCACCCGGACGCGGCGACGCGCTGATCGGCGATGAAATGGTCAGCGCCGCGATTGAAAACACCCGCGATTTCGTTGCCAGCACCTATCGCCCCGCGGCAGCCGTTGCTGCACGCGGCGGATCGCTCAAGGAAGCCTGGGATGCGGTGCGGGCCGAGTGCGATCCGAAATTCGCGGACTACGCGATCTACGAGCACTGCCTGCCGTTCAACGTCGCCCGCGCCTATGACGAGGCGCTCGGCATGGACACGCCGCGTATCTGGACGGCCGAACGGGACAAGGAGATGTGGGAAGCCCTGCAGGGCTGAACCGCGAGTATCATAATGGGAGGTCAGTTTGAGTAAGATTTTCGAGACGCCGCTTTATCCTTATCAGCGGTCTGCCGATCAGGATGCACCGGCACCCGTGCGTCACCCGGTGATCGTTATCGGTGCCGGCCCCATCGGCCTTGGGGCGGCGATCGACCTTGCGCAGCAGGATATCCCGGTTGTCATAGTCGACGAGAACGACAAGGTCAGCTGGGGTTCGCGCGCCATCTGCTATGCCAAGCGGCCGCTCGAAATCCTCGACCGGCTGGGCTGCGGCGACGAGTTCGTCGACAAGAGCGTCGAGTGGAAGCTCGGCAAGGTGTTTTTCGACGACCGCAAAATCTACGAATTCGACCTTCTTCCCGAAGAGGGCCACAAGCGCCCGGCCTTCATCAATCTGCAGCAGTACCATTTTGAGGAATATCTGGTGCACCGCGTCCAGGCACTGCAGGCAGAAGGCAAGCAGATCGAGATTCGCGGCAACAGCCGCGTCGCCAACATCGATCCGAGCGACGATCATGTCGTCCTGACCATCGACACGCCTGAAGGCTCGTACAAGCTTGAATGCGACTGGCTGATCGCTTGCGACGGCGCCACGTCGCCGGCCCGCAAGATGCTTGGTCTTGATTTCATCGGCCGCGTCTTTGAGGACAATTTCCTCATTGCCGACGTTGTCATGGAGGCGGACTTTCCGACCGAACGCTGGTTCTGGTTCGACCCGCCCTTTAACCGCAACCAGTCGGCACTGTTGCACAAGCAGCCGGACAATGTCTGGCGCATCGACCTGCAGCTTGGCTGGAACATCGACAAGGAAAAGGAAAAACAGCCGGAAAACGTCATCCCGCGCCTCAAGGCCATGCTTGGCGATGATGCCAAGTTCGAACTCGAATGGGTCTCGATCTACACGTTCCAGTGTCGCCGCATGGAAAAATTCCGCCACGGTCGGGTGTTGTTTGCCGGCGACGCGGCGCATCAAGTCTCGCCTTTCGGCGCACGCGGCGCAAATTCCGGCCTGCAGGACACCGACAATCTGATCTGGAAGCTGAAGCTCATCATAGATGGCGTGGCGCCCGAGAGCCTGCTCGACAGCTATGATTATGAGCGCATTCTCGGCGCGGATGAGAACATTTTGAACTCGTCGCGCTCCACCGATTTCATCACGCCGAAATCGGAGATCAGCCGGGTGTTTCGCAATGCCGTCCTTGATCTCGCCGAGCAATATGAATTTGCCCGCCCGCTGGTGAATTCCGGCCGCCTGTCGGTGCCGAGCGTCTATGACGGCTCACCACTGAACGGCGACGATAATGCGCAGCTGCCGCCGCGCACCCGGCCAGGCGCACCGGTTGTCGATGCGCCGGTGGGCACCAACTGGCTGTCCGATCTGCTCGGCAACCGTTTCCAGCTCCTCGGCATCAATACGAACGTTCCCGAAAACCTCGACATTGACGGCGTCGCCGTTGAGGGACTGCGGATCAATACAATCGACGATCCGGACGGGCACATTCAAAAACGCTATCTCGGAGACGAGGAGCAGGCCATCTATCTTTTCCGGCCCGACCAGCATGTCGCCGCACGCTGGACCGGGTATGACGAAGCCCTTGTGCGCGCCGCGCTCAATACCGCAACGGCCAGGTCGTGAGGACATGTCATGAGCAAACTCAACACCCACAAGAACATCAGTAGCCCCGACGATTTTTACGCCGAACTGCTCGCCGCCCATGAGGGTTTGAGCAAGGACGAGAGCGACGCATTCAACGCCCGCCTCATCCTCATACTCGCCAACCATATCGGTGAACGCGAAACCCTCAGCGAGGCGTTAGAGGCGGCAGCAAACACATAGACCGCAGGCAGGGCCGGCGAAAACGGCGAACCAGAGCTAGATAGTTACATTCGTAACTATTATGGTTCGCCCAACTGAACAAGGGAGATGCACTTAATGAAGATCGAACAAATCCACCACGTCGCCTATCGCTGCAAGGATGCCAAGGAAACCGTGGACTGGTACACAAAGATGCTCAACATGGATTTTGTCCTGGCGATCGCCGAAGACAAGGTGCCGTCCACCCACGAGCCTGATCCCTACATGCACCTGTTCCTCGATGCCGGCAACGGCAACGTACTTGCCTTCTTCGAACTGCCGACAAAGCCGCAGATGGGCCGCGACGAAAACACCCCGATCTGGGTCCAGCACATCGCGTTCAAGGTCAAGGACCGCGACACGCTGCTTGAATACAAGGATCATCTGGAAAAGAACGGCGTGGAAGTCCTCGGCGTCACCGACCATTCCATCTTCCATTCGATCTACTTTTTCGATCCCAACGGCCACCGCATCGAACTGGCCTGCCCGGATCCGGATGAAGACGCCATGCTTGAGCGCCTCGACGCTGTCAAATGGGACATGCTCGAAGAATGGACAAAAACCAAAAAGGCTCCCAACCATGCCGACTGGTTGCACGCCAAAGAACTCGGTAAATAGAAGGCAATGGCAATAGCGGCGTCCGGATCAAAAGGACGCCGCTCCTTCTGGAGGGATAAAATGACGCCGGTTCTTTATGATTATTGGCGCTCGTCGGCGAGCTACCGGGTGCGCATCGCGCTCAACCTGGCTGAAATCGAATATGACACAACGTCGGTCGACCTCCTGAAGGGCGAACATCTGGAAAACGCGCACCTGTCGCGCAACCCCCAGGGCTTCGTGCCTGCGCTCGATATCGACGGACAGACCCTCACCCAGTCGCTGGCGATTATCGAGTACCTGAACGAGACACGACCGGTCACATTCCTGCCCGATGCGGCGCTGGAACGATCAAGGGTACGCACGCTCTCCTATATCATCGCCATGGAAATCCACCCGATCTGCAACTCCTCCGTCGCTGCCGATATCATGGCGCGGACCGGCGGAGACGAAGCCGTGCGTGTCGACTGGATGAAAACTTATATCCGCAAGGGTCTCGCCGCCTTCGAAAAACGCCTGGGCGACGGACAAGGCGGCACATTCTGCCACGGCGACGCACCAACCATGGCTGATATCTGCCTCGTCCCGCAGCTCTACAACGCCGAGCGTTGGGGCGCGGATATCGCCGACCTGTCACGCATCAAAGAGATAGCGGAGAACTGCGCCCGGCTCGAAGCGTTTGCCGCGGCACACCCCGATCGCGTCAACGCCGCCGGTTAGGCCCGATAGGCGGGCAGGGGTGAGCGATCCTGAAGCTCAATCAGGCGCCTTAACATCAATTCGGTCAGCTCATGTCGGGCAGCAGCGGAACCGGACCGATCATAAAGATTGCTCAGCTCATGGGGATCGGCCTGCAGATCGTACAACTCGTTCCAGTCCTCTCCCTCGCGCAACGACATGCGATAGCGTTCCGTAACCAGGGTTCGCACCCTTTGCGGACGTTCGAAACCGGTCATCGGCCGTTGACTGTCTTCTTCCACGACAATGGCAGACGGTGATTGTGTTGAAAGAAGATCCCGGCCCTGGATGCCGTTGTAGGGCTGAATGCCCGCCCGCGCCAAAACAGTGGCCGAAATATCAATCGACGAGGCCAAACCATGATCCGACACAGCCTCGGACCCTTCTCTTGGATCCATCCAGATGAAAGGCACGCGGATAATGCTTTGATAGTGAAGCAGGAGCTTCAGCATCAGACCATGATCGCCCATGTAATCGCCGTGGTCAGCGGTAAAGACAACAATGGTATCGTCGGCAAGACCAAGGGCTTCCAATTGCGCAACGACCCGGCCGATCGCATCATCGATCATGCTGATCATGCCATAGGTCAGCGCGATAATTGAACGTGCCTCGTCCTGTGTCACCGCAAACGGGTTCTGATTGTTCCTTGGATCCGTGTTGTTTTGCAAAGCCTCGCGCATTGCCCTGATAGGCGGCAGATCGCCCTTTCCGAAGGATGCCGGCAGCTTCATGTCGCCGGGATCGTACATATCCCAATAGTGCCCAGGCGGGGTAAACGGGTGGTGTGGGTCGGGAAAGGACATCTGCAGGAAAAACGGCTCACCGTCCTCGGCCCTTTGACCGAGCCAATCGGCTGACCGGTCCGCGATCCAGGATGTCGAATAAAGGTCTTCCGGAACGGCGGTGCGCCAGGCTTGCGGTGCCTTGATACGATTGTCCGGCAGTGCATTGTCCGGTCCCGTCAGACTGTCAAAGTCAGGACATTTCTCCCGGGCCCACAAAAGATAGTCTCCGGATGCCTGATCACCGTGATCGGCCACGACCTCGACATGCTCAAACCCATAAAAATCCCCGTCGATGCGCGAGGCCAGCGGCGTCTCCCAGTCGGGAACAATCTCCAGATCATAGTCAGAACCGTGCCGGTTGTTTTTCTGTGCATCGCGAAGGTGCGGCGATGGCGTTGTGCGTCCGGGAGCGGGCGTGAACCGGTTGGTGGCGGGTAGCCCTGTGAAACTCTGCAGGTGTGATTTGCCGATCAGCCCCGTGCGGTAGCCCGCATCGCGCAGCAGTTCGACGAACGTTGTCTGATCCTTCGACAAGGCGATGCCGTTGTGCCGCGCACCATGCACGGAACACATGCGGCCGGTCATGATGGAGGCCCTGTTGGGCATGCAGATCGGGTTGGCGACATAGAACCTGTCCCATCTGCGTCCATGTTTCGCAAGCCTGTCTATGTGAGGCGTGCGGACCGTCGGGTTCCCATAGCAGCCCAGATGATCGGCGCGGTGCTGATCGGTTATGATGAAAAGGAAATTCGGCTTTTTAGTCATGGACGGGCTCCTGCCGCCGCCCGCTTGAGGAGGCAACGCGAACGTCAACCGCTATGAGGACAAGACCGATCGCGATGGCTGGCAGGTACACAGCCGGGCTGACGGCAAGGCATGCAAAAGCCACGACAAAGCGAAGGACGATCTCGGCCATTGTGAGTTTGCGCCGGTCGAAGCCGGAAAGAGCCGAGGAAAACAGCCAGATACAGAAACAGGTCCTGGCGACAATCCAGAGGAAGGGCAGCAGGCTGAACTCCTCGATAATCAGTACTGCCGGATAAAACGCGAAGACAAACGGAATGATGAATTTTGCCATTCCGAGCCGGAAAGACATGAAGGCCGTCATCAGCGGATTTGCTCCTGCTATAGGTGCCGCCGCATAGGCCGCAATGGCCACGGGCGGCGTCAGAGAAGAGGCAACGCCGTAGTAGAAAACAAACATATGGGCCGTTAGCATCGACAGACCCAGCGCCTGGATGGCGGGACCCATGACAAGAATGATGATCAGATAGGCCGGGAGGGTCGGCATGCCCATGCCGAGGATCAGCGCTCCGGCCATGGCCACCAGCAAAGCCGAAAACAGGCTTTCACCGCGGATCGACGCAATGACATTCGCCAGCTTGAGACCGAGCCCCGTTGAATCGAGCGCGCCGACCAGAATTCCAATGGCCGCGATGGCGATCAACAGCGTCGCGCCCGATTCGGCGCCCTTCAGGAACGAGCGGCCAACCCGTGCCGGATCCCTGCGGACCTCCGGATTGATAACACACAGCAGGAGCAGAACGACGATGGCGTAAAACCCAGCCGCCGAAGTAGAGAGCCCAGCAATCAGCGAACCGATGACCGTCAGGATCGGGCAGACAAAAAGCAGGGAGTTAACCAGGTCGACGCGGGTGATCTTGTCGTCGATCGTCAGCGGTTCGACCTTGATGCCCTGGCGCCGGGCTTCAACTGTGACCGCCGAGAACAGGCTGAAATAGTAAAACAAGGCCGGAAGCAACGCCGCCACGATGATGTTGAGATAACCGACACCGGTCAGATCCGCCATAACCAGAGCAGCGGCTCCCATGATGGGCGGCATGATCTGCCCGCCGGATGACGCGGTGGCCTCGATACCGGCGGCAAAGGTTGGCGAGAAACCTCTCTTTTTGATCATCGGTATGGTGAAGGTGCCCGTGCCGACGATATTCGCGACCGTCGAACCTGACATCGTTCCGAACATTGACGAGGCCAGGATTGCCGCATGAGCGGGTCCGCCGCGGGTCCGCCGTGTAACCAGGAATGCGAATTTCAAAAGCGTATCGCCGGCGCCGGTCCCTTCCAGCAGCACGCCGAAAATAATGAAGATGAACACCGTGCTCAGCACAATGTTGGTGATCGAGCCGAACACACCTTTGTTGGTGTTGTACCAGAGCGCCTCTGAGACTTCCCTTAACGAAAAGCCGGAATGGGCAAGCAGTCCGGGAAGGTCCTGGCCAAACAGGAGATAGACGACACCAAACACGCCGACGCCAAAGAGCCCCCATCCCCAAAGGCGGCGACACAGCTCAAGAAACACGATCAAGCCTGCCAGGGCAGGCCAGGCATCCCTGTTCGTCACATCATAGAGCGCCGTCTCCATCTCGGTCTGGACAAAATAGAACGACCAGATCGACCACAGTCCCAGGACAATCAGGGCGACATCCAAAAGCAGCAACAGCAAAGCCGCGCCGCCACTTTGCTTTGACGTATCGCGGCGGGCGCGGGAAACGGCAACGGCGACAACAAGCGCCAGGGCAAATCCCGCAGCGCGATGTAATTTCGGATCTATCAATCCGACGCCCGAGCTATAGAGGGCCATGGCGCCGAGAGCGGCACTGGCCAGAGCGCAAACAGCTGCAAAGACAAGAGCTGCCGCGCCGGAGTTTTGCGACGTAGCGGTCATGGGTGCAAATCTCATTCGCGAGGGATGAGAGCGCGAGCCGGGTACGATCGGCGGCCGGCCCGCGGTGGCAAATCAGGTTTTATGGACGAATGGCGTCCGGAACCTCAAACCCTGCTTCCTCATAGTACCGCAAAGCGCCCGGGTGCAACGGAACGTTGATAGAGGTGAACGCCGTTTCCGGAGTGACGTCTTTCAGGAAGAAAGCCGTTGCCTGCACCTCGTCGAGATTGTCCCAAAACGCCTTGGTGGCGGCATAGACGACGTCGTCGGAAATATCGGCATGGGTACCGATGAACTGGGTAAAGCCCAATGCGGTGATGCCGCCCTCTGTCAGTTGGCCTTTATAGATATCGCCCTCAAACTGCAGCATCCCGCGTCCCGGCCGTCCAAAGAGGGCCTGCATGGCTTCGCTGCCGACAGCATCTTCAGGAATGGAAAGGATGCGGAATTCACCCGACAAGCCGAAGCGCTCGATATTGGCGGATCCGATTTCCGCCGGGCGGATCATCATGTCAATTTTACCGTCGGCGAGCGCCGTATAGCCCTCGCCCCAGCCGAGACGAACAGCCTTGTAGTCCTTTCCGGCTTCATAGCCGGTGATGATCTTGATCAGCGCTTCGGAAGTCGCGGAGGCAGATCCGGCAGGCGGTCCCGTAAAGACGGTCTTGCCCTTGATGTCGGCCCAGTCTTCAATTCCCGAGCCCTTGAGCGTAACCGGATGGTAAGCGCCGGCCTTGAAGCCAACAAGCGCTCTGAGGTTCTTCGCCAATTCCGGCGCACCTTCGACCTTCTCATACATCCGTTTCTGACCGGCCATCAGATTGACAAGCGAAGGGACCGTGGAGAAGAAGCCAATCTCACCCTTCGCCCCCTTGAGCATGGATCTTGTCAGGGTCTGCCCGGCATTCACCTCTATATTGACGCCGGCCTTGCCGGCCTGGTTTGTGAATGCGACGAACATTGTGTGCACCGGGTCACCGACACCGGCGGTCTCTCCCTTGAAAATTTGAGCAGCACCGATGGACGGCGCAACAACAGCACAGGCTGCAACGAGCAGTGAAAAAACAATTTTGCGTGGAATAAACACGATTTCCTCCCGGTATCCCTCCTGAATTTTTCCGTTAGCTTATCGGTTTCATTTTATCTAGAATAATTAAATATCAGACCGAATAGATAAATTATTGGTATGAAACTTGATCCCAAACACCTTTCGCAGCTTTCGGTTATTGTCGAAGCGGGATCGTTCCAGGCGGCCGCGGACAGACTTGGGCTGACGCAGCCCGCACTCAGCCGCAACATGCGCACCCTGGAGCAGCGCCTCGGAACGCCGCTGTTTTCCCGGGAAGGCCGCCGGTCGATTCCCAACAAGCTTGGGCTACGGCTTGCGCGCAACGGGCTTGCCATCCGTGTCGCCGAAGAACAGGCAAGTGTTGTTGCCGATCAATCCGCAAAAGGCGCGACGGGCGAGCTGCGCATCGGCGCGCCGCCGATCGTCGCGGGACGATTTCTCACAGATGCCCTGTCACGTTTTATCGTGGCCAATCCCAATTGCAGTATTGAACTGCGAACCGGGCTCGTTCACGAACTGCGTTCGATGCTGGAGCGAGGACAGATCGATCTTGTGCTCGGCCCGAGGAGCCTGGCCGGCCCGGCTGACGGGCTGGAGTTCCAGCACCTGATCGACGACCGGGTCGGCGTCCTTTGCAGGGTCGCACACGTCCTGGCCGGCCGCCAGAACATCCTTCCGTCAGACCTTGAAGCGCAGACCTGGCTCGCACATTCAAGAGGAAGTCTCCTGCGCCAGCAAACCGAAACCGCCCTCATCGCTTCCGGCATAAAAACCGTCCATATCGCTGTCGAAACAGATTCAATCCGCTCGGTTCTGGAAATTGTCGCAAGCACCGACCTGATTACAACCATGCCAAGGGCCACCACGGCGCCTTACCTGGAGGATGAGTTGGTCTTTCTGGATTTCGACCATCCCCAGTTTTACCGCCCTCTCGGCATAATCCGTCGCGCAGGCATGGCGTTCACAGGAACCGCCGAGAGTTTCTTCAGTTTTCTGAAAGGCTGAGAAACAGGTTCAAAGTGAGATGCGCCGCCGGCCTCTGATGCGTGACGACTGATTTACACCTCGCGTCCAAAAGCAATTGGCTAATTTAGTCATATGTCGACATAATTGACATAATGCTACGTTTCGCTACTGTTTTCGCCACAACGCACCGGACGTCTCGCCGCCGGCCCGCGGTAAAACGGAGTCGCCATATGGCATCGATACAGTACGCCGCCTTGACGGAGGAGACACTCAGCAGCCGCATCGGGGCAATCAAACCCATCGCGCAAAGGCTTGGGGGCGATCCGTCCGGCTGGTCAATCGAGGAGGTGGGTGACGGAAATCTCAATCTCGTGTTCATCGTAAGGGGAACGCTGGACACCGTCATCGTCAAGCAGGCCCTGCCCTATGTACGCATGGTCGGCGATAGCTGGCCGCTGCCTTTGTACCGGGCCACCTATGAGCATCATGCGCTTGTCCGTCAGGCAGAACGCGACCCCGGCTCGGTTCCTGAAGTGATTCATTTCGATGAGAACCAGGCGCTCATCGCGATGGAATATCTGACACCCCACACGATCCTGAGAAAGAAACTCATTGAAGGCGAACGTGTCGAGGGCCTCGGCGAGTTTCTTGGCAAATTCTGCGCACGAACCGCCTTTCGCGGTTCGGAATTGAGCATGCAAAGCGCCGACAAGAAAGCCGATGTCGGCGTTTTCAGCGGCAACGTCGCAATCCCGGCCATAACCGAGGCGCTGGTGTTCACCGATCCCTATTACCCGGCTGAAATGAACCATCACAACGCCGTTCTCGACCCTTTAGTCACAGCCCTGCGCAGCGATGTCGCGCTCAAGGTCGCGGCGCAGCAGATGCTTCAGGCCTTTGCCTCCAACACCGAAACAATGGTGCATGGCGATCTCCATTCCGGCTCTGTCATGTGCACGGATAGGGAAAGCAAGGTCATCGATCCGGAGTTTTCTCAATACGGCCCGATGGGCTTTGATGTCGGCATGCTGATTGCAAATTTTCTGATGAGTTTTTTCAGCCAGCCTGCTCACCGCAAATCTGCGGATCTGTCTGACTATCAGGGCTGGCTCATGGCGCAGATCATGACCGTTATCAGCCGGTTCGACGAGGAGTTCACGAGGCTGTGGGACAGCGAAAGGACCGGCATGCTCTACCCGGCTGCGCTGTTTGAGGATCAGGGCCACAGCAGCCAGCCTGCGCTGCAGGCGGTGCTTGACGGCATTTGGCACGATGCGCTCGGCATTTGTGGCATCGAGATGCACCGGCGCGTATTGTCTCTGGCACACAATGCCGATTTCGAAACAATCGAGAATATCGAAGAGCGTGGGAAACTTGAGGCGCGCAACCTGATGATGGGGCGCGACCTCGTCCTGCAACGCTCCGGATCGGACCCGGCGCAACTGATCGAAACACTGGCATCCCGTTATGCTGAGGAGGACGTCCTATGAAGGTCGACGGAACCCATTATCGCTCGCTCTGGTACGATCACGACGAAGCGGTTCTCAAAATTATCGATCAGCGCTGGCTACCGCACAAATTTGTCGTCCAGGCGGTGCCAACGCTGGAAGACTATGCCGCAGCCATCAAGGAGATGCGCGTACGCGGCGCGCCGCTGATCGGCGCGACGGCGGCCTATGGCGTGGCCCATCAGATGGGCAAAGACGCCTCCGACGCAAGCCTCGATCATGCGAGGGACGTGCTGATCCAGACGCGACCGACCGCCATCAACCTCAAATGGGCGCTGGACCGATGCCAGGCGCACCTTGCTCCACTGGCGCCCTCGGACCGGGCAACGGCAGCGCTGCAGCTTGCACACGACATTTCCGATGAGGACGTGGAGATCAACCGGATGATCGGCGTTCATGGCCTGGACCTCATCAGGAAAATCGCGGCAGACAAGGCAGATGGCGAGCCGGTCCGTATTCTCACCCACTGCAATGCCGGTTGGATCGCCACCGTGGACTGGGGAACGGCAACGAGCCCCATGTATCAGGCCCATGATGCAGGCATACCGGTTCATATATGGGTGGGTGAAACACGGCCCCGCAACCAGGGTGTCCTGACGGCCTGGGAACTGGGACATCACGGCGTGCCCCACACCTATCTGACGGACAATGCCGGCGGGCACCTGATGCAACACGGTCAGGTCGACATGGTTCTGGTGGGTGTCGACCGGGCGACGCGCCAAGGCGATATCTGCAACAAGATCGGGACTTACCTGAAGGCGCTGGCCGCCCATGACAACGATATCCCGTTCTACGCCGCCCTTCCATCGCCGACGATCGACTGGACCGTGCGCGACGGCATCGCCGAAATCCCCATCGAGGAACGCGATCATCGCGAAACCACCCATATCTGGGGCCGAAACGATGAGGGCAATGTCGAGCAGGTTCAAGTCAGTCCCGACGGCACGCCCGCCGGCAATCCCGCATTTGACGTCACGCCGGCGCGGCTGGTGACCGGGCTGATTACCGAACGCGGCATCGCCAAGGCCAATGAGGAAGACATGCTTCGGCTCTTTTCCGAACACCGGGAGGCAGTCTGACACCTTGAGCAGTGTGACGCGAAACGGTAGCCGCAAACGGTCACGGATCGAGGATCAGATCCTTGAAGTTGCCTGGTATTATTTTCACCAGGACCTCAACCAGGCGGAGATCGCTGAAAAACTGAACATCTCGCGGTCGACTGTGGTCAACTATCTGGCCGAGGCACGGGCGCGGGATTATGTCCGTGTATCCTTGCGCCCGAATGTCTTTACGGAACGGGAAATCGCCGAAGCCCTCAAATCCCGTTTCGGTCTGCGCGATGCGCTCGTTGTGCCGGCTGTTGCAGACGATGCGGCGCAATCGTTGACCCGGGTGGCAAGGGCGACGGCCGATTGGCTGCCATCACTGCTGTCTCCCGGCGACCGGCTGGGTGTCTCCTGGGGCGAGACGGTCTTCAAGATTTCGGTCGCGGCCGAACGCATCGACATGCCGGACCTTCAGATTGTTCAGCTCGTGGGTTCGCGGGCAACACCACTTGGCTTTGCAGCCGAGGCATGTTCGTCGAACCTTGCCGAGCGTTTCGGCGCGCTCTGCATTAACCTCCACGCTCCGCTGATTGTTCAAAACCCGGAGCTTGCAAGCCTGCTCAAGCAGGAGCCGGTCATTGCCGAACAGTTTACGGCCATAAAAAACTGCAACAAGACATTGTTTGCGGCCGGCTCATGCGACGCCGAAAGCCATGTGGTGCAAAATGGCCTGGTCAGCGACGAAACCCTTTCCAACTATCTGAAAAAGGGTGCCAAGGCTGTGGTCTGCGGGCGTTTCATCGATGGTAACGGCCGGCCGATCCCCGGCGAAATTGACGACCGGATTATCGGCGCCACGCTCGATACGATGTTGGGCAAGGAGTTGGGTCTTCTGGCCTCAGCGGGTCCTGACAAGGTCGAGCCGATGCGGGCGGCCATCAAGGGCGGCTTTGCAACCCATGTCGCAACGTGCTCGCAAACCGCGGAAGCTTTGCTTGAAGCAGCCTGACCGTGGTCGGCATCAGCGCGAGTGCTGCGTCGCGGAGTAGGCTCAGACCAGCAAGACGTCCAGAAGCTGCTCGCGGGTCACCTCTTTCCTCGCGCCCTGGTAAACGATGCGCCCGGAATCCAGCCCGAGAAAACTGTCTGCCAACCCGAGCAGCATATTCAGGTTCTGCTCGATCAGCACAATGGCGCATCCCTCATCCCGCCGCCGGGAGATGAAAGTTTCCATATGAGCTATGTTCTCTGGCTGCACGCCTTCCGAGGGCTCGTCTAGGACGATCACATCGGTGTCTTCAAGCATGGTGCGGGTAAAGGCGACGATCTTGCGTTCGCCGCCTGACATCGACCCCGCGTTCTGATCCTTTCTTTCGCGCATGCGTGGGAACAGTTCATAAAGACCGGCAAGCCGGGAACTGCTTCCCGCCATGGAGAGGTTTTCCAAAACGGTCAGACCGTCAAACACCATCGATGTCTGCGGCATGTAACCCAAACCGGCCCTGCGGCGTTCAAACGCCGCCATATCGTTCACAGTCCTGCCCGACAAGAGAACCGAACCGCTCGCAACTGGAAGAGAGCCCGTCAGCATCCGCGCAAGCGTCGTTTTGCCGACGCCGTTGCGGCCAAAAACACCCAACACATGGCCGGCCCTCACCTCTCCCGAAACCCCGTGAAGGATTTCCACACCGCCATAGCCGCCTGTCAGGTTTTCGAACTGGAGTGCAGCGGACATTATTTCGTGCCTCCCGAGTAGACGTTCTGCACCGCCGGGTTTGCGCTGATCTCTTCATATGTTCCCTGCGCCAGCACCTCTCCCTGATGAAGCACCATGACCTGGTTAGAGAGCGATTTCACGATGCTCATATCGTGTTCAATGAGCAGGATCAGGCCATCATTTTGCTCCTGGAAGCGTTTGACGAGCCGCGTCATCAGGTGTGTTTCGTCGGGCGAAAGACCAGCACAGGGTTCATCGAGAAGCAGCACCGGAGGCTCGGCCGCAATGGTCATGGCAAGTTCAAGAAACTGCCGGTGTCCCTGGGCAAGAGCCGATGCCGGATCGTCCAGTGTTTCGGCCAGAGGGAAGCCCCGTGTCGACAGCATCTCATCAAGTTGCCCACTTCCCCAGCCGAGAGCGGATGGCAGAAAGAAATCGCCGGGCGCAGCCCGGCCCGCCAGCATTGCAAGACTGAGATTTTCCGAAACGGTCAGAGACTGGAAAACAGAAGGCACTTGCAGCTTTCTGCCGATGCCGCTTCGAAGCGCCATATGGGGCGGACGGTTGGCGATCGTCTCACCGCGCAAGGAAATGGAGCCGCCGGAAACAGGCAAGCCGCCGGTGATCGAGTTCAGCAAGGATGTCTTACCCGCCCCGTTCGGACCGATGATACACACGATCCCCTTGTCTGGAGTGGTGTAGTCTACGCCATTGAGGATCCGGACCCGCCCGGCCCTGACCCTTACCCCATCGAAGCGGACCGCCTTTGCCCCGCCATCAAATCCGGTGGGGGGAACATTATCCGACTGCCGGACAATGGCGGTCTTTGCCGGAAGAAACCGTGACAGGGATGCACTGACGAGGTCCGCCAGTCCCCCGGGAGCCTTGAGGACCACCAATATGAAAAGGCAGGCCAGCAACACCTCCCAATACAGAAAACTGTCGCGCAACTCCGAAGATAGATAGCCGATCAGAACGGCCCCCAGAAGCGGACCGAGAACATGATAGCGGCCCCCAACCGCGGTCCAGATCACCAGATTTGCGGATAACAAAAAACCCGTCGATGTCGGCGTGACAATGCCCTGATGATTGGCAAAGAGAATGCCAGCAAGCCCGGCCAGGACCGCGGCAAGTGCAAAGGCGGCGCCCTTGACGATATGGGTTCTGAAACCCAGGAGCTGCAGACGTTGTTCATTATCCGCGACCGCCCGGCTGACAAGCCCGGCCGGCAGGCGATCCAGCACCATTAAGGCCACGGTTGACAATACAACAGCCAGGACGATGACGTAGTAAAACCCGCCGAACTGATCCAGTCCGGCAATGGTTCCAAAGCCGCTCAGCCCGTTGAAACCGCCCGTCACGCCCGTTGCGGTTCCCGCGACCTGCTCACAGATCATGACAAGGGCAAGTGTGATCAGCGAGAAGAACGGACCGCTGTCGGCGCGTCCCTTGAAGATCAGGGACGCAATGACAAGTGCCAAGAGACCGGCGCTGATGAGAACACACAAAAGCAGCAGGATCTGAAGGCCAAGCCCATCCACATGCAGGAGAATGATGGCGCAGGCATAGGCGCTCAGACCGAAGAACATGGCCTGCCCCAATGGCAGGATGCCGGCACGACCCCAAAGATAGCCGATACCCTGAGCCGCAATGCCGTAAATCAGATAGAGGCCGATCTGATAGGCGAAAAACATGTCGAACAGGAACGGCACGGCCAGCAACACGGCCAGCAGAGCCGTATTAACGAGCGCGATGGATGCCATGGGGCCGCAACCACAAAAACACGATGGAAAGAAAGAGAATGAAGAGATACCCGTAAGTCTGATTGAAGAGAGCGCTGAACACCGACTGCGTCCCGCCTATGATTCCGACGCCCACGAACAGGCCTTCAAGGCTGCCAAGGCCGCCGACAACAAGGGAAAAGAACGAGCGCACGAGATAGTCGAGGCCCATCATCGGCTCGATGCGAATGGTCGGCGCAAGCACCATGCCGGCGATACCGGCCGTGACGGCACCAAAAACAAAACAGATGGTGGAGAGCCTGTCCGTATTGATCCCGCAGGCGCGTGCCAGTTCCGGGTTTTCGACCATGGCCTTGATTTTCGTTCCGATGGACGAGCGGCGATACCAAAGAGCAAGGACGACAAAAAACGCCAGGATGCCGAGCATAACCACGACCCTGTAAACGGGATAGTCCGTTCCGAAAACCGACATGGTTCCCGGCAGCGGCGAGGCGACAGACTGATATCCGCGACCGAAGATCAGTTCGACGATCTCGCGCAGCAGAATGGAGATGCCCCAGGTCGCCAGCAGGCTGTCGAATGGCCGCGCATAAAAGTGCCGCACAATCGTGCGCTCCAGCACGAGCGCCGTCAGTGCGACGGTCAGGATGCAGACCGGGACCTGAAAGATCGCCGGAAGCCCCATATTGGCGGTGATGACCGGAGCATAAGCCCCGATCATCACAAGTTCGCCATGGGCCATGTTCATGATCTTCAACTGGCCGAACACAATGGCAAGGCCGAGCGTTACCATTGCAAGAACGCTGACCTGCCAAAGCACATTGAGGATCAGAACGGCTGACATGTCCGCAGGGCTCTAGTTCGAACACCCTTCGGACGTCGCCACGCCCGGAAAGGACCGGACGACATTGAACGAACCGCCTGTTCCCTCAGCCAGGTAAATGGTCTGGGTGACGTGGCCGCCCTTCAACATGCCTTCACCGCGTGGCGAGCTATACGTCGTCCCCTCAGCTGCCGCATCCATGGCCGCAACATCCAGACTGCCGGCCTTGTCGGCGATGGCGGCCAGAAGTTTCAGCCCATCATAGGCCGATTGGCCCAGCGTATTGAGCGGCGCGGCATCATCGCCAAACTCGCTGGCATAAGCCGCGGCGAAATCCCTAGCGGTATCCGTGTCGATCGAAGCAAAGTAGCCGGCTGACGAATAGAGCCCGTCTGCATTCGCCGCGCCGATACCGGCAAGTGTGTTTTCTTCGATCAGTGTTCCAAGCCGTATCGCCTGCTTGTCGAGGCCGAAACCGGCAAACGCCACGTTAAAGCCAACGGAGCCGCCGCCGACCAGCGTGATCAGCACCCCGTCCGCGCCGCTTTCCTTGATCTTCTGCAGCGAGGAGTCGAAATCGGAAACAGTGAAGGGAAGATACTCTTCTCCCACCACTTCACCGCCCGCCTCGGCGATATAGGTTTTGGCCAGCGCATTGGTGTCGCGCGGCCAGTTATAGTCGTGGCCGATCAGATACCATTTGCTGGCTCCCTTCTCTTCCATCAGATGCGGAATGACCGGCGCAAGCTGCTGGCTGGGTGTCTCGCCGGTCACATAAAGGCCGTCGCCGCAGGCATTGCCTTCGTAAACGGGCGTGTAGACATAGGGAACCTGACCCTTGAATAGCCCCATCAGCGCCGAACGGACGGCTGAATCGTGCATACCGACAAAGGCCTCGACACCCTCGCCCTTCCACAATTTGAGCGCGGCCTGCGCGGCTTCCGCCGGCGGTACACCCACATCCGCAAAGACCAGTTCGATTTTCTCGCCATTAATGCCGCCGGCGGCATTGATTTCCTTGGCGGCCAACATTGCCGAATTTCTGGAAGACGGACCAAAAAGGCCACCCGGCCCCGAATCCGGCACAAGCACACCGACCTTGATGTCGGCAAGGGCGGCTCCCGCCAGCGCTGTTGTCGCCAGCGCGGCTGCAAGTACGGTTTTGATTATTGTTGATGTCATGTCGTATTCCTCCTGTTCCCCTGGTTATTGTGAGAGCACTGCTTCCGCAGCCCGGGCGAGCGAAAGCAGACCGGCATCGGCTCCCGCCATCCCGTCAAACTCGATCCCGACCGGAAGGCCGGCAACGCTCCGGCAAGGCAATGAAATCCCGGGCACGCCGAGATTGGAGCCAAGATCGGTATTGCGGATGTAGGTGGGAAATGTCGGGACCTGCGCGCCATTGAGTTCTACGGTCTCGTCCAGACCGATGTCGCGCGCGCGAAGCGGCGTGGTGGGAAAGACGATCGCAGCAAGCCCGGACGTCCTGAAGACATCTTCGTAGATCTTCCGCATGGCCGGGCGGTGAACGTCCATCGCGGCGCGATAGGCCTCTTGTGGCATTGCATCTTCGCCGAGCTGGCTGCCGATCGCACCGGCCACATCCGGCGAGCCGATCTGCTCGACCAGGGAACCGAGTGTCACATGCGGAGCATGTTTTTGAAGATAGGCCGGCAGGTCGCGCATCACCTCGTAGAAGACCACGGGAAAACTGAAGGCTTCATTGTGTGACCAGATATCGGCGAAGGATACATCAACCAGCGTTGCGCCGGCCTTCTCCAGGGCGCGAAGGCTTTCCTGTACACCAGCCTCTACCTCCGGCTCGAGATTGTCGAAAAAAACCTCGGCGGGAACGCCAAGCCGCATGTCGGCCGGATTGACCTGCGCGGTCTTCACCTCCTCACCGCTCAACACGCCATCGAGCAGGGATATGTCTTCAACACATCGCGCCAGCGGCCCGGCCGTGTCGCGCGTATGGGATATGGGAACAATACCGTCACCGGCATATCGTCCGTGCGTGGGCCGAAAGCCGACAACGCCGCAAAGCGCCGCCGGAATTCTGCAAGAGCCACCGGTATCGGTCCCAAGCCCGGCCGGAAACATGCCTGCTGCAACGGCGGCAGCGGTTCCGCCGGAGGAACCGCCCGGTATCTTCGAAGTGTCATGCGGGTTGCGCACCGCTCCCGTCACGGCATTGTTCGACGTGATGCCGAAGGCCAGTTCGTGCATGCCCGACTTGGCGCCGATGATTGCGTCTTCACCAAGCAGCCGTGAAATCACACCGGCATTGGTCTCGGGGGTACAGTTCTGAAGGGCGCCGGTGCCGCCCGTCGTCGGATAGGCGGTGGTATTGATGTTGTCCTTGACAATCAGCGGTAGTCCGCAAAGCCGACCGCCTTCGCCCTTCGAGCGTTTTTCGTCCGCGCCGCGCGCAAACTCCGCAAGCAGGTCCGGGTCGAAGAAAGACACAGCGTTCAGCTCGGCCAGTTCCCGGCAGCTCCTGACAATCTCCTGAGCGTATTCCTGCGCGGAAATCTGCCCGGCATCGAGGCGGCGCAACAGTTCGGCGGCGCCGATTTCAGACGATCGTGCCATATCTTCCTCCTATGACGAGAAGGAAGCCTAGCTAAGATGCCAAACGGGCGGCATCATCACTAATGATGATTTTGGTCTGCCAGATATTGCGCCAGTTGCGTGCGGCGATTGAGGCCCGATTTACGGAAAATCGCGCTGATATGTGTTCTCAACGTCGGCTTTGAGATCAGCAGTTTTTCGCAGATCTCCTCATCGGTGGATCCGATGACCAGCATATCCGCGATTTCCGCCTCACGGGCCGTGAAGTTCAACCGGTCCCTCAACTCGCAAAACCGCAGAGCCTGGGACTTGGAGCCGAATTTCTGTGCACGGATCAAGGCATTGACGAAACTGGGACCAATGGCATCGACAATAAAGGCGTCGCGCTCGGTAAAGTCCTCGCCGCGCTCACCGCGCCAGATCCGCATGTCGCCGATATTGGCGCCGCGGTCATAGGCGAAATAATTCATCCCGTAGCAAAGCCCGTCCCGTTTCAGGAAGTCGTTGAAGAATTCGGTCCGCACCAGTTTTTCGTGCCGCATAATCTGGCTGACCGGCGTTGCCTTGCGCCGTCTTTGCAGCGTCGGAGTGATCGGATCGCGGAACTGGTAATAGTTCTCGTACCGCTCCAGATTGTCCCAGCTCATATTGACCTGGACCGCCGAAACGAACGTCTTGGTGTTTTCGTCCCAGATATATGAGGCAAAATAATCCGCCCGCAAAAGCTCAAGCAGCCGTTGCCCGACCCGCTGGCGCACTTCGACATGATCATAGTCGCCGCTCAAATCGCGCATGATGGAAAAGACCAGATTTGCTTCATGACTGGTCAAATTCATGCAAAGGCCCTCCCTGTCTCCTTGTCCGGGACCCTCAAACCATAACCAAACAAGAAGCGTTTGACGACTCACCGCCACACGTGCCCCAAACCAGCGATCTTTTGAGGCAACAAAAAACCCCGCCGTCGGGATGGCGGCGGGGTGCGTTTTTCGGAAACTGTATAACCTATTCGGCGGCGTCGACCGTGAGTTCGCCACGTCGGATCTGGTCTTCCTCAATCGATTCGAACAGGGCGCGGAAATTGCCCTCACCGAAGCCCTCGTCGCCCTTGCGCTGGATGAACTCGAAGAAGATCGGCCCGATAACGGTCTTGGAAAAAATCTGCAGCAGGATCTTGGTCATGCCGCCGTCGACCACACCTTCGCCGTCGATCAGAATGCCGTGTTTGGCCATCCGGTCCAGCGGCTCGTCGTGGCCGTTCACCCGTTCCTGTGATTTCTCGTAATAGGTCTGCGGAGGGCCTGGCATGAATTTGAGCCCGTTCGCGGCAAGCTTGTCGGTCGCATCGTAAATACTCTCGGTACCGACGGCGATGTGCTGAATGCCTTCACCCTTATACTTGCGCAGGAATTCCTCGATCTGGCTCTTGTCGTCGGTCGACTCGTTGAGCGGGATGCGGATTTTGTCGCAAGGGCTGGTGATCGCACGGGAGACAAGGCCGGTCATCTTTCCTTCGATATCGAAGAAATGGATCTGCTTGAAGCCGAACATCTCGCGGTAAAAGTCCCACCATTTGTCCATATTGCCGCGAAAGACATTGTGGGTGAGGTGGTCAAGGTAATAGAAGCCGACACCTTCGGGCTTCGGGTCCTTTTTGCCCAGCCACTCAAACTCGCCCTCATAGGGAGAGCCTTTTTCGCCATAGGTATCGATGAAATAAAGCAGCGACCCGCCGATGCCGACGATGGCTGGCGCATCAAGCGCCTTGTCGTCGCCTTCGTAAGGCGTCGCGCCCTTGGACACGGCGTGCCGGAACGCGTGATCGGCATCAACAACCCGCCAGGCCATGGACGGCGCGCAAGGTCCGTGCAGATCAATGAACCGGTCGGCAAAGGACCCTTTTTGTGCATTCAGGATGTAATTGACATCGCCCTGACGCCAGACAGTGATGTTCTTATTTTTGTGCCGTGCGACGGGCGCAAATCCCATGCGTGAAAACAGTTCCTCGAGCTTTTCCGGCTCCGGGTGAGCAAACTCTACAAATTCGAAACCATCTGTACCTGCCGGGTTGTTCTCATCGATTTTGGCGGGCGGCGCATTATGCGGAAACGGACCCATGGGAGCACTCCTCATCTGTGTTATATTGACGCCATTATCGCGCAAAATCTCCGCACAAAGGTTGCAAAACAGACTGAATTTCATAATTATTCGCACAGAACATGCACACGATGATTAAATGGCGCACGAATTATGCTTGATCAGTTTGACCGGAGAATTCTCGATGAACTCCAGAATGATGCACGCCTGACCAATGGTGAACTGTCGGAGCGCGTGAATCTCTCCCCTTCGCAATGTTCCCGGAGGCGCATGCGGCTTGAAGAGGAAGGATATATCCGCGGCTATTTCGCCAGCCTCGACCGCATGCGGCTCAATCTTGGGATCGTCAATATCATCACCGTGACCCTGGACACCCACAACCGCGACAACGCCAGACAATTCGCCGAGCTCGTCAACCGGCTTCCTGAAGTATTGGAGGCCCACACACTGACCGGCGAGATGGATTATATGCTCAAGGTCGTGACCGCGGATCTCAAGGCCCTGTCAGGATTCGTCAACGATATCCTCTTGCCGCATGAATCGGTCAGACATGTCAAATCGGCCATTGTTCTTGAAACGATCAAGGACACGCACGCTTTACCGTTGAATTAGCCGGTGAAACAACGTCTTCGCGCCGGTCCGGCTGCAATTGCGGCAATCCGCTCCGGATTCGCTCTAGACAGTTACAAAAATAAGCCATTTCAATGCCGCCGCCTGCAGGATCAAACCCGAAGGCACTCATGAAGAAAACGGCGCAAAGCCCGCAGGAGTTAAAAGGGGTATTTCAAAACACGAGCGAGCCGTCCGGCCAGGCCGTTTGACGGCGACAATCCATATCAGACCAGATATGGATGAGCAGCTACTTTTCATTTTACCTCCACCATTGAAACTGCTTTCATGCACATCGGGATGCGTGCAGAAAGCAGGCGGAGAAAAATGAAACACCAGATTTCGGTCATCGCTTTTGCGGGGCCGCCAAACCATAGGACCCAACTCGTTTCGGGATTTCAGGGAGGATACTGATGAAGAAACGCACACTGATGAAATCATTTGCGGCAGCCGCGGTTGTCGCAGCGGGGCTCGGAGCAAGCATGCTGCCTTCAATGGCGCAGGAAGTAACGCTGCGCTTGCACCAGTTCCTGCCGCCGCAGGCCAATGTGCCGAAAAATGTTCTGATGCCCTGGGCCGAGAGCATTGAGAAAGCTTCCGACGGACGCATCAAGGTTGATGTTTTCAGCGCCATGGCTCTCGGTGGAACGCCGCCTCAGCTTATCGACCAGGCCCGCGACGGGGTCGTCGATATTGTCTGGACGCTGCCCGGCTATTCGCCCGGTCGTTTCCCACGGGCCGAGGTTTTTGAACTGCCTTTCATGATGACCAATGCAGAGGCCGGATCGCGGGCCTATTGGGAGATATTCGAGTCCGACATGAAGGACACGGATTTCAAGGATTTCAAAATCCTCGGCACCTGGATGCACGGTCCCGGCATGTTCCACGTGCAAGGGGACGGCGTAACCAAGCTTGAGGATATGCAGGGTAAAAAGCTGCGCGGTCCGACCAGGGTCATCAACGGGCTTCTGTCCGAAATGGGCGCCACGCCTGTCGGCATGCCCGTTCCCGCCATTCCCGAAGCGCTCTCAAAGGGTGTGATCGACGGTACCGTTATCCCGTGGGAGGTAACGCCTGCCCTGAAGATTCCGGAACTCGTCAGCACGCATACGGAGTTCTCCGGCGACCGGGCGCTTTATACGGCCGTCTTCGTCCTTGCCATGAACAAGGCGAAATATGACAGCCTGCCGGATGATCTGAAGAAAGTGATCGATGACAATTCCGGACTGGAATTCTCGGCCTTCGCCGGCCGCACCATGCAGGAATTCGACGCGCCGGGCCGCGAAATCGCTGAAAAGGCCGGTAACGCCATCATCGTTCTGGACGATGCCGAAGTGGCGCGCTGGAAGGCGGCGGCTCAGCCGGTCATCGACAATTGGATTGCCGAAATGGATGCCAAGGGCATCGATGCCCGCGATCTTTATGACCGCGCCAAAGCGGCGATCGACAAGAACACAAACTAGGTGCGAACGAACGGGCGGTCAGACACCTGACCGCCCGTTCCGCCATACTTCAACCACCAGGACCATTTGAGGCGGCTTGCGCCGGCACGGATCCGACCATTGCGTCCGGAACAGGACACATGGCCATGCCGGACCAGCCATTGGATAACCGGATCGCAGCATTGTCACGGCCCGCCAACAGCGCGATAAATGACAGGCGGAACGCAAAGTGATGATAGCTGGCCGCGTCAAGAGGGGCGGCACAAGCCGGATGGGATACGAAAATGTCGGAGCGAATTGAACGCTGGATCCAGGCTCTTGCACGCCTGACGGCCCTTGCCGGCGGTCTGGTCCTGACCGCACTGATCATCGTTACGGTAATCTCCGTGACCGGACGCGCACTCGTATTTGCCGGCCTTGCTCCTGTTCCCGGCGATTTTGAACTGGTGGAAGCCGGAACGGCATTTGCCGTCTTCGCCTTCCTGCCCTGGTGTCATTTGCGGCGCGGCAACGCCGTCGTTGAAATCCTCACCATGCATTTCAGCGACAATCTCAATCGCCTCATCGAGATGGTTGCCAATTTCCTCATGCTGCTGTTTGCCGCTCTGATCTGCTGGCGCCACTGGCTCGGCACCATCGACAAGTACAATTACAGCGAAACGACGTTCATCCTGCAGTTTCCCATCTGGTGGGCCTATGCGGCCGGCCTCTTCGGTGCCGTGGTTTTTGTGATCGTCGCGGCATGGTGTTTCTGGCGCAGCATCCGTGAGTACCGGACAGGTTCCAGTGTGGTGATCGGCGGAGAATTGTCGTGAGCAATCTCGAGATCGGCATCTGGTCGTTTCCAGTTCTGCTTCTTCTGATTTTTCTTCGCATTCCGATCGGCCTTGCCATGCTGGCCGTCGGCGTGCTCGGAAGCTACATGATCAACGGTTCCTTCCTGATGATCTTCGGGCAATTGAAGAACCAGACCTACGGAACCTTCTCCAGCTATTCGCTCTCCATCGTGCCGCTGTTTCTTCTGATGGGCCAGTTTGCCCGGCTGGGCGGCATGTCGACGGCGCTCTTCAAGGCGGCAGAGACATGGCTAGGTCATCGGCGCGGCGGTGTCGCAATGGCTGCCGTCGGCGCCTGCGCCGGCTTCGGGTCCATATGCGGGTCCTCTCTCGCAACGGCCGCCACAATGGGTCAGGTCGCCCTTCCGGAACTCAAACGCTACGGCTTCTCCGGCCCGCTCGCGACCGGCACGCTCGCAGCCGGCGGAACGCTCGGCATTCTCATACCGCCCTCGGTGGTCCTGGTGATCTACGCAATCCTCACAGAGCAGAACATCGCCAAGCTCTTTGTCGCAGCTGTTGTCCCGGGCATCCTTGCAGCACTCGGCTATATGCTCGCCATTTCGATCTACGTGCGTATCCGGCCGAATTCGGCCGGCACCCGCGAGCGCGTGCCCTATGCCGAGCGCTTTCGCGCCCTGCTGGCGGTCTGGCCGGTTCTCGCCGTCTTCCTGCTCGTGGTCGGTGGCATCTATATGGGTATCTTCACTCCGACCGAGGCTGCCGCTGTCGGAGCAGCCGGCACCGGCCTCATCGCATTGGTCAATGGCGGGCTGACATGGTCGACGCTTAAATCATCAATCCTCGATACGGCCAATTCCACCGGCATGATCTTCCTGATTATCCTGGGCGCTGCGATATATAACGGCTTTCTGGCACTTTCGCAGTTGCCTCAGGAAGCAGCGCTTTACGTCACAGAACAGGGGCTTTCTCCCTGGCTGATCCTGTCGATCATCCTTCTTCTGTATCTGATTTTTGGCTGCGTCATGGATTCGCTGTCGATGATCCTGCTGACGGTTCCAATCTTCTTTCCGATCGTGATTGGTCTCGACTTCGGACTTTCGCCGGAAGAATTCGCCCTGTGGTTCGGCATCCTCGTGCTGATCGTCGTCGAAGTCGGGCTGATAACGCCACCGGTGGGCATGAACCTCTTTGTCATCAACTCCATGGCGCCCGACGTTCCGCTCAGCCAGACCTATCGCGGCGTCTTTCCCTTTGTTGCCACCGATCTGCTGCGGGTTGTCATCCTGGCGCTGTTCCCGTTCATCACGCTCGGGCTTGTGCGCTGGCTCTATTAGTGCGGGCGGCTAAGGCAGCGGGTCACGAATCCATCCGTCGGCATAGTCCACCCGTTCGCAGCCGGTAAAGCGCCGGATCCGGTCGAGTTCCGCCTCAAGACGGGCAAGACGCCCGCGCCCGAGCTTGACCTTCGGCTCCGGCCAAAGGGCCGTGACATCAAGGACGCCTGTATCGCGGCGGCATTTCATATCGATGCGCCCGATCAGCCGGTCTCCTTCAAGCAGCGGGAAGACATAATAGCCGTATCGGCGCTTCGGCTCCGGCACGAACACTTCGATGCGGTAGTTGAACCCGAAGAGCCGCTCGGCGCGCTTGCGGTCACGGATGGCGGGATCGAAGGGGCTGAGCACCCGGAGACGGCTGGGTGCGTCGGCAACCGCCTCCAGATGTGTCTCGATATCAGCTCGGGCAAACACCCGGTGCGGCCGCCCGCCCTGCGCCGTCTCGATTTCGATTTCAATCAGCTCGCTGCCAAGCCGTTCCGCACACCACATTTTTGCCTCCGCCGGCGTGATGCCCTCCCAAAAGGCGGCGATCTCTCCCGATGTCGCAAATCCGAGGCGGTCCAATGCGCTGGAACAGGCCCAGTCGACTGTTTCCTCCACGCTGTAGCGGTCCGAGCGGTGTTCTTCGGCAATCACCCGCTCACACAGATCATAGACTTTCTGAAAACCGTCCCTGCGGCAAACGGCGAGTTGTCCGGTGCGCCACAGATACTCCAGCGCCGTTTTGGAAGGGTGCCAGTCCCACCAGCCGCCGCTGTTCTTCTTTTCGTCTCCTCCCATCTCCCGTGACATGGCGGGCCCGTTCTGCGCGATATGCGCAAGCACATCATCGATTTTTTCTTCGAACCCGTCCCGCCGCCATTCGCGCCAGCGCTTGATCAGCCGCTCCCGGTATCGGTCGAACCGCAATTCCCAATAGGGATAGAACTGCGTCGGGATGACCGAGGCATCATGCGTCCAATGTTCAAACAGCGAGCGTTCCTTTTCCAGCAAAGCTTTCAGCTGTTTTGGCCGGTAGCCCTGCCGGCGGGAAAAAAGGATAAGATCATGCGCCCGCGCAACGGTGTTGATACTGTCCACCTGAACGAAGCCGAGCCGTTCGATCAGCGCCTGCAAATCGCCTTTGCCGATTTTCCGCGACGGGTCGTCGCAAAGGCCGTGGCGCTCCAGAAACAGCCCGCGTGCCGTCGCATTGGACACACGCAACAACGCCTTGCCACTGCTATCAGACACCCGCCGCCTCCCAAGCCATTTGAAAACAAACCATGAACATTCTTAACCCGCTTTGCCGCCGGATGAAAGGGTCCTTGCATATGGTTGTCGATGACATAGGCTCAATCACGATCAGTGGCCCACCAATCCGATAGGACAGGTCGTCCGTGAACACACGATTGCTTCGACACAACCGGAACTACCGGCTTCTGTTTTCTGGCAGCGCCCTGTCCAATCTGGGTGACGGCGTGGCCGCCCTGGCATTTCCCTGGCTGGCAACAATGATCAGCCGGGATCCGCTCCATATCTCATTTGTCGCTTTCGCCACGCGGTTGCCCTGGTTCCTGCTGGCATTGCCCGTCGGGGTCGTTACCGATCGGGCAAACCGGCAAAAGCTGATGGTCCGTGCCGATATGGCGCGCCTGTTCCTCAGCCTAGGCGTTGTCGGGCTGATCCTGAGTTCCCCATCCTTGCCCCTGCCTGACGGCTCCGGCCTGCAAAGCGTCTTTATCCTGGCGCTGGGGATCCTGGCCTTCCTGCTCGGCACGGCTGAGGTTTTTCGCGACAACACTGCGCAGACGGTTCTGCCGCAACTGGTTGAGTCGCGCCAACTGGAGCAGGCGAATGGCCAGATCTGGAGCATCGAACAGGTAATGGGCTCCTTCATCGGCCCGCCGCTCGCCGGACTGCTGATTGCCCTGGCGGTTCCGGCACCCTTCGGTTTTGACGCGGTCATGTTTGCCCTGTCGGCCTGGTGCCTTTGGCAGATCGGCTTTCCCGCCCGCACCGCCACACGCGTGCGGCAGAAATTCTGGACCGATCTGAAGGCCGGCCTGTCATGGATCTTCGCCCACCGGCTGATTTTCAGGCTGGCCGTCATGCTCGGCCTTCTCAATGCCCTCCACACGATGACGCTGGCGATCATGGTCCTGTTCGTGCAGGAAAGTCTTGGCCTCTCCGCCTTCGGCTATGGGGTCCTGCTGACGGCGGGGGCGGCCGGCGGCGTCATCGGCGGATTGGTCTGCCCGGCACTTGCGTCACGCATCGGAGGCAGGAACAGCCTTTTTGCCGCGCTTGCGATTTTCCCGCTCCCCTATCTGGCGATTGCCCTTACCGCATCGCCGACCGTCGTCGCTCTTGCACTCTTCGTCGAGATGTTCGCGGCACTCTTGTGGAACGTTGTCACGGTCTCCTACAGGCAGCGTACCATCCCCGAGGACCTGCTCGGCCGGGTCAACAGCATTTACCGGTTCTTCGGCTGGGGTATGATGCCGCTTGGCGCGGTGGCGGGCGGCGTGATCGTAACGATGGTTGAGCCCGGGCTGGGCCGGGACATGGCCTTGCGCATCCCGTTTTTTTGCGCTGCTGCGGGCTGCGCAGCATTATTGATTTACGCAGCGGCCGCACTTCGCTTTCCAAAGGCACAAAAGACGGGCGCCTGAGGCCCGCTTTGCGGCCAATCCGTTGATTTCGGTCGGGCCAGGCAACGTAACCGCTCGGTTTTTTCCGTTTGTGTGAGTTATCACACAGACTTTGGTTTTTTTGTTTTGAAACCTGCTGGTGAAAAAACCTTCGCAGGGCGGATTCCATGGCTGAAGAAGAAATCAACGTAGAGATTCTGCGCAACGCCTACAATGCGTGGCACGAAACCGGGGGTGACACCAGGGTCTGGTCGGACGTATTTGCCGATCGGCTGGATTGGGGCTCGTCCATGGAGGCGATGCCGGAACTGGTTTTCACACGCCAGCGCGCACCGAAGCAGGAAGTCATCAAACACTACGAAGAGCTGGCCAGTGAATGGTCCATGGACTTCTTCCGCGTCAACGAATTCATCGCCCGTGGCGAGCGGGTCATAGCGCTCGGGGAATGTTCATTCACTCACCGTCAGACCGGCCGAAAAGTCCGAGGCCCCAAGATTGACCTGTGGCTGTTCAAAAACGGCAAGGCAACGGAGTTCATGGAGTACTGACCATTGGCAACCGGGTCATCAGCCCTCGCCGAGCCGTCCAAAGCTGCTTCTTGCCTGACCGTCCGGATTGTCCCAGCGGCTTGGAACGCCTGAAACCTGGACAGACTTGCTTTCGCCTCCCTGCCGCGCGAGGACGAAGATCAGGGCGGCGGTAAAAACCGCCAGATCGATCAGGATAAAGAGCTTGAAGGGCAAGCCAAACAACAGCGCTTGCGCGAGATAAACGAAGTAGAGCTTGATCTGTGAGAGGCCGGCCAGACCGGAGACGCCTATCAGGCCGGCCATATAGGGTATGAGCGTCAATCCGGTAAAAATGGAACCCGCCAGTAACAGGGTTGCATGACAGGCGACCACAAATGCCGTCACCCAGGCGACATGACCCATGGCATCCAGATGTCGCGCGAAAGGAAATTCGACAAAGGCCAGAAAGCCGATCAACGCCACAAAGAACAACAGCAAGGTCGGTACCGCGACGGGCGCATTTCCAAGCGCTATGTTCGCTCCGGGCACGATAAACGTACCAATCAGAAACGGGGCAGAACCCAGGAGCCAGAGCAGCGCCAGGATTGCCCAGCCCATGCTGATCTCAAGCCAGCGTACTCGAAAAAAGACGGCACGCAGAAGGAAAGAGCCGATCAGGAAGACCGCCACCGGTCGTCCGAACATGGCGATGACCTCTCCAGCCGATCGACAGGTGCGGACGAACGATCCGCAGATCGATGCATGGTCCGGGGCGGCGGCAATGTAAGGATGGAGGAGAAGGACAAGGACGAGCAGACTGGTCCACACAAGGACAGACTTGCGAAACTGCTGGTCTTCCATCGCCCGAATCCAACCGCACAACATTAAGTTGCATCAGAATTAGGCCAAGAGTCTTACCGAAAGATTATTGAAAACCCTTTTAAGTTGCCATGTACGCGAAACACAGAGTTCAAACGCGCCCGGGCCGTCATCCCTATTTGCCGGCCTTTTTCATGGTCTTGGCCGTATCAAGCAAATGCCACACATCCTTCTGGCCGAAACCGCGGATATCGCGCGATCCGAGATTGGCAAGCTCAAAGTGCTCGCGCAACGTAGCCGCCATTTCGTCCTGAACGCTGATCTGCATCGGTTCGGAAAACTCCTGCAGCCGTGTTGCAAGGTTCACTGCCGGGCCGAAAATATCATAGACATATTTCTGGATGCCGACGACAGAGCCGACCACCGCGCCGGTCGCAAGGCCGATACGGCAACGCCACTGGTTCGGGTGAGACGAATTGCGCCGTTCCAGGTAACGGATAAACCGGATCGCGGCATTGGCGGCGGCCTTTGAATGATCGGGTGTCGGATCGGGAAGGCCGGCGACAGTGATATAGGCATCGCCGATCGTCTTGATCCGCTCGCAGCCGAACTGCTCGCCGATCCGGTCAAAGGCGCTGTAGATGTCGTTGAGTTCCGTCACCGTCACACTTGGATCGGCGGACGCGACCATATCGGTGAAGCCGACAAAATCGAGCATCAGGACGGACACAGGGTCGTAGAGCTGCGGTGTCACGACGCCAAAGGTCTTGAATTCTTCATAGACGGCCCGCGGCATGATGTTCAAAAGCAGCTTTTCCACCTGCTCCTTTTCGCGCTTCAATTCCCGATTGTTGCGCTCGACCATCATGGAATAGGAATCGATCATCGATTCCAGCTCGCGGATGCGGGTTATGTTCTGGCACACCAGGACGGCAATCTCCTGGCCGCCCTCTTCGGTCAGAGTAAAATCCAGCGCAACCGCCATCGTTCGGCGCTTTTTCTTGAACCGGGTTTCGCCGGTATAGCCGCCGTTCTCCTTCAGGCCCTTGCGCAACGCGTCAATATCCAGCTCGCTGAAAACATCGCCCAGCCGCGCATCCGCCTCGGGTTTGCCGAACCATTCCTCGAACGTGTCGTTGTGAAAACGAAAATTGAAACTGTTGCCGTCCAGAAGAGCCACTCCGACACCGATGGCACGTAGCAACTGTTCATTTATGGTTTCGATGGACATCTCTTATCCTACGATGAGGCCTCGCCGCTTCTCAAATTCCTGCAGGACGGCGATTATATCCGGATCGGTGAATTCATGGTCCTTGAGGGTCGCGCCCAGGACAACTTTGAGTTCGTCGAAATGGTCGTCCTCGATCGGAAGATGCGAATGCAACTGACGAAGCTGATTGTCGGTGTAGGAGGCCGGGCCTCCGAGAAGCGAAGCGATGAATTTGGTCTGATGATCAACCATGCGGGACATGTCGATATCGTCAAAGAACGGTCCGATATCGTCGCTGTCGAGCAGCGTGTCATAGAAACTCAGGACAACACGGCTAATTCTTGCGAAGCCGCCATATTTCTCGAAAAGACTTTGCTCATTCATTATTCGGTGCTCCCATGACCGAAACCACTGTAAATTTCTATTTGATTGAATTGTTGAGTTATTTCAACGATCTTTACCAAAAACCACAAATACTGAAACCAAGCGTAAGTTGCGAAATCGGGAGCGGCCCCGGCGGAGTTCCGCCGGGGAACGCAAATCAGGCCTTTTCGATGACGATTTCGGCATAGTCCGAAGGCACATGCATTGTACCGTCCTTCGCGACATCGAATTGCGCTATCGTTTCCAGGATGTCGTCATTCAATGCGATCTGACCTTCCTTGCCCACGGCGGCAAATGCCTTGTGCACCGGGCCGTAATAGGTTCGGAAGAAACCGATGAATTGCTGCGGCGAATGATAGCGGAAGTTGAAACGCTTCACCGTCGTGGAAATCGACTGGGCGCTTTTTGCAAATGTTTCGCCGATCCACTTGCGGTCTCCCCAAAGCGCCGGAGACTGCACGCCTGCCGGCGGCGGGACATGTTTGCCAAGCGTGCGGAACAGGGCACCGATAAAACTGTCCGGCGTCCAGTTGGCCATCGCGATCTTCCCGCCACAGCGGCAAACGCGAACCAGTTCCGAGGCCGACTGATCCTGATTTGGCGTAAACATCACCCCGAAGGTCGACACAACCGCATCGAATGAACCGTCGGCGAAGGGAAGGTCCTCCGCATCCGCAACCTTGAAGCTCACATCAAGACCTTCGGCATCGGCCCTTTGGCGCCCGCCCTCAAGCAGCGTCCCGACATAGTCCGTCGATGTGACATCGCACCAACGGCGCGCAAAGGCCAGCGTCGCATTGCCATTGCCGGCCGCAACATCGAGAACTTTGGAACCGGGCGCCATGTCGACAACCTCGGCAAGCTCTTCACCGGTGAGCTGCAAAGTCACTCCGATCCGTTTGTAATCTCCGGACGACCAGGCCGCATTCTGCTTTTGCTTGATTGCGGCAAAGTCGGGAGCTTCCCTGACAGGTGCTATGATGTTCATTGTGTTCTCCTTTCGCGGTGAGTGGGGCCTTGTCCCCTTTGGTTCATCCCTGGATGGGCGTGAGGTGTTACGCCGCTGACCTTTCGGGCCAGTAGCAATTGGCAACCGGGCGTTCGGTTCCGGCGATATGTTCAAAAATGCGCGGATTGACCCAGCCCGGCTCAAAGACCGGCGCCATGTGTCCAAGTCCCGGCAGCATCGCAAGCCTAGCGTCCCGGATCGCACCGGCGATCTCGATGGCCACGTGCTGCGCAATAGCAGGCGACTCCATCCCCATCATCATCAGTGTCGGCATTTTGAGAGCGCTTAGGTCTTCAAGCGTCCAGCTTTCGGAAAACCCGCAGGCAAAGTCGTCCAGGATGGACCCGGCCATCGCGGCGAACCTTTCCTGCGTCTTCGAGCCGAAACTGTCGAAAGCCCCGGCGCCGTTCCAGAAATCGATAAAGGCCCGCATTCCCGCTTCCGGCGCGCCCTCGGCGACATGGGCCGCCAATGCATCCCGGACTGCTTTGATCGTTGTACCGAGACGCAGCTCTTCCTCACCGCCCCACTGCAGAAAATGAAAGGCAGCCGGCTCATAAAGTGTCAGGCTCTTGATCAGATCGGGCCGCATCAACGCGATCTTCAGGGCGACCGTCGCCCCAAAGGAATGACCGACCAGGTGAACGGGAACGCCAAATGTCTCGACCTGCCGGACAATCCGCTCTGCAATCGGCTGCGTACCGGCCGAACCCGCATCATCAAGGGACGGTGCGCCATATCCGGGCAGATCGGGCGCCATGACATCAAAGCGGCCATGCAGGTCTTCGCCAAGGCTGCTCCACTGTGCACCGCTCGACGCGGACGAATGAAGCGCAACGATGGGTGCGTTCGCATGGGCGGGGCTGGAAAGACGTACGGTCATCGGACTGTTCCTGTCGTGTGTTCGTTTGACCGCTATTTGCAGCTTGCAGGTTTCGTTTCGTTTTCAGATCAGCCCGTTCCGTGTTTCATTTGTTGCCCAACGAACGGCAACGGCGCGAACTCAAAGCGCTCGCAGTTTCAATGATTTAGGTTTTCGTTCGCGCCGGAATTTGTCATTGGCTGAAACAATTGAAACAATCGGCCGCAGAAATGAAAACCGACTGAAACACTGGCGGGATAGGACTTTGCCATGTCCAGGCACGCGACGATCGACCATAGTGCCGCCTTCGTGCGGTTTGATGCCCATGGCGCCCTTGCAGAAGCCAGCGGCGAATTCGAGACCTTGGCCGGCATTGTCTCAGGCAGGGCCGGGCGGGATGATGTGCTGTGCGAATATCTTGAACGGTTCGACAGCATAAATCAGAGCGACATCGGACAAACGACCGATGACAGGCTACGGGCCGCCGCGCTCTGGCAGGGCCATCGTGGCGCCCCGCTGGAAGCACGGATGAAGGATGGCCGGTGGCGCCTTTTGTCCAGCTGCCCCGCACAGGACGGCGGCACACTTTATATAAGCGTCGATATAACCGGGCAAAAAGACAAGCACAGCCTGATGCAGTTCCTTGTCGAAAACATCCCGCTTCCGATGTGGGTCAACCGCATCGAAACCGGCGAAGTGCTCTATTCCAACTCGGCTTCGAACCGGCTTTACAACGTCAAGCCGGACGCGCTCGACGATCGGACCATCTCGGAATTCTTCTTTGATACCGACGACAGCATCGAAATGCTACGCAAGCTCCAGCTCAAAGGCTCGATTGAAAATTATCCGGTTAAGACGAAATCCGACTCCGGCAAGGAAATCCTGGTGCGCGGTTGTGCGGTTTTGACTGAGCGGGGCGGTGATGAAATCGTTCTCAATGCCATCCAGGATCTGATGGATCGCACCGAGCTTGAGGAAGATACGGTCAAGGCCCGCGATATGCTGCGCGATGCAATCGAGTCCTTGTCGGAGGGGTTTGCGCTTTATGACGAAGACAACCGCCTCGTCATGTTCAACGAACGCTACAAGGAAATGAACCACGCCGTCGCGGATATCCTTGAGCCGGGGCTCGACTGGGAAATCCTGATGCGTGAAACCGCGCGGCGCGGCATCTACGCCGATGCCGTCGGCCATGAGGACGAATGGGTATCCGGGCGCATTGAGAACGGCATCGAATATATCCAGGACTACGAACTCAGGCACACGGACGGCACCTGCTACCTCGTCTCCGTGCATCCGACCAAGCTGGGCGGCTTTGTCGTAACGCGCACCGACGTGACGGAACGCAAGCTGGCCGAGGCAGCCGAACGGGACGGCGATCTCCTGATCCGCCAGGTTCTTGAGGCAAGTCCCGCGCCGGTCGTCATGGCCCGCGTCGGTGATGGCCGCATTCTCTACCGCAATCCGGCCGCTGCGGAACTGTTCGGCAAGGTCAAGGCCGCCACCGAGTTTTATGTCAGTATCGACGACCGGGCCGACTATATCACCACACTCCTGGCGGACGGTCATGTCGATGATTACAAGCTCACCCTGATCAACAGGGACGGCGACGAGTTTCCCGCTTCCGCCTATGGCCGCCTTGCCGAATACAAAGGCGAGGAGGTCGTCGTCACGACAACCATCGATCTGACCCGGCTCAACGAAGCCGAGGCGATGATCCGCAAGGTGCTGGAGGCATGCCCGGTTCCCGTTCAGATGACCAATGCCGAAACCGGCAGGCTGCTGTTCCGCAGTCCCGAAACCACCGCCCTTTTTGGACCGGTGGAAATCGCAGGGGATTATTATGTCGATGCAGGAGAACGGCAGGCCTATATCGACATTCTGCACAAAAAAGGCTGGGTCGACGAACACAAGGTCAAGCTGCTGAACGCCAAGGGCGAGGAATTCTGGGGCTCCATCTCGGCACGCCTGATTGAGTTTAACGGCGAAGACGTGATTGTCTCCAATACGCGCGACTTGACCGGCGAACTTGCCTTGCAGGACGAACTATCCAGCCAGCGCGAGCTTTTGTTTCAGAATGAGAAAATGTCCGCACTCGGCGAACTTTTGGCCGGCGTCGCGCATGAACTCAACAATCCGCTGTCGATCGTTGTCGGCCATTCTCTGATGCTGCGGGAAGAGGCGACGGACCCGGACAGCATTGCACGTATCGAAAAAATCAGCGCCGCGGCCGAACGGTGCGCCAAGATCGTCAAGACCTTCCTGGCCATGGCACGGCAACAGCCCACAAAGATGGAGAACACCGATGTCAACGCCTTGATCTCGACGGCGGTCGATGTCGCCGGCTACGGCAAACATGGCGAGGGCCTTGAAATCGATTGCACGCTTGACCGCGAAATCCCCGACATCATTGCCGATGCCGATCAGATCACCCAGGTCATCATCAATCTGATCATCAATGCCGAACAGGCCATCATGACGGCCGGAAAGGGCAAGCGCATCACGGTTTCAACAGGCCTGTCGAAGTCGGAAGACGCCGTGGAAATCATTGTTGAGGACGATGGTCCTGGCATTCCGCAAAACATCATGGCCCGCATATTCGAGCCGTTCTTCACCACCAAGGACGTCGGCGATGGAACCGGCATCGGTCTGGCCTTTTGCCACCGCATCATCCATTCCCATGGCGGGCATATCTGGGTCGACGCCGAATATCTTTCCGGCAGCCGCTTTGTCATCCAGCTTCCCGTTTCAAAACAGGCCGAAAGCGAACCGGCGGAAGACGGCGACGCCGAACGCAACCGCGTCGGCGTGAGAGCACTGATTGTGGATGATGAGGTGGAGGTCGCCGAACTGATCGCCGAAATACTGAAAAAGGAAGGTTTCCGGGTCGATCTGGCTCATACGGGCGACGAAGCGGCGCAAAGATTGCGCGAGAACCGCTACGGCCTTCTGCTCAGCGATCTCAACATGCCGGGCATCGACGGGCGCGGACTGTTTGAAATCGTCCGGGACGAATATCCGGATTTGCTGGAAAGAACGGCATTTATCACCGGCGACACGATGGGCGTCGCTTCCCAGAGCCTGCTTCGGGAATCACAATGCGCGTATCTCGAAAAACCGGTATCGCCGGCCGAACTGCGCGAACTTGTATATGGTATCCTGAAGAGTGAAAAAGACGACGGTTAAATGGAAAACAGCCACTATCACCTTGTGATCTGCGACGACGAACGGGATGTTCGCGACATGGTGCAGGAATATCTGCGCAAACGCGGATTCAATGTCTCCAAGGCCGCCAGCAGCGACGAGCTGCGCACGGTGCTTGGCGCAAACCGGATCGACCTGATCATCCTCGACATCAATATGCCGCGCGAGGACGGGTTGACTACACTGCGCTCGCTGCGCACGGAAGACCAGACACCGGTGGTGATGCTGACTGCCGCTGGCGAGGTGGTCGACCGGATCATCGGGCTGGAGATGGGCGCCGACGACTATCTCGGAAAACCGGTCGACCTGCGCGAACTCGAAGCGCGGATAAAGGCGGTGCTGAGGCGCAAGTCAGCGGAAGCGCCAGCCGATAAGAGCAAACCTGGATCGGCCCGTTTCGGCGACTATGTGCTCGATCTTGAGGCCGCCAAAATGCTCGACAAGGAGGGCGAGGAGGTTGCGTTGACCGCCATGGAATTCAATCTTCTCAAAGCCTTTGCCGAAAACAAGGGCCGTGTTCTCAACCGCGACCAGATCCTTGAGCAGGCCCATGACCGCAGCTGGGATCCTTTCGACCGCTCCATTGACATCCGCATATCCCGGTTACGGCGCAAGATAGAACGAAACCCGGAAAAGCCGGCGATCATCAAGACCGTCCGCGGCATAGGCTACGTTTACGATCCGGACGCCTGAGCGGCTTGCAAAACCCGGGCAAACGCGTTCGCTCATCAGAGCGTGGGCCTTTGGCCAACAACTGCAAAGACCATTGGACGCAGAAAAGGCACACGCTTTCAGAACCTGAATTTGAAACCGGCCTGGATGTTGTGCTCGGTTTCGCGATGTGAGAACGCTCCCTCATAATTCACAAAGGCGCTCGACTGATCGTTGAATTCGGCAAGGAAGCCGCTGCGGAGCACAGCCTTTTGACGGGATGCTTCAGTCCCGGCCGTTGTGAAGGTCAGACCGCCAGGTTGCAGAGTTACCGCCGTATCCGGACCGAGATTTCCCAGTTCCTGCTGGAATGCCGCCTCGATATGCGGCGTAAACTGAACCGTATTGACCATGACCTTCGTGTGAACACCGATGCCAAGAAGGAGTTGGCCGAGCGCTGAAGTCTGTGCGCCGACGGTCAAATTCGCGGCCCCGGCGCCGGTCTCAGAAAACCGGTTGTTGCGGGTCACGGAAAAGCCGCCCGCTGCAAACGGCCGGATTTTGACGTCGTCAAGATCAAACGAATATCCAGCCTCGACATAGCCGAAGCCGCTGTTTGCGGTAAAATCGGCGCTTGCCGTCGCTGCAAGGTTTCCGACCGTGACGGCACGACTGCTGTCAAGATCGCTATACACATACCCAAGGTTGGCACTGAGATCGATCGCACCGTCCTTTATGCTGGCAAATCCCGCGACAACGGCGCTGTTGCCGTCGACCCGGCTACCCAGGGAGCCAACATCTGAATCGGTTCGCAGATAGCCGACCGCAAGACCTGTGATCAGGCGACCATCAACCTGAAACCCGCCTCCGCCGAGAATACCCGAGTTGATCGTGCGGCTCGCCGCACCGTTTCCATCGGAATCGATGGACAGCCGGCGGTAAAGACCCTGCGCGAACACGAACGGCCTCGACTGCGCCAGCCCTGTTGCCGCGTCTGCGGAAAGCGCCTCGGACGGAAAGCTATTGCTTGTTGTCGCTACCGGCGCGTATGGGAGAAACTGGAACGCCGCCGTACTGGTATCGGGTGATCCGCCGCCTGCACCCAGGGTAATGTTCGACAAGATACTGCCAAGCATCAGGCCGTTGGAGTTCAAGGCGGAATGTGTTGTTGAATAGACCTCCCCGCTCAGACTTGAGTAAGCCTTGACGATGTCATCAGCAGAAATGTCATTCGCCAACAGCTCATCGAAAAGCACATCGAAACCGTCAAGGCCGTTACTTACGGCAAAGTCCAACGCGGCCGCTACGCCGGCCTGGTTCGAGGTCAGACCGATGCCCGGTTCAGAAAAACTGAGATCAGTCACGAACACGACGTCAGTCCCGTCCTCAAAGGCGAGCTCTGCATTGAGAACAGGGCTCGCGTTTACGGCAAGCCCCCTGTCCGTTACTCCGCCGGTAGCTTCAATGATCGTCCGCCTTTGTTCGCCGGCAAGCGGATTGAAAACGTTCACCGCTACAACACCATCAACGTCCGCTGTCCCGGACACACGCACAATCTCCCCTTCGCTCTTGTCCTGATCCAGGCTGAGATCAAGCAGGAGGTTGCCAGTGCCGGACTGAACGAAATGGCCCGTCAAATCAACATTGATCGAGCGCTGGCCATCAAGGCCGGCCTGGAGATGGCCCTCATTTGTGAACGTGCCACCGCCCATATCCAATATTCCGGTGCTGGTGACGGTGCCGCCGCTCTTTGTCGTAAAACTGTTGGTTCCAGAACCCAGATCAATGTCACCGGTTATCGAGCCGAGGTTTCGCACCGTGTCGTTGCCGCTCGTTGCGACGAGCGCCTTGTTGTTCAATGCCGACAAGGCTGCTGAGTTAACGAACGTGTTGTTCGCACCGTCAAGAATGAAAACGCCGCCACCCAGGAAGCCGGAACCGCCGATCACGGTCCCGCCGTTCAACGCAATGGAAATATCATCACTGCCGGTACCGCCTTCGCTTTGCGCCAGAACCGCCATGCTGTTGACACCCATGGCCAGGATATTGCCGGTGTGATCGATTGACACGGCACCGCCTGCACCGTTGCCATGCAGAGAGCCGAGATTTGCTATCCCGCTCTCTGTGCCGATGATCCCGCCGCCACCGCCGATTGACTGCGCCAGGATTCCGATACCCGCAAGACCGTTTTCCAGGTTTTCAGGGGAGGCTCCGCCTAGTGCCTCAATGCTGCCACTCGTCGTGATTGACACGGCACCACCGTCACCATGGCCACCGGCGAAAGGATTTTCGAACAGTTCAACACCAAACGGATCGATGCCGATGGCCGTTGCTCCGCCAACACCGCCACCGCCGCCCACCGATTGCGCGCGAATACCGGCGGACGCGATGCCCGCTGCCTGGATAGTCCCGTCATGAACAACCGACACGGAGCCGCCGTTCCCTGAGCTGCCGCCGATGCCGCCAATAACGATCTGTCCGGTCCGGAAGACAACACCATCGCCGCCAACGCCGCCGCCGCCGCCCACCGACTGGATGAATATGCCGTCCGCGTGTGCGCCTTGTGTGAAAATGCTGCCTTCATTGTTAACCGAAACCGAACCGCCACTGCCGGACGCTCCGCCAAAACCTCCGACGCCAATTCCGAATGACGGTTTCTTTATATTGTTGACAAATCCCGCAACGCCTGCAGCCTCGCCGAATTGTTCAAAACCTTCGCCTCCGTCCTCGCCGAAGGCCAGAAGAGCGCCGTAGATTGGATTGAACACAGCGTTGCCGCCATCACCGCCACCGCCGCCAACGGACTGGGCGAAAATGCCGTGCGACAGGTTGTTGCCGGTGCTTAAAGCACCGCTGTTCGTCACCTCGACAAGGCCGCCGTCACCGACTGCGCCACCAAATCCACCGATAGCAACGGTTCCACCCTGCGACGCGTTTCCGCGCCCGCCGGCCCCACCGCCACCGCCCACAGACTGTGCCCGGATCGCGTTGCTGATGATGCCTTTTGTGGCCACCGCTGCCGTGTTTTGAACACCAACCGACCCGCCATTGCTGGCTGATCCTCCGAAACCGCCGACCGCAACGGATACAGCAGTCAGTCCGGTTGATGACGATGCGGACGCCTCAGCATCTCCGCCAGTCCCGCCCCCGCCACCGACGGACTGGGCATCAATGCCGTGTGCGAGAGCACCCTCCGTTGTGATGATGCCGCTGTTTAGAACATCTACGGTTCCGCCGGCGCCGCCACCACCACCGCGCCCGCCGACCGTGACGGCAAGCGACAAGGATTTCTGGGATTCACGAGTTTTCTTTTCCAGGCTGACACGGGGCATACCGCGCACGGACCCGCCCTGGCCGCCTCCACCGCCGACCGATTGCGCAAAGATCCCGGACGAACCATCCGCTAGGGAGATAAGGTTCCCGGAATTGTCCAAGGATACCGTTTTGCCTACACCCGCAGCGCCCCCCTTGCCGCCAATGCCGATGGTCAGCACTCCGCCATTTGACGAGCCGAAGCTTGCACTGACCGCGGTGGCAACGCCGCCCTGGCCACCACCTCCGCCGACCGACTGCAGGAAAATGACAGCGGACTGGGCACCGCTGGTCGATAATGCCGCGGCGTTCTGGACAACGACATCATTGCCATCACCGCCCTTGCCCCCCGTGCCGCCGACCGTCACACTCGCATTGAATACCTGAGCGCCAAATCCAAATGAGCCGGCACCACCGAGATCCGGCAGGCCGTCTTCGGCCGTATCGTCGGTAACTCCGACAAGATCGGTTAGAAGCGCTGTAACGGCGTCTTCGTCGATACCGGCGGCACCTCCGGTCCCGCCCCCGCCACCCACCGATTGAGCCAAGAGGGCCGACGAGAGTTCTCCACCTGTAGAGATAACGCCGTCATTTTCGACAAACACAGTGCCGCCGTTACCACCGTCGCCGCCCTTGCCACCAACGGTAACCGCAACATTGACGGACTCCTTAAGACCGAACGCGATGCCGCCGACAAAGCCACCGCTGCCGCCGCCACCGCCAACGGATTGCGCCACAAGCCCGACAGAAGAGAGGCCTTCCGTCACAATACGGCTACTGTTGGACACCTGCACCCGGTCGCTGTTTCCGCCGGCACCGCCCTCACCGCCAACCTGCACGGTCACGTTGAAGGATTTCTGACCGCCCGCCGCGCCTCCAAGTGCAAAACCACCCTCACCGCCACCACCGCCGACGGATTGCGCCAAAATGCCGTCTGCATCACGCCCGCTCGTATGGATCAGCGCTGCCGTGCTGGTCGCTGAAACAGTCTTGCCATGACCGCCATCGCCGCCCGTCCCGCCGATTCCAACACTCACTGCGAAATTCGGCAACTTTGTTCCGACGCCGATCGCGACAGACGCCGACCCGGTAAAGCCGCCCGATCCGCCACCACCGCCAACCGATTGGGCTACGATCGCATGAGCGCGGTCGCCGCTGGTCGACACAGATCCATTGTTTTCAAGGATCACCGCATCCGACGAGCCGCCCCCTCCGCCGCTCCCGCCGAGGGCCAGTGTCACCGAGGTGGCCGAAATCTTGCTGACACCGATCGACACCGCGCCGGCGGCGGCAAACCCGCCGGCGCCACCACCACCGCCGGCTGACTGGGCAAGAACTCCGAGCGCGCCGGCACCCATCGTCTGAACCATACCGTCATTAACGAGCGTGACGGCACCGCCGTCTCCGCCGTCGCCACCCCGGCCGCCGAATGCCGAAGACACCGCAACGCCGATCCCGATCGATCCGGCTACTGCGAACCCGCCTGTTCCACCGCCGCCGCCAATGGATTGGGCGACAACCGCATGGGACAGGGCTCCGTCCGTAACGACCGAACCCGCGTTAGACAGATTCACCACCGAGCCGCTGCCGCCTGAGCCGCCCGACCCGCCGATGGCTGTCGATCCCAACAGACCGGCACTTACTCCAAAGCCACCTGCGCCGCCGCCGCCGCCAATCGATTGAGCCTTGACCCCGAATGAAACATGTCCGCCGGTCGCAAGGTCGGCTGTGTTGGTGACGTCAACCTGTTTTGCATCGCCGCCGAAACTGCCGCTGCCGCCGATGGAGAAGATGCTGACGGCACCGCCCCCGACGCCGCCACCGCCGCCGGTCGACTGCGCGAGCAACGCACCCGAGAAGTCGCCTGACGTCCTGATGATGCCGCTATTCTCGAACTCGACCGCGCCTGCATCACCACCGGTGCTACCCTCCCCACCAATTGCAATCGCTCCAACGTTAAACCCGCCGCCGCCACCGCCGCCGCCAACTGATTGAGCGATCACGCCATAGGCATAGGATGCTTCCGTTGTAATGGTGCCATGGTTTACGCCATTGACGCGGCCCCCATCGGCGCCGCCCGCTTCGTCGTCATCGCCGCTCGTACCGCCGATACTGATAAGACCGACAGCAAACCCCGCCGATCCACCGCCACCACCGATGGATTGTAGCAGGAGACCGTGCGCACCGGCTCCCCTTGTCTCGATCTGCCCGTAATTGTCGACCGAAACGTCGCCCGCATCGGCCCCCGCACCGCCGGATCCGGCAAGGCTGACCAGAGTTCTGAGATTGCCGGCCGTTCCCGCCACACCGCCACCGCCGCCAACGGACTGAACAAAAAGCGCGCTGGATCCGACACCGGATGTGGTCAAGGTTCCGAAATTGGTCACGTCAACATCACCTGCGCGTCCGCCATTGTTGGCGGAACCGCCATTGACCACGATGGGCAGAACACCGCCGCCTTTGCCGCCGGCCCCTCCGGCCCCTCCGGTCGAGGATGCAAAGACCGCGAAAGCATCATTGCCGAAAGTTTCCACCAAGCCGTGGTTGGTCACAAAGACATCGGAGCCGGCCCCGCCAAGCCCGCCGGTCCCACCGGTTCCTCCAATGATGTCGTCTGTTTCGTCGCCGCCTTGGCCGCCGTCACCACCCTGACTGATGGCACTGATGCCGTTTGCCCTGGCCGCATTGGTTGTGATTTTGGCGATGTTCTCGACCATGACGATGCCGGCCGACCCGGCATTACCACCAAGACCTGCATCGGAATCCGCGCCGTCGCCCCCATCACCACCGAGGCTGGCGGCAAACAGGCCAACGCCGGACTGGCCAGAGGTCGTCAGGACGCCGCTGTTCGATACGGTCACATCGGCCCCGTTGCCGCCGTCGCCACCAAAATCATTCGACGCACCGGCGTTGTCGAAGCCCTCCACGCCGTCACCGCCCTGACTGACGGCGCGAATACCACCCGACATCAAGCCCGCCGCTTCGATAATGCCGGAATTGGTCACCTCCACTGTTCCGCCGTTACCGGATGGACCTGGCAACCTCGGACTTCCGGAGCGCAGCTCACCGTCGTCACCGGCGCTGCGGACATTGACGCCGAAAGCCGGTATCGAGACCGGAAATGGAGGACCCGGTATTGTCAGCGTAAGAACCGAAAAACCCCCAGCGTTTTCGACAGTGATCGAATTTGCTGGATCGCCGGTCTCAAGAATATCGATACCGCTTTCACCCGGAGGAAGCACCGTCTGCGCAAACGCACCACCGGCCAGGCTGATAGCCGGCAAAGCACCGATACCAAGGGTTAATTTGAGAAGATTGGACTTCAATCCCTGACGCGATGCATACCCCATTATAACGTCCTCACTTAACGACGCTGCGGTCGAATTGGTGATAGTAGCTATGGCTGCTGAAACTGTTCTAGGTAGTCCGGAGCGAAATAAGCCCGCTGAGATAATGCTATTTGGACATCGCGTTTTGGTTCAATTCACATTGTAGGTTATCAACCTGTGGTAGGGATCGAATCCGATGGACTGTTGCAGATTCACATCATTGCACCCACAGATTGTGCAAACCGAACCGTGCCGAACCCGGAAATCCGGCGGAGCTTTGTGTCTGAAACCCGGCGCTGGCGAAAATGCAGCCACGCTTCCATCAAGGTGAAACCACATCGCCACTTTTCTTCGTCTCACTGTGTCGATCCACGACCATCCGGCATGCAAACCGCCAATTCAGCAAGATTTGTGGATCGGCCCTGGGGCAAGGTGACGGTGGAACAAAGCAGGGAGTGAACGGTGTCGAACGATTATGAGAAGCGTATCATGCGTGTCTTGAGACATATTCACGACAATCCCGCCGGCGACCTGTCGCTGGACGCACTTGCCGATGTGGCGGCCATGTCCAGGTTTCACTGGCATCGGATCTTTAACGCCATGACCGGTGAGACCTGCGCCCAGGCTGCCCGCCGGCTGCGGCTTCACCGCGCCGCCTTGTGGCTGATCGGCAAGGACTGGCCGGTTTCCGCCATTGCGGCAAAGGTGGGATATCCCAATGTCAAAAGCTTCACACGCGCCTTTCAGGATCAGTACGGCGTTTCTCCCCGATCGTTCCGCAAGGATGGCTTTTCAAGCCTGACCAAACCAGCACGCTCTAAAGGAGAAAACAAAGTGTTCGACGTCGAAGTCAAAAAAGCCGAAAACCAGCATCTGGCAGCCCTGCACCATCATGGGCCGTATACCGGGATCGGTGCGCAATTCCAGAAACTGGGAGCCTTCGCACCACAACTCGGATCGAACATACGCGGTGTCGCCGCAGTCTATTATGACGATCCGAGTTTAGTTGCGGAAGCCGATCTTAAAAGCTGCGCCGGCTTTCTGGTCGCCGACAACACAGATTTGCCGAAGGGGCTTGACGATGTAACCCTGAAGGCCGGCGATTACGCAATCCTGACCTACAAAGGGCCCTATGAGGACATCAGGGTCGCCTATGATCACCTGTTCGGCCGCTGGCTGCCGGAATCCGGCCGCGAGCCCGCGGACTCGCCCTGCTACGAAGTCTATCTCAACAATCCGGCAGAAACCAAACCCGAGGACCTGCTGACCGAGATCTACCTCCCGCTCGCAGCCTGAACGATTCGATCAGGCCCCGATCGCCTCGATGTCGGCCACCAGGCCGGCATCGACCGGAACTCCGTCGCGCCGAAATGCCTCGCGAAGCGCCTGTCGGCGACGACCCGGCAGTCTTGCCCCGTCATCATCCCCGATCTTTGCAGCCATGTGCACAAAACGGGCAGTCGCATCGTGACCGAACGCTGTCGGATCGATGGCCACAAGGGTCTGACCGGCTCCCGGCGGATCCCCTTGCGCATTGAGGAAAGAACTTTGCTCGAAACTGTAGTGCGCGCCCGTCAGCCCGGCGCTGAGGAGTTCAACCATCAACGCCAGCACCGTGCCCTTGGCATCGCCCATCGGCGCCATGGTGCCGGAAAGCGCAGCCGCCGGATCCGTCGTGGGCACGCCGTCGGCATCGAAGGCCCAACCCTCGGGGATGCTTTCGCCGCTTTGATTAGCAGCCATGATCTTGCCGCGCGCAACCTTGGAAAGCGAGATGTCAACCGTGACCGGATCATCACCTTTGACGGGCGCCGAGAACGCGATCGGATTGGTGCCGAAGAGCGCTCTTCTGCCACCCCAGGGCGCCATGGCGCCAGGCGTATTGGCAAACAGCATCGCGACTAGCCCCTTATCCGCCAGCGCTTCAACAACCACGCCCGCGACACCGCAATGGTGCGACCGGGTGATGCCGACGATGGCGATACCCTGAGCCGGACAGGTTTCGCCAAGCCAGTTCTGGGCCATTTCAATAGCCGGGTAAGCAAAACCGTTTGCAGCATCGATCAGCGCTGCTGCCGGTTTGTGCTGGGCCAGGGACGGACGCGCGTGACCATCAACCTTCCCGCAGGCTGCCTGCGCTGCGTAGGAACCGACCCGACGCAGCCCATGTCCGCGCTGGCCGGCCAGTTCGGCAGCAACAAGCGCCCGCGCTACAGCATCGGCATTGTCAGGCGATGTTTCTGATCTTCGCAGCGCATCCACGATCAAGACATGGACGGCATCAGGGCTCAGCCGCATTTCCCCGTCAGCCATGTCCGGCACCCGCCAGATGGTCCAGAACGGATTTTGCCGTCATCGCGCTGACGCGCACATTGGATTCGTCCGTCACCCCGGCTATATGCGGGGTCAGCACAACATTGCCGATGCCGGCGAACTTTTTGGCGGCCTCCGCCGTCAACGGCTCCACCTCAAAAACATCAAGGGCGGCGCCGGCAAGCCGGCCGCCCGAAAGCGCGGCTGCAAGCGCGTCCTCGTCAACGACCCCGCCCCGGGCCGCGTTGATGATCACCGCATCCGGCTTCATCTTCGACAGGGCGTCGGCGTTGATCATATGCCGCGTCTTGTCATTCAGAGGCGTATGAAGGCTGACCACATCGGACAATTCCAGCAGACCGTCGAGGGAAACGTTGCGGGCCAGCTGCCAACCCGGATCATCCGCCATGCAGAAGGGGTCATAGGCAACGATATCCATGCCCAGCACGCTGGCGCGCAGCGCGACCTCCCGGGCTATGGCGCCAAAACCGACGAGCCCCATGGTTCGGCCCGCGAGCTCGCGACCCATCAGTTGCTGGCGCGGCCAAGCCCCGCTCAGCATTGCATCGCTTGAGTGGTATGCGCCCCGCAGCAGCAGCATCGCATTGGCAATCACATATTCGGCGACGCTCTGATTGTTGGCACCCGTGGCGGGAAACACGGCAACGCCCCGCGCCTTGCACGCCTCAAGGTCGATATTGTCGAGACCGACACCAAGCCGGCCGACACATTTGAGCCCGGGCGTTGCATCAAGGAGCGCGGTGTTGACCTGTGTCCGGTTGCGTACGATGAGCGCGGACGCATCGCCGGTCAAAGACGGGATATCCTCCTGCCGGTCGGCAAGGCCGCGGTCATAATGGGTCTCGTGATGATCAGACAACAGGGCCACCGCCGCATCGTCCATGAACTCGGTAATAACGATCTTGGCCATTGAAGAAGTCCGGTCGTGTTCGTGAACGGGCCCGCAAGGAGCCCGTTCCGATACAGTGCAGCACTCAGGCGCTGCGGTAAAGCTTGGTCATGACAAACTCGCGGTGACCAAGCGCTTCGGCCGCCGTATTGCGGCCATTGGCGGTGCGGGCGATCATGTCGATCAGCGCATCGCCGGCCTGATCGATCGTCATATCGCGGCGCAACACACCGGTGACGTCAACATCAATGTGCTCGCTCATGGTCCGCAGCGTACGCGGATTGCCCGATATCTTGATCACCGGCACGATGGGGTTGCCAATGACATTGCCCTGGCCTGTCGGGAAGGTGTGGATCACATATCCCGCTGCCCCCATCAAGGTGACGCATTCGGCAGCGGCAGACGATGTATCCATGAAGTAGAGGCCCTTGCCCTTTTGCGGGGCTTCGGCGGGGCCGAGCGCATCCACATAGGTCGATGTGCGGCCGATCTTTTCCAGATTGCCGAGCGCCTTTTCCTCGATGGTCGTCAGGCCGCCGAGAATGTTACCCTTGGTCGGCTGGCTGTCCGAAAGGTCGGATGTCTTGTGCGCCTCGATGACGTCGTCCTGATAGGCCTGCCAGATCTTCATGAATTTTTCGCCGGCTTCCGGATTGGCCGCACGCTTGGCGCAAAGATGTTCCGCACCGGTAATCTCCGACGTTTCCCCGAAACACCCATAGATGCCCTGAGGCAGAAGCTTGTCGTACATGTTGCCGACCGTCGGACAGGACGACAGGCCGGTCGTCGTGTCGCTCTCGCCGCACTTCGTTGAAATCCACAGCTCAGAGATGTCACACTCCACCCGCTGCAGCTCGGTCGCCCAATGTACGTACTCCTTGGCGACACGCGACGCGGCGGCAATGGTTGCGATATCGCCGTTCTGTTCGATCGACAGCCCGGTCACCGGTTTGCCGGTCTCGGCAATCCCGTCGACAACGACCTTCGTCCATTCCGGTTCGATACCGATGACAACAACGGCGGCGACATTCGGGTTCGCGCCGGTGCCGATCATCGTACGGAAGTGAAGATCGAGGTCTTCCCCGAACTGCAGCCGCCCATAGGCGTGCGGCAACGCCATCGTGCCTTTGATATTGTTGGCAACCGCTTCACAGGCCGCATTGGAGATATCATCCAGCGGCAGGATGACAACGTGATTGCGGACACCGACCCGGCCATTCTCGCGCCGGTAAGCCATGATCCTGTTTGACATGGGTTTGCCTCCTACCAGCGCTTGGTTTTCACATTGTGGACGTGCACATGCTCGCCCTTCTTGATCGGCGCGACCACCTTGCCGATGTCCTCGCCATATTTGATCACCGTGTCGCCCTCGTTGAGGTCCTTCAGCGCGACCTTGTGCCCGATCGGCACATCGTTGCTGCAGGTCATTTCAAAATCGGAATCATCATGGGTCACGACACAGGTCATATTCGTGCCGGCGGTCAGGTCTTCAATCACAACCACGCCGACATTGTCCTTGTGGTCGTGCACCAGCAAGTGCGGGATACTCAAGGCTGCCTCCAGAATTTCAGGATTGGGAGCGCCGTAGCGCCAAGTCTTATATAATATATAAGATACATTATGCTGGCATTGTCAACCGGATCAGGCTAAACAGAGCCATCTAAATGGGTGCGGCCTTGCAGGAAACAGACACGAACATCGGCTTCAAACCGCTCTACGCCCAGGTCAAGGACCAGTTGATTCGTCGGCTGGTTGACGGGACCTGGCAACCGGGCACCAACATACCAAGCGAACAGGAGCTGGCCCGCCAGCTCAATGTCAGCCAGGGCACGGTGCGCAAGGCACTCGATGCCATGACCGCTGAAAGCCTTCTGGTGCGCCATCAGGGTCGCGGGACATTTGTTGCTGAACCCGAGGATTCACGCATCCTGTTCCAGTTTTTCCGGCTGACCTCCGACGAACATGCCGAAAAGGAAACATTTCCCGAATCAAGGCTACTGGATTGGTCCGAAGAAAAGGCCTCGGCGCAGGAAACCCGGTCGCTTTCCATTGCTGACGGCGCACCCGTCTGGCGTATCGAGCGCGTGCGCGAACTTGGCGGCAGACCGGTGATTGCCGAGACCATTACGATCCCCTCGGCGACTTTTCCGGACTTCAGGGAGCTGGACGAAATTCCCAACAATATCTACCGGCTCTATTCATCGCGCTGGGGCATAACCATCGCCAAGGCGGATGAGCGCGTAAAAGCCATCCTTTGCGAACCGCGCGATTCAGCGGCCCTGGGGTGCGGGGTCGGCACGCCCTTGCTGTTGATAACGCGCATAGCCCGCGATCTTGAAGGCAATCCGGTGGAACTGCGTTCATCGCGCTGCCTGACCAGCGACCAGCACTACGCCGTCAGCCTGCCCTGAAGCGGCCTAAAGCATCACCGGCATACCGGTCCGTGCCGATTCCTCGGCTGCTGCGCCGATTTCGACCGACTTGGCACCATCCAGCATGCTGACTTCCGGCGCGCCGCCATTGCGCACCATGTGAAGAAACTTCTCATGCTGGTAGAAGGTGGATCCGTGGTGATCGCCCGCCGACAAAATCGCCGGATCAACATGGATGTCCTCTGCAATCGGCACTTTACTCTCGCGCGGCGACAGGACGAGGCGTGACGAGCGTTCCTCACCCGTCGGCGAAAACCGTGCCGGTCCCGGCACATGGGCATCGATGCGCGCCCGGTCGCCGGTAACGGTAACGGTTTCCTGCCAGTAAGACCCTTCGGCGAACATGCACAGATCCAGCATGGCCCGAATGCCGTTCTCGAAATCGACAATCACAAAGGCATTGTCGAGAATATCCGCCCGTCGGCCGTTGAATATTTCGTCCTTGAAGTTAACGTCCATGGCACCCGACGCAAAAACCCGGATGGCTTCCGAACCGGACAGAAGACGCATCAGGTCGAAAAAATGGCAGCACTTTTCGATCATTGTGCCGCCGGTCTGATCCTGAAATCGGTTCCAGTCGCCGACCTTGCTCAAAAAGGGAAAGCGGTGTTCGCGAATGGCGATCATCTTCGGCTCACCTGCCGCGCCGGCCCGCACTTCTTCCAGTAAGCGTGCAATCGGCGGCATGTAGCGATACTCCATCGCCACCCATACCGGAGCTTTCCTGCCGTTTGCTCCCGCCATGATGTCCCGGCATTGCGAGCCGTCAATACCGAGCGGCTTTTCCACCAGCACAGGCACATCGCATTTCAGCACATCATCAAGGATCGGTTTGTGCATATGGTTCGGCGCGGCCACCACCAGCGCATCGAAACCGCCCTCCTCAATCAGCCGGCCGTGATGAGAAAAAGTCCGGCAGGCCGGTCCCGCAAGCGTCGCCGCACTGCGCTGCATCTCCGTATTCGGATCAGCCACAGCGCTGATCTCGGTCCCGTCGAGCAGCGCGATGTTCCTGATGTGCTCCTGGCCCATCATGCCCGAACCGATAATGCCATAACGGATGGTATTCATATGCCTGCTGCCTTCAAAGACGGATGACGGGAAGTTTCAGCGCAGCGGCGGCGGCAATCAGCGCTTCGCCATGATCGCCGTAAGCCAGCGCCATATGGTGTTCCAACCCGCTGTTCATGATATCGGGCAGAACCGATGAGACCGGTCGGTCGAACCGGAGGACGCCGGACGTTCCGGTAAACGCCATCGGCCGTTCCAGCATTTCGGCGCCCGCAAGGATCATGACGTGCCGGCCGCGTGCCTGACTGAGCCGCATCAGCGTGACGCGCCCGGGGCGCAGCCCGAATTCGTAAAGCAGCGGCATTTTTCGGTTTGTGTGGATCGTCGCCTGCGCATCGCTCTTCGGATCGGCCATGGATATCGGCGCCTGGCCGCAATGCCACACGACACCGGTATCGTCCGCGACATCCATATCCACCATGTCGACCAGGAAAACCGGGCTGTCCGCCACGCTCTGCAACAGCAATTGGGTCGCCGCGCCATAGACATCTGCTTCGCAGGCGCACGGCACCCGTGCTTCGCCCATCATGGAAACGGGTCCGCAGACCGCGCCGCCATATTCAGTAAAGGTCTCCGGCCAGCAACGAATGGCAAATGCGTCATACCCGCCATCATCCTTGAGTGCAGAGAGCGCCGCCTTGAGCCGCAACGAACGGTCGAGTTCCTCCTGATTGACGCTCTCCAGGCCTTCGAGATCGCGCTCGGCGGCTGCGCGGATATCCTGAACCACCTCGTCCGGCATGGCCCGGGCGGTATCGAACAGCCCGGCAAGGCCGAGCTCCTCCACCTCGATCCCTGTCAGCTCCTTCAATTTGGATGCATCATAGCGACAGGTGTCGAAACCGTCGGGATGCGCGCCGATTCGGGCGATGCGCTTGCCGCCCAGCGTCGCAACAGCCTCACTCCCCTTTGTTTGCGGCGATAGCGACACGCCGTCCATTGGTGCGACAATACGCTCACCGCGAAAAAGCGCCTGCAGCTCAGACCCGATATCAGGGCTTTGCGGGTCGGTATACATCCAGGAGAACGGTCGCCCTGCTCGCCCGAGCGCATGGGAGGCAAGGTTGAGCCCACAAAAGGCGTTGAGCCGCAACCGCCCGCCAATGCGGGGTTCCGGCACCGCCCAAAGCCCCAGCGGCATGTCAAATGCCGAGGCGGCAGCCATGGTGGCGCCGGCGTCCGTGAAGGTGACCTGGAGGATAAGAACGGCATCCGGCTTGGCCGCTTTGATCTGTTCGATGCCCTCCTTCGTCGCCGCCTCATCCATCAACAACGTCGCGGGGCCGCACAATGTCTTGCCCGATGTAGCCAGAGCGTCCAACATGGCCTTGAGTTTTTCTTCGGCAAAGGCCACATCGAATGTCGGCCGACCGAGTGGCAGGACGCCGAGCGTCTGTACCTCTTTCATTTGCCGATTAAACTCCTAGTATATGCGTTATCGGAGCCGCTATATGAAACGACGTCCACTTGCCCTGGTTGCAACAGTCCTGCTGATCTGCGGTTTCGCAGTCTCCGGGGCCAAGGCGACGGAAGCTGCCTGGGCGCGGCTTGCCTCCGGCGGCTATACGATCCTCTTGACCCATGCGCTGGCACCGGGTGTCGGCGATCCACCCTTTTTTGAACTGGGCGACTGCGCGACCCAACGGAACCTTTCCGATCGCGGACGGCAGCAGGCACGCCGCAGAGGGGTGCGTTTTGCGGCGCGCGCCGTATCCATTTCCACTGTCTATTCCAGCCAGTGGTGCCGCACGCTTGAAACCGCTGAAAATGCGTTCCGCGATGTCGATGCCCAACTGCTGGAGGCGCTCGATCTTGTCGAGGACGACCCGGAAACGCTGGAAGCAAAAAACGCAGAGGTGATGGAAATCATCCGCGCCTTTCGCGGGCCCGGAAACCAGGTGATGATGACCCATCCGGAAAACGTCGAGGCGCTGACCGGCATCACACCGCGCGAGGGCGAGGCTGTCATCGTCGCGCCATCGCGGGACGATCCGCAGACCCTCGATGTCGTCGCACGCCTGTTGCTCGACTAGACACCAATGGCGCCGATACGTCATCACGATCCGAAGTCTCCGTATTGATGCCGGAATGACGCATCATCCGGCGAGAACGTCGCACCGCCTTCGACAAAGACCGAGTGTGCGTGCCAGGCCATTGCGTCAGCATCGGTGAGCGCATTGAGATCCTTCATATAGTCGACTGACTCACCCGACAGCCCGGCGCGCATGGCGCCCCAGTCGGGAAAACGGGAAAAGGCATCCAGCCAGATCGCCCGACCGGCAAGATAACCGGATGCACCGGCGCGGAAAGCATGGGTCAGAATATTGCGGAACTGCGGCTTGCCGGCACCCGCCGACAGCATCACCCAGGGCCGCCCTGCAAGCCGTCCCATTTCGTCAAAAACAGGCTGAACCTCTTCCCAGCCGTCATTGCCGACGCCCGGAACATCTCCCGCATTGACCGGGCTCTCAAGCTTGAAGACATCAACCCCATAATCGGCCTTGGCGAACTCCTCGACAGAGGCAAGCACGTCATCGGCCTTCTTACCCTGCAGTTCGACATAGTCCTTTGTCTGGTGCGCATCGCTGGCAAGCGGATAGACCAGCAACTCGAACAGAAACGGAATGTCGCAATGTGCGCAGGCTTCGCCGATCCGTTTGACGAAGTCTTGCTGATGACGATTGACCGCATCCGACGCATCGGGCCTGTACCAGGCCAGCACTTTAACTGCATCACCGCCCATGCGCTTGATCTTGGCCACCGACCAGTCATCGATCTGCAACGACAGACGCCCGCCCTCGGTCTCTTCGAACAGCGAGTCTTCAAGCGTGACAATCAGTCCCTTTGCCGGAGACAAATACCCGATGCCCCGCGGGATTGCGTAGTGCGGATCAAGCAGCATCGCCGAGGATTCATCCTGAAGGGTTTCCGTCAAAAGCGCCTTGAAACGGGCAACGTCATCATAAGGCGCCTCATCGGTCCCGTAATGCGCCGCGATGGGATTCTTGATCGGCGGCCTCTGATCGACCGCCGTCATCTTGAAGCGCCCGGCAGCGTCCGCCATGCGGCGCATACCCCAAAGTTTTCCGGGTGTCAGTTGCATCAAGCTCTCTCCATCAAAAATGCTTCAACTTCATCTGCAGTCGGTGTGCCGCGCCGGCCGCCGAACCGCGTGCACTTGAGCGCGGACGTGGCGCTGGCGAAGCGGATTGCCGTTTCCTCGTCGTTGCCGCGCGCCAGCATCAGCGCAAACGCGCCATGCCAGACGTCGCCGGCACCGAGCGTATCCACCGCCTTGACCTCAAAGGCCGGCATATGCCGAAACCGGTCGTCTTCGATCCAGTAGACGCCGTCCGCGCCCATCGTTACGCAGACCCAGGCCCCCGTTTCACTGCCAGCGCGCCGCAGCGCTGCTTCCAGGTCATCCGTATTGTCAAAATCGCGCAGCCCCGACTGGGAAAAAGCAATGTGGGAGGCAAGCCTTAAGGCGTCCTCTGCTTCCCGGACCGGGGCCTCCCCATCGATGATGCCCGGCACGCCCCGCTGCCGCGCCAGCTGCATCATCGCACGCGCGCCATCCGGCCAGCGCGTGTCGGCCAGTGCCGCATCAAATCGTGGCAGGGGACCCTCTTCAAGCCAGCGGCCGCTGAAGTCGATTTCCATATCCCGGAAATTGACAATGCTGCGCTCGCCCTCCGGGTCGACAAGAACGGATGAATAAGAGGAGCGCTTGCCTTCAAACCGTCTGACCAACGAGCAATCGACCTTCTCTTTGTCCAGATCCGTCAAGATCATGTCGCCAATAACATCGTCTCCCAGGCGCGCGGCAAGGACTGCCTGGCCACCCAGGCGTGAAACTGCGACGGCCGCGTTCGCAGCGCAGCCACCGCCAACGATGGTCGCGTCCCGCGCCCGGTGCTTTTCCGACCGGGACGGCGCTTCATTGAGTTGGAAGACAAAATCGACGACGGCGGAACCGGCGGCTAGAACGGTTGTCATGATGGAGGAGGGGCTCCTTTCGGCTGCAATCTATCAAGTCTTATATAAGATACAAGATTAGAAAAATTGAAATACGGACCCGGCCTGTCCGCACACCGGACCAGCAATCAGCTCAGTGAGAAGATATAATCCGTTTCCTGCCTCAAAAGGCCGCCGGGCCTTAAGATCGCATCCGGGAAATCGCTGTGATTGGGACTGTCAGGCCAAAGCTGTGCCTCAAGGCAAAATCCGGCAAAAGCCCCGTACTTTCTGCCGTCTAGCCCATCAACGGGAATGTCAATTTTTGCACCGGTATAAAATTGCAGTCCAGGCTCGCTGGTCCAAACCTCCATTCCAACGCCTGAATTGAGACTGCGGGCCAATGCGACGGCCCGCTTGTTTTCCCGGCCGCCCGACAGACAGAAATTGTGATCATAGCCGCCTGCCTGGCCGTATTCGTCGGACATGGTCGGTCGCATTTCGGTAAAATCGAATGCCGTTCCCGCGACCGGGGTGATCTCGCCCGTCGGAATGAGGTCGCCATCCACCGGCAGATAGTGGTCCGCCGCAATCATCAGCTCGTGGGCGTCAATCGACGCATTGCCATCCAGATTGAAGTAGCTGTGGTGTGTCAGGTTGCAGATAGTAGACCGGTCGGTCTGCGCCTCCAGAACAACCGAAAGAACACCGCCGGTCTTCACCTGATAGGTGCATGCCATACGGCAGTTTCCGGGATACCCCATATGTCCGTCCGCATCGACAAGCTCGAACCGGACGAAATCCGCGCCGCTTTCGGCAATGTCCCAGATCCGCTTCCCGATGCCTTGCGAGCCGCCATGCAAATGTGTGCGGCCCTTTTCGTTCAGATCAAGCTGGTAGTACGCACCATCGAGCTGAAACCGTCCTTCAGCAATACGATTGGCATAGCGTCCGGCGGTGGCGCCGAAATAGGGCGAATGGGCCGGGTAGTCCTCAAACCGGTCGAAGCCGAGCACCAGTGGCGGCGCATGCCCCTCGAGCCGAAGGTCCTGAACAGCCGCCCCCCAGTCCATCAGCCGCGCCGTCAGCCCGCCGCCCCGAATGGTCACCCGGTGCACATCTGCGCCATCTGCCGTCTGTCCGAACGTCTCTATCGTCATCGCTTGGAACAATCCGTTTTCATCGTGACAGCTCACGGGTTGCAGCGTCCAGGCCGGCCAGCGTCAGCGGATACATCCGATCGGAAAATATCTCCCTGATAAGACCGATGGAATGTGTATAGCCCCAGTGTTTTTCAAGCGTCGGGTTGATCCAGACAACCCTTGAGAAATGATCCAGAATCCGGCCGAGCCAGATCTGCCCGGCTTCCTCGTTCCAGTGCTCAACCGCGCCGCCGGGATAGACGATCTCATAGGGGCTCATCGAAGCGTCGCCGACAAAAATAACCCGGTAGTCAGGTCCATAGGTGCGCAGCACGTCATAGGTGGGCAGAACCTCGCTGTGGCGTCGGCGATTATCCTTCCACACGCCCTCGTAGAGGCAATTGTGAAAGTAATAATATTCCATGTGCTTGAACTCTGAACGCACTGCGGAAAACAGTTCCTCGACCACCTTGATATGGCCGTCCATCGATCCGCCGACATCAAAAAACATCAAAAGCTTGATCGCGTTGCGGCGTTCCGGCCGCGTTTGCACGTCAAGATATCCGTGCTCGGCCGTCGAGCGGATGGTGCCATCCAGATCGAATTCTTCATCAGCGCCGGCACGGATCCAGCGGCGCAGGCGTTTCAGCGCCACCTTGATGTTGCGCGTTCCAAGTTCCACCGAATCGTCGAAGTTCTTGAATTCCCGCTTGTCCCATACCTTGACCGCACGTTTGTTGCGGCTCCCGTCCTGCCCGATGCGGATGCCCTCAGGATTGTAGCCATACGCGCCGAAGGGAGAGGTTCCCGCCGTTCCGATCCATTTGCTTCCGCCCTGATGCCGACCCTTTTGTTCTTCCAGGCGTTTCTTCAGCGTTTCCATGAGCTTGTCGAAGCCGCCAAGGCTCTCGATCAACGCCTTTTCCTCTTCGCTCAGATGCTTTTCGGCAAGCCTTCTGAGCCATTCCTCCGGAAGTTCGACCGCCTGCGGCCCGGCTTCACCAGAGACCGCCTCAACACCGCGAAAGACATGTGAAAATACCCGGTCGAACCGATCGATGAAACGCTCGTCCTTGATCAGCGCCGAGCGGGCGAGGAAGTAAAACCCTTCGACATCATAATTGACGATGTGCGCATCCATGCCTTCCAGAAGCGTCAGGTATTCACGAAGCGAAACCGGGATCTTCGCGGCCTTCAGTTCAAGGAAGAATGGAATGAACATGCGCAGTCCTTTTCCGGTTGAGCGCCGCTAAGTCCGGCCCTCGCCGATCATCTCCATATCATAGGGCGTCGATTGGTAGAGCGTGTTGATCCAGTTGCCGAACAAAAGATGCGCATGGCTGCGCCAGCGGTTGAGCGGCTCCGCCTCCGGATTGTCATGCGGGAAATAGTTGTGCGGAATATGGATCGGCTTCCCCTGACTGACATCACGATGATACTCCTCGGCAAGCGAAACGGAATCATATTCGATATGATTGAATATGTAGAGACGGTTGCAGTGGGGCTCATGAACAAGACAGACACCCGTCTCATCCGACTTCATCAGCACCTCAAGTCCGGCTGACGGGTCGATATCCTCGTCGCGAACCTCGGTCCAGCGGGATACCGGAATCTGGAAGTCGTCGGAAAATCCGTTGAGATAGGGCGATGCCGGGTTCAGATTATGGTGCCGGTAGACGCCGAACGCCTTCTGATCGAGCGAGTATTTCGGAACGCCGTGGAAATGGTGGATCGCCGCCATCGCACCCCAGCACACATTCATGCTGGAATGCACATTGGTCACGGTCCAGTCGAGGATGCGGGTCATCTCGTCCCAATAGGCAACCTCCTCGAACTCCAGAAGTTCGATGGGCGCGCCGGTGATGATGAACCCGTCGAACTTGCGGTCGGCCACCTCTTCCCAGGTTTCGTAGAAGGCCAGCAAATGGTCTTCCGGCGTGTTTTTCGCCTTGTGCTTGCCGATGCGCACTAGCGACAGTTCCACCTGCAGCGGTGTCGCACCGACGAGCCGCGCGATTTGCAACTCGGTGCGGATCTTGTTTGGCATCAGATTGAGCAGGCCGATCTGCAGCGGTCGGATATCCTGACGAATGGCGGCCGTCTCCGCCATCACCGTAACACCCTCCGCCTCAAGCACTTTTCGCGCGGGAAGTTGGTCTGGAATCTTGATAGGCATGGAACTGTCGATCTTTGTCTTGAAAACGAAAGGGTGCGTTTACGTCTTCTACTAGGCGCCGTCGCGCCGCGACATGAACGCCAGGCGTTCAAACAGATGTACGTCCTGTTCGTTTTTCAAAAGCGCCCCGTGCAGCCGGGGCAGGGCGTTCTTGACGCTGCCGCGAAGATCGCCCGGCTCGATATCGTCGGAAACCAGCAGCCTGATCCAGTCGAGAGCCTCGGAGGTGGACGGCTTCTTCTTCAGCCCGGGCACATCGCGAACCTCGTAGAACTGGGAAAGGGCCGCGCTCACAAGCTCCTGCTTGATGCCCGGGTAATGTACGTCGACGATCTGCTGCAGCGTCTGCGCATCCGGAAACTTGATGTAATGGAAAAAACAACGGCGCAAAAATGCGTCCGGCAGTTCTTTCTCATTGTTTGACGTAATGATCACGACCGGCCGTTGCTTGGCACGAACCGTCTCGCCGGTCTCGTAGACAAAGAACTCCATCTTGTCGAGTTCCTGCAGAAGGTCGTTCGGGAACTCGATATCGGCCTTGTCGATTTCGTCGATCAGAAGCACGACCTTCTTGTCGGTCGCGAACGCGTCCCAAAGCTTGCCGCGCTTGATGTAGTTGCGCACATCATTGACCCGGTCGTCGCCGAGCTGACTGTCTCTCAGACGCGAGACCGCATCATATTCGTAAAGACCCTGCTGCGCCTTGGTCGTCGATTTGATGTGCCACTCGATCAGGTCGAGATCGAGGGCCGAAGCCACCTGCTTGGCCAGTTCGGTTTTGCCCGTGCCCGGCTCGCCCTTGACCAGCAGAGGCCGCTCAAGGGTAATGGCCGCGTTGACCGCAACCTTGAGGTCCTTCTCCGCAATATAGGCGCTTGTGCCTTCAAACCGCATGGTCTTCATCTCTCATCTGTTTTGCGCCGGGACATTAGGCATGTTTTACCCAAATGCAAACACTTGTCCGGTTTCAGCCGGCCGCCATGGCTCCGGAAAACGCAGAATCTGGATTAGGAAGCACCCTTTTCAAGCGTTTCGCGCAACATTTCGAGCTCCAGCCATTCCTCTTCCATGGCTGCAATGCCGTCCTGCAGTGCCGAAAGCTCTGCGGCAAAACGGTTGAACGCATCCGGATTGCGCGAGAACAGATCCGGGTCGGCCATGCCGGCCTCCAGTTCCTCAACACGCCCCTGCGCCTCCTCGATCTTTTGCGGAAGCGTTTCCAGCGCGAATTTCTGCTTGTAGGAGAGCTTGGCTTTCTTGTCCGCGCTCCGCTCAGGCTTCGGCCCTTGCACAGATCCTCCCCCCTTCGCCCTGGCCTTTGGGGCGGCTTCATCCGCGCCGCGCTGGGCCAGCATATCGCTGTAACCGCCCGCATAGATGATCCACTGCCCATCGGGCGTGGCCGGATTGCGCGGTGCAATGACGGAGGTCACGGTGCGATCGAGAAAATCACGGTCATGGCTTACCAGAATGACGGTGCCGGAAAAGGACGAGACGATTTCCTGCAGCAGATCGAGCGTCTCCATGTCGAGATCGTTGGTCGGCTCGTCCAGAACAATGAAATTGCTGGGTTTTGCAAGATTGCGCGCCAGGATCAGGCGCGCCCTTTCGCCGCCGGAAAGCTCACGGATTGGCGTGCGCGCCTGTTCGGGCTGAAACAGGAAATCCTTCATATAGCCGGTGACATGACGCTGGCGCCCATCGACTTCCAGTGAGTTGCCACGACCCCCGGTCAGGAAATGCTCCAGCGTTTCGTTCGGGTCCAGCTCGGTGCGTTTTTGATCAAGTGTGGAGATTTCGAGATTGGCACCGAGCCGCATATGACCGCTGTCGGGTGCAAGCCCACCGGTCAAAAGCTTCAGGAGCGTCGTTTTTCCCGCCCCGTTTGGTCCCACGAGGCCGATACGGTCGCCCCGGGCAATGCGGATGGAAAAGTCGGTGACAATCTCCCGTCCGCCGAACGCCTTGCCGATGCCTTCGGCCTCGACAACCAGCTTTCCGGATTCTCGCGCCGCCGCCGCACTCGCATCGATGCCACCCACCGGACCACGGTGCGCACGCAGACGGGAACGCATATCCTTCAATTCGGAAAGACGCCTGACATTGCGCTTGCGTCGCGCCGTCACACCGTAACGCAGCCAGTGTTCCTCCCGCACGATCGCACGGCCAAGCTTGTGCTGATCCCGCTCCTCTTCCTCCAGCACCTGGTCGCGCCAGGCCTCAAAGGCGCCAAATCCTTCGTCGAGACGGCGGGTTTGACCCCGGTCCAGCCAAACGGTTGCGCGGGACACATTTTCAAGGAACCGCCGGTCGTGGGAGATCAATACCAATGCGCTGCGGCTTCGCTTCAACTCTCCCTCGAGCCATTCGATCGCCGGAAGGTCGAGATGATTGGTCGGCTCATCCAGCAAGAGAATATCCGGCTCGGGAGCGAGCACCCGGGCAAGAGCGGCACGGCGCGCCTCGCCGCCGGAAAGCCTTTGAGGATCTTCATCGCCGGAGAGCCCGAGATGTTCCAGCAGATAGCTGACACGATGCGGATCGTCACCTGGCCCAAGGCCGGCTTCGGCATAGTCTCGCACGCTCTTGAACACGTCAAAATCCGGCGCCTGTTCCAGATAGCGGACCGTTGCGGAAGGATGCCTGAACACCTCGCCCGATTGCGGCTCGACCATGCCGGCGGCAATCTTCATTAATGTCGACTTGCCCGATCCGTTGCGGCCGACAAGGCAAATACGATCTCCGGGAAGAATCTGCAGATTCGCGCCGGCCAGCAGCGGCGTACCGCCGAAGGTCAGCTCAATCCCGTCGAGTTTGAGGATCGGCGGCGCCATGCTTCAGGTGCCTGACAGATCGAATGGCCGGGCAAGCAGCAGTGCAGTGCCCGAGCCAAGGCGAACCGATACCGGCCCCTCGGTAACATTGGAGATCGTGCGCGAAGATCCGAACGGCAGATGGAACTCTTTCAGCGGATAGCGCACCCCCTCTACATCAAGTGAAGAGACATCGGAAAAGTTGAGGATCGAGAACATCGAGGCTGGCGGCAGGTCGATTGTCTGGCTGCCCGGACCAAGCGTCCAACCTTCTTCAACGCCGGATGTCAGCAGCACATCGGTGCCTTCCGATTTCAACCGGCAGGCCAGAGCCATATGGAAGAAGGCATGATCGCTGCGCTCACCGCCGAGCGCGCCGGCCAGAATGATCCTGTTGGCGCCGAGCGCGAGTGCCTCGTCAACGGCGATTTCGCCGTCGGTGGCATTCTTTTCCGCCGGAAAGTCCTTTCGCGGCGTTCCAGGCCAGTTTTGCTGCAGGGATGCGGGCGAGGAATCAAAATCACCGACCCACAATTCCGGTTGCACTGAAAGGTCGTGGGCATGAAACATGCCGCCATCGGCGGCGATCACCCGTGCGCCGTCAATCTGGCCGCGCAGACGCGCCGTCTTCTCAAGGCTGCCGCCCAGCAGGATCAAAAATGTCGTCTTCTGCGTCATTGACCGATGCACATAGCAGCTTTTGCCGCACTTGCCAGCGCCGATAAGCCGGACTATGACGGTTCTTGCTCTAACGGGGTGCCGACCGCGGCTGCGGTTTGCTGAGAGGCTGAAAGCCAACCCGAAGAACCTGATCCGGCTTGTACCGGCGGAGGGATTAGACGCATCAAAGCGCCTTTTTCCCGCAAACACAGATGAAGGAGGCGCATATGCCCGTAAAGACCCGTATTTTGTCCGCAGCCTTGTCACTCGCGGCCGGCCTGGTCCTCGCACCAGCGGCCATGGCGAACGACCGCGAATTGACCGTCTACACTTATGACAGTTTCGTTGCCGAATGGGGACCGGGGCCGGTGGTCAAGAAGGCCTTTGAAGAAAACTGCAACTGCACACTCAACTGGGTCGGCATTGCCGACGGCGTTGCCCTGCTCAACCGGCTCAAGCTTGAAGGCGAAGGCACAAAAGCCGACATCGTGCTCGGCCTCGATACCAACCTTGTCACCGAAGCCAAGGAAACCGGCCTCTTCGAGCCCAGCGGTATCGATCAATCGAATGTCGATGTGCCGGGCAGCTGGTCCGACGATGTCTTTGTTCCCTATGACTTCGGTTATTTTGCCGTCGTCTACGATACCGAAGCGATCGAAACGCCGCCCGCAAGCCTGAAGGCGCTTGTCGAAGGCGATCCGGCGCTCAAGATCGCCATCCAGGACCCGCGCACCTCGACACCGGGGCTCGGCCTGCTTTTGTGGATGAAATCGGTCTATGGAGACGACGCGCCCAAGGCGTGGGAGACATTCAAAGACCGTGTTTTGACGGTTACGCCGGGCTGGTCGGAAGCCTATGGCCTCTTCACCAACGGCGAAGTGCCGATGGTCCTGTCCTATACGACGTCGCCCGCCTACCACATGATCGCGGAGGAAAGCGACCGCTATCAGGCGGCCCGTTTCAACGAGGGGCACTACATGCAGATCGAGGTGGCCGGTCTGGTCAAATCGTCACAGCAAAAAGACCTGGCCCGTGAATTCCTTGCATTCATGACCGGACCCGGTTTCCAGAACGCCATTCCGACAACCAACTGGATGTATCCGGCAGGCAAACTGTCCGAGCCTCTTCCCGCTGCATTTGAGGAACTGGTGAAGCCGGGAAAGACGCTGCTCTTTTCTTCCGAGGAAGTCTCGCAAAACCGCAAGGCCTGGGTCGATGAATGGCTCGCCGTCATGAGCGACTGACCGAACCATGCTGGGCAGGCGGCAAACGGTCACCGGGATAGGCGCAGGCATATTCGTGCTTTGCGTCATGGCCGGAGTGATCGGCGCCGCCGTACTGGCTCTTATGGGCGCTGCCGCGACCTTCGAAACCACGGGCAGCGCCCTGTTTAGCAGCTATATCTGGAAGGTCACCCAATTCACGCTTCTTCAGGCATGCCTGTCGACTGTGCTGTCCGTCGGCCTGGCAATCCCGCTGGCCCGCGCCCTTGCCCGCCGACAAAGCTTTCCCGGTCGCCGCTGGCTGGTGCGTCTGCTGGCCGTGCCAATCGGCCTTCCACCCATCGTTGCGGCACTTGGCATCATCGAGATCTGGGGCCGGCAGGGCATTATCAACTCGGCGCTGCTGTCTGCCGGCATGTCCGAGCCGGTATCGATCTACGGGCTAGCCGGCATATTGATTGCCCATGTCTTTTTCAACATGCCGCTCGCAACACGCCTGCTTCTTGCCCAGCTCGACCGTGTGCCGCCGGAATACTGGCGCAATGCCAGCCAGCTTGGCCTTGGTTCCTGGACGGTTTTTCGGCTGATAGAGTGGCCTTTCATGCGCAGCAACCTTGCGCCGGTTTGCGGCCTTATCTTCATGCTTTGTGTCACCAGCTTTACCTTGGTGCTGCTGCTCGGCGGCGGACCGGCCGCCACCACCATCGAAGTGGCGATCTATCAGGCGCTGCGGTTTGATTTCGATCCGCAACGCGCCGTCGCACTCGCGCTCATCCAGCTCACCCTGACTTCGGTTTTGTTGGCAATGCTCGCATTGATGGGCGGCTCCCCGAGCGAAGGCGGAACCTCCGGTCAGGCGTCGCAGCGTTTCCCCGCGAAGGGTTCAGCCTCTTTGATCACCGATTTTTCCCTGATCTGCGTATCGGCATTGTTTCTCTTGTCGCCCCTGGTATCTGTCGCTGTCTCGGGACTGCTGGCCGATTTCACCCAGCTGCTGAACGAGGCAATCGTCTGGCGCGCCATCGCGACCAGCCTGGCGATTGCACTTGCCGCGGCCCTTATCTCGATTACCATGGGCCTTTGCCTGATACGGGCGCGCTATGCGGCGCTGCCATTTGCATCCCGGCATGCCTGGGCGCGCCTGTTCCGTTTTTCAACAACCGGTGCATCCAGCCTTGTTCTTCTTGTTCCGCCGATCGTTCTGGGCGCCGGCTGGTTTGTCCTGTTGCGCAGCCATGTCGATGTCTTTGCGATGGCGCCGGTGATTGTCATTGCCGTCAATGCCCTCATGGCCCTGCCATTTGTCATGCGGGTGCTTGAACCCGCTCACACCACACATATGGCGCGTACCGCAAAACTGGTGCAATCACTCGGTATTGCCGGGATCAACCGTCTCGTTCTTGTCGACTGGCCGGGCCTGCGCCGATCTCTGCTTCTGGCAATGGCCTTCGCCATGGCCCTGTCGCTCGGCGATCTGGGAGCGATCGCGCTGTTCGGCAGCCAGGATGTCATTACCCTTCCCTATCTTTTGCTCCAGCGTATGGGCAGCTACCGCACAAGCGATGCGGCGGGGCTGGCGCTCCTGCTCGGTCTTGTGTGCCTTGTCCTCATGATCCTTGCAGACCGCGGGCGCACGAACAGCCACGGGTCCGAACTATGATCGGGCAGTCCGTATCCCTGAAGGCAGCAACGCTGGAACGCGACGGACATCGCATGGTTTTCGACGCCGACATCGCGCCTGGAAAAATTGCCGCGCTCATAGGGCCGTCCGGCGCCGGCAAGACAACGCTTCTCAATCTCATTGCCGGTTTTGAGCGTATTGAAGAAGGCGCGATACGCATCGGCGAAGCCGATATGTCGAAAACCGATCCGGCGGACCGTCCCGTCTCGATGGTCTTTCAGGAAAACAACCTTTTTTCCCACCTCGATATCGCCACCAATGTCCTTTTGGGGATCAGACCGCGGCTATCGGCTGACACGGGTGATCTGGCAACCGTCTCCGCTGCGCTGGAGCGTGTCGGACTGACCGGTTTCGAACGGCGCATGCCCGGCACCTTGTCCGGCGGAGAACGCCAGCGGGTCGCCATTGCGCGGGCGCTCGTCAGGCGTCGGCCTGTGCTCCTGCTGGACGAACCTTTTGCCGCGCTCGGGCCTCGATTACGCCGCGATATGCTGCTATTGGTGAAACAATTGCAGATCGAAACCGGGATGACCGTTTTGATTGTTACCCACCAGCCGCAAGAGGCGGCCGACATTGCAGATGAAATCATATTTCTGGACGCAGGCAAATCCGTTGCGGCGGGCCCGGCGGAAGGTTTTTTCAAGCGCAAGGACATTCCCGGACTGTCCGACTATCTTGGCCACGGAGAATGATGGTATCGACACTATGGCACCAGCATTCAAATTGGGGCATTGGTTATGCTCCATGAACCCATGAGGCGCTGATCCGATCGCATACCTGTCTCAAATAGAAGGATCTTCGAGCACAACGCCGAGGCGCCAGTCGCGTGGGCGGCTTGCAGTGCGGGCCGCCTGCATCGCCGGGCTGTGCCTGTTGCTGGCCGGCTGCCAATCGCTTCTCAATGAAACCTATTCCTCCCCGGTGGGTCCTTCCGACAACCCGCAAACGGTCGGCCGTCTGGAAAAGAACGATCCGCGTGCCCGCCTTGGCGCCCGCGAACATCCCCGGATTGTGGCAAGTTATGGCGGTGAATACAGCGATCCCCAGGTCGAGCGGCTGCTTGCCCGCATCGTCGGCGCGCTGACACTGGCTTCGGAAAACCCGAAACAGACCTACCGCATCACGATCCTCAACTCGCCATCGGTCAATGCCTTCGCCTTGCCGGGCGGATACCTCTATGTGACACGCGGCCTGCTGGCGCTCGCCAATGATTCCTCCGAGGTCGCGGCGGTCATAGCGCATGAAATGGCCCATGTTACGGCCAATCACGGCCTGCAAAGGCAACGTGCCGAGGAAGCCGAGGCGATTGCCGGCCGCGTTGCCAACGAAATCCTGTCGGATGAGATCGACGGGCGTCAGGTGACGGCCCGCAGCAAACTGCGCCTTGCCGCTTTCTCCCGCCAACAGGAATTGCAGGCCGACGTCATTGGCGTGCGCATGCTTGGTGAAGCCGGCTTTGATCCCTACGCCGCCGCCCGGTTCCTGCAATCCATGGAAGCCTACAGCCGTTTCCGGGCCGGAGACGCCGACGCCTCGGACCAGAGCCTGGACTTTCTGTCCACCCACCCCGATGCCCCAAAAAGGCTTGAGCTGGCAAATCGACATGCCCGTGCGTTCGGGCCGCCGGGAACAGGCACGCGCGACCGCGACATGTATCTGAAAGGCATCAACGGGCTGCTTTACGGGGATAGCCCGAATGAAGGCTATGTCAGAGGCCTGACCTTCCTGCATCCAAATCTCGGCATCCGCTTCAGCGTGCCGGAAGGCTTCCAGATCGACAACACCGCGCAGGCCGTCCTGGCCACCGGTCCCGGCGATGTGGCCATCCGGTTCGACGGTGTCACGGACCGCCGGCGCACCGCACTGACCAACTACATCACAAGCGGCTGGGTGAGCGGGCTTATTCCTTCAACCGTACGTTCGGCGAAAATCAACGGCCTCGACGCCGCAACGGCGCGCGCTTCGGCGGACAAGTGGGATTTCGATGTCACGGTTATTCGTGTCAAAAACCGTATCTATCGGCTTTTGACCGCTGCGCCGAAGGGGAGCAGATCCCTTGAAACCACAGCCCGGCTTGTGCGCGATTCGTTCCGCAAACTGTCCTTGGCGGAGGTTGCCGCTTTGAAACCGCTGCGCATTCGCACGGAAACCGTCAAAGCGGGCGATACCGTCACGAGCCTTGCCGGAAAAATGCGCGGCACCAATCGGCGCCTGGAACTGTTCAGATTGCTCAATGCACTGCCACGGGGCAGCAGCTTGTCGGTCGGCCAGGATGTCAAGATCGTGACCGACCGGTAGGGCGGTTCCGGTCTACATGCTGGTGATGGCCGGGGAATCCTTCTCAAGAGCAACCTTGAGCTTCTCCAGCGCACGGTTCTCTATCTGGCGCACGCGTTCCTTGGAAATGCCGAGACTTGTCCCAAGCGCTTCCAGGGTCGCCCCGTTCTCGCTGAGCCGGCGCTCTTTGATGATCTTCATTTCGCGCGGGTTGAGTTTATCAAGCGCAGATTTGATCCACTCCGACCGGCGTTCCTGATCGATCATGATGCTGACCTGTTCATCGGGAAGCGGGTCCTCGCTCTTGAGGAACTCGATCCGGTCCGAGCCCGGCGATTCAGAGTCAGATACCGGCGCATTGAGCGATGTATCGGATCCCGACAGGCGCGCATCCATGACGGCAACATCCTTGACGTTGACGCCAACGGCCAGCGCTATCTCCTGATGGATCGCGCTATCGCCCATGTTCTCGTTGCTGCGCCAGAGCTTGGCGCGCAGACGCCTGAGATTGAAAAACAGCGCCTTTTGCGCAGAGCTTGTCCCGCCGCGAACAATCGACCAGTTGCGCAGGATATAGTCCTGGATGGACGCCCGTATCCACCACGTCGCATAGGTGGAGAACCGCACATCGCGTTCGGGTTCGAACCTTGCCGCCGCTTCAAGCAAGCCGACATGGCCCTCCTGAATGAGGTCGTTCATCGGCAAACCGAAATTTCGAAACTTGGCAGCCATCGAGATGACCAGTCGCATATGGGCGGTGGCAATCTTGTGGAGCGCCTCCTGGTCCTTGTGTTCTTTCCAGCTCACCGCAAGCTCGTGCTCTTCCTCACGGTCGAGATATGGAGCAGCCATGGCTGCCTTGATCATGTCATTTCCGGCACGAACTCCGCTCATGATGCACTCCAAAATGAAAGCCTTCGTAGCTTTCGCTTGAGGTTTCAAAAACCGGTCGGGTCTGAACCCGGTACCCTATTCTTACGGGCAAACGCACGGTTGTTACGTCACAATCGTGTGTGTGGATCACTACAATTGCAATGAAACGCAGTGTTCACCATTTGGGACCAATCGATCCCAAACTCCTAAAACTTGAGTAAAAGATGCAAAAAACCCGGTCGATGACCGGGTTTTTGCTCATTTCCAGCGAATAATCTTGTGTCGCGATCGCGCGTTCACATTCCGGTGAACTTTACAAAATCAACACTTAAGCTGCTGCTTCCTGCGTTTCGCCATCATTGACGCCGTCTTCGGAAGCGGCCTTGCCGCGCTTCGGACCCTTGTTCAGATTGGTCTCGATCAGACGCACAGCCTCGGTTTCCGAGAGCTTGTTGACGGCAGCAATCTCCCGCGCCATCCGGTCAAGTGCCGCCTCATAAAGCTGGCGCTCCGAATAGGACTGCTCCGGCTGGTTTTCAGCTCGATAGAGATCGCGAACAACCTCGGCGATCGAAATCAGGTCGCCGGAATTGATCTTGGCGTCATATTCCTGCGCGCGGCGCGACCACATGGTGCGCTTGATGCGCGCGCGGCCCTGCACCACTTTCAGAGAACGGTCGACAAAGTCCGTTTCGGCAAGCTTGCGCATGCCGATTGAGGATGCCTTGGCAACCGGAACCTTGAGCCGCATTTTGTCCTTTTCGAAATCGATAACAAAAAGCTCAAGCTTGTGACCGGCAACTTCCTGCTCTTCGATTGCAACAATCTGACCGACCCCATGGGCTGGATAGACAATGTACTCGTTCGTCTTGAAACCCTGACGCTGAGAAGACTTTTTCTGGGTTGTCATGCGTTCTTTTTACTCCCTATTACAGCCCCGGAGAACGCCGGGTTAGGTACCGATCCGCACCGCAGGCAGAGCTGACGGGAATGTCGGCCTGTTGCCTTTCGCCTTCAATCGCACACGTGGACAATCAACACATCCGGCCATACGTGACAGCCGTCCAAGCAAGCTGCTGTCAGATGAACTCAGGTTCGCGGGGATGTTTTTCTTCCGTGAGCGTGGCATTTACGGCAGGCCCCTGGACCTGCCTGTGATCAGTTTGACACAACTATCACAAAAATCCGCGCAAATCAATAATTTGCCGCACTTGCACACACGCGCGGCCGGCTCAATCCATTATATTGGTTAACTTACGCCCGTTTTCAAGATGAACTCCGTTGGCCGCGTGGCACGATGCACGGCGCCAGGTGGCGTTCAGTCACCTTCACCTGGCTCGGCGGAAAAGAACTTTTCAAACTTTCCTTCCATGCCGTCGTGCGCATCCGCATCGGGAAGCGGGTCTTTCTTCATGGTGATATTGGGCCACTTTTCGGCATATTCCGTGTTGATCTGCAGCCATTTCTCGAGACCGGGCTCCGTGTCCGGCTTGATGGCTTCCGCCGGGCATTCCGGTTCGCACACACCGCAATCGATACATTCGTCCGGGTGGATCACGAGCATGTTCTCGCCCTCGTAGAAACAGTCAACCGGACACACTTCCACGCAATCGGTGTATTTGCATTTGATGCAATTGTCGTTGACGATATATGTCATGAACGGCTCCGGTTTCGGCATGCGCGAGTGTTGAACAATCGTTCAGGTAGCGGCTTTGATTTGCCTTGGCAAGACCATGGTTACGCCTGGAGACGCAGTGTGGCCCTCAGGCGCGGAAGCTCCAGAAACCGCATTCCAAATTTGCCTGTATCGCCGAACAAATGCGCCAACTTGATGCCGGAATCGGAAAGCGGGATTGCGTCTGGTACAATTTGTCGCATCCACACGCGGCGGCGCGGCTACTCGTCCGAAGACTTCAATTTATCCAACTGCCTTCGCTCACGCTTGGTCGGGCGTCCGCTGCCTGCCTCCCGGTACGGGGCAAGCGCGGGCGTTGCCGTGCGGTCGCGGGCAACGGGGGGTGGACTTATATCTTCGTAGAGCATCTTGGCTTCCGAATAGGGGCCTCGCCGTTCTGCAAACCCGACGATTTTGAGAACCAGAATCTTGCGATCAAGCGTGACGGTGAGCACATCCTCGCATCCCACCTGCCTGCTGGGCTGATCGATCTTGTCACCATTGAGCCTGACGCGGCCCGATTGTGCGAGCTTGGCGGCAAGCGAGCGGGATTTTACGACACGTGCGAAATAGAGCCATTTGTCAATCCGCTGCCTGGCTTCGCTGGTCATGGCGTGTCAGCCGGCCCTCACTTGTTGAGTTGCTCTTTGAGAGCCGCCAGCTTGGCAAAGGGCGAATCCGGATCGATCGGCTTATTCGTGCGCGGCGGACGGGACGAGAAGCCTCCCGGCTTGCCCTTGCCCGACTTGCCTTTGAAATTGCCCTTGCCCTTTTTGGGTCCGCGTTCGCCATCGCGGTGCCTGCCCTGCTGCTTTCCCGGACCGGCTCCCTTGCGCTGATTATGATGGCGGCCACGGCCACGCTGACCATCGGTACGTCCGGCCGGGCGCCACAGGAGGACAGGCTTGGGTGGCTCGGCTTCCCCTTCGTCAGTCTTTGCAGAAACGGCACCATCGTCAGCCTCTTCTGCCTCTGGCGCATTTGCATCGGGCGAAGCCGCCTCTTCCGGTGGCGAATTCGCCACTGCATTTTCAGTGACCACGATTTCCGTTTCGGCCTTTTGCGCTTCCGCCTCATCGGCACCGGCAGTTTCTTCTGGCTTTGCCGACGGTTCGGCCTCGGCCTTGACGTCTTTCGCTGCCCCATCTGTTGCCACAGTCGCGTCAGGTTTCGCGCCAGCCTCTGCGGCCTTTGCATCCAGCGCTACCAGGTGGGCCTCCGCTTCTTCTGCACTGACCTGCTCCGACCGATAGCCAAGGCCCTTGAGAATCTCCTCGATATCATCCGCGGTGGCGCCGAGTATGGAGAGCATGGCCGGGGTCGTGACGAACCGGCGACCGTCATAGGCGCCCTCCGGCCGCGGCCCCGCATCCTCTTTCCATTGCAAAAGCGGCCTGATGATATCCGCGAGCCGCTCAAGAATATCGATCCGCACCGCGCGCTTGCCCAGGAAGCGGAATCCGGCAAGCCGGTAAAATTCCCGTTCATAGGAGGGATCCGTAACAACCGATGTCCGGCCGGCCGCCAGCGCTGATGTGATTTCGCCATATCCCGGCTTGTCAAATCCATCATTTCGCAGTGACCACAAGAGTGTGATCATCTCCGCAGGAGCCGGTTTCAGCAGCGCCGGCATGAACACGTGATAGGCACCGAAGCGAATGCCGTAACGGCGCAGCGTGCCGCGCGCATCCTGATCGAGCGCTTTTACATCGGCGGCGACATCCCGCCGGAACAAAATTCCGAAGGCTTCCACCAGACGAAAAGCCAACCCCTTGGAAAGGCCCTCAAGGTCTTCGGCGGCAGCCAGGTCATCAAGCGGCTTGAGGACGGTCCCGATGTGATGTCCGACAAAACGCTCGATACGCGCCGAGACCACGTCACGTGCTTGCTGCGTCAATTGTTCGTCGGCTAACAGGACTGCCCGCGGACGCAAGATATTGTCGCTCTCGGCAAGGCGCGCAATCGGATCACCCATCCAACGGACGAACCCGTCGGAAGACAATGCAAAATCATTGTTACCGGATGCGTGCAGCCGCGCCGCGCGCGCCTCGAACTCCAGCGCCAGAGATTTTTGGGCCGCCGCAAGCACCGCCTTGGCGTCCGGACCCTCGGCACTGGAATCGGGCGTGAACCGGAATCCGTTCAACTGTCCGACATGGTGTCCCTCGACAAAAACGTCCCCATCGACGCCGATTTCAGCTTCAAGCATAGCGTTCTCTCTTAACCGCTTCATGAGCACAGATGTCCTGCGGTCAACAAAGCGTTTCGTCAACCTTTCATGCAACGCATCCGACAACCGATCCTCGATTTCGCGCGTCTTTTCTTGCCAGTGTGACGGATTCGCAAGCCAACCGGGCCTGTTTGCCGCGTATGTCCAGGTTCTGATTTGCGAAATGCGCGCCGACAGCGTGTCGATTTCCCCGTCGGTCCGGTCCGCCCGCCGCACCTGTTCGGCAACATAATCCTCGCGCACATGGCCCTGTTCGACAATGTCGCAAAAAATTGTGGCAATCAGATCGGCATGCTGTGCCGGCGCGATTTTGCGGTAATCGGGCAGTGCGCACACATCCCAAAGCCGCTCAACCGCCTCAGGTCCCCTGGCCATCCGCACCACATCGCTATCGCGGGACAGATAATCGAGTGCCTGCCTGTCGACCGCGGGCAGCGCCCGTGTAAGCCCCTGCCGTGTCGGCGCTTCGTCCAGACTGGCGCAAAGATCGTTGAGCGATGAGAAGTCGAACATCTTGCTGCGCCACTGCAGTACCTTGAGCGGCTCGAAATCGTGACTCTCTATCCGTTCGACAACCTCGTCGGGGAAAGGGTCGACCCGCCCGGTCACGCCAAAGGTCCCGTCCCGCATATAGCGGCCGGCGCGGCCGGCGATCTGGCCGAGTTCGGTCGGATTCAGATTGCGGAACTGGTAGCCGTCGAACTTTCTGTCCTGGGCAAAGGCGACATGATCAACGTCGAGATTGAGCCCCATGCCGATGGCATCGGTTGCCACCAGATATTCGACGTCGCCCTGCTGATAGAGCGCCACCTGCGCATTGCGGGTTCGAGGGCTCAAGGCGCCTAGCACAACAGCGGCGCCACCGCGCTGGCGGCGGATCAGTTCGGCGATGGCATAAACCTCGTCGGCCGAAAAGGCCACGACGGCCGAACGGCGCGGCAGCCGGGTGATCTTCTTGGATCCCGAATAGGCAAGATGCGAGAGCCGCGGCCGCGAGACCACGGTCAGGCCGGGCAGCAAGCTTTCAAGGATGGGCCGCATTGTTGCCGCGCCCAGAAGCAACGTTTCCTCGCGGCCCCTCAGATTGAGGAGCCGGTCCGTAAAGACATGCCCGCGCTCCAGGTCGCCGGCCAGTTGCACCTCGTCGATGGCGACAAACTCGACGTCCGTTTCCTTCGGCATCGCTTCGACGGTGCAGACGGAATACCGCGCGCCCTGCGGGCTGATCTTTTCTTCGCCGGTAATGAGCGCAACATTGGCCCGCCCCGCCTTTTCGCAGATGCGCTCATAGACCTCGCGGGCAAGCAGCCGCAAAGGCAGGCCGATCACCCCGCTGCCATGCGCCACCATGCGCTCGATGGCATAGTGGGTCTTGCCGGTATTTGTCGGCCCGAGCACCGCGGTTACCCCGCGTCCGCTGTGGACGGCCGCCCTGTTGTCTTGCTGTGTGGATTGGAGCATCAAACGTGAAACATCTGCGATTGGATTGCGGGGTTCTTACCACGGCAAATGGTGCTGCACACGGCAAATTTCATCTCTGCGGTTAACAATTGGAACAGGGGCGGAACGAAACGGCGACGAATCACTGACTCATCAAGATTCAGGGTTTGTTCACGGCAAAATCTGCGCCTGCGCGACAAAGCCACCACTAGATGCTGAATCGGCTGTCGACCCCGAATTGCAGATAATGCCGAATTTGGACTGTCAGCGTTAACGATTTGCCTCAAGGTGCCTGACCGATCCGAACATTATGGTTAACAGCCTGTAAACGCTCGCAAAAACTTAACGGTTCCTAAACGGGAAAATACCGAATTTTCGCGATATGCGTTAACAATACGATCAAAGGCGGAACGAAACGGCGACGAATCGCTGACCGGCACACGTTCCTGTTTTGTCCACACAACATCTATCCCGCCGCAACGGCTCAGCCACAAGTCAGGACGGCTGGAGGCCCTCGTATGACGTGCCGGGCAGGGCCAATCGTTAACAACAGACGCTGTCACGTCATGAAAAAAGTTAATACGCACTGACCGGCGCCAAGGGGCCGACGACGAAAAACGAATCGGAAAACAAAAAGGCGGCGCCCATCGGACGCCGCCTTTTTATGAAAAATATGCGTTATCAGGCGAAATATTGCCCACCATTGGCTGATATGGTCGAGCCGGTTATGAAACCGGCATCATCCGATGCCAGGAAGACGACACAGCGCGCAATCTCTTCAGGCTCGCCCAGACGGCCGACCGGGATCAGCGGCAGAATGCGCTCGTTGAGAACCTTCTCGGGCACGGCCCGCACCATCTCGGTGCCGATATAGCCAGGGCAAATGGCATTCACGGTGATGCCCTTGGCGGCGCCTTCCTGAGCCAATGTCTTGGTCAGGCCGATATCACCGGCCTTGGCGGCGGAATAGTTTGCCTGCCCCATCTGACCCTTCTGACCGTTGATGGAAGAGATGTTGATTACGCGTCCGAAGCCGCGCTCACGCATGCCGGGCCAGACGGGGTGCGTCATGTTGAACAGACCCGTCAGGTTGGTGCTGATCACATCGTTCCAGTTTTCCGGTGTCATCTTGTGGAACATGGCATCGCGCGTGATGCCGGCATTGTTGACCAGGATCGCAACCGGCCCGAGATCGGCTTCCACCTTGGCAATCCCGTCGGCGCAGGACTGGTAGTCCGAAACGTCCCACTTATAGACGGGAATTCCCGTCTCTTCCTTGAAGGCATTGGCCTTTTCGTCATTGCCCGCATAGTTGGCGGCGACGCTGTAGCCGGCTTCCTTGAGGGCAACCGAAATCGCGGCGCCGATGCCTCGCGTTCCGCCCGTGACAACTGCAACTTTACTCATAACACCTCCCGGAGGTTTCTATGCGCGTGCCCAATGATGGCACGCGCTGGTTTTCCTAGCTGCGCTCAATGCACATCGCGACACCCATTCCGCCGCCGATGCACAGCGTGGCAAGGCCCTTCTTGGCATCCCGGCGCTGCATTTCGAAAAGCAGCGTATTGAGCACCCGCGCACCGGACGCGCCGATCGGGTGGCCGATGGCAATCGCACCGCCATTCACATTGACGATCTCTGGATCCCAGCCGAGATCCTTGTTTACCGCACAGGCCTGGGCGGCAAACGCTTCATTGGCTTCGACCAGCTCCAGGTCGGCGATTGTCCAGCCGGCGCGTTCCAGCGCCTTCTTGGAAGCCGGGATCGGCCCGGTTCCCATGATCTGCGGATCAACGCCCGCCGTTGCCCAGGATACGATCTTGGCCATCGGCTTGATGCCGCGCTTGGCCGCTTCTTCTTCACTCATCAGCACGGTCGCCGCCGCGCCGTCATTAATGCCGGACGCATTGGCCGCCGTCACCGTGCCGTCTTTCGAGAACGCCGGGCGCAGCTTTGCCATCTGTTCGATCGATGCACCGTGACGGATATACTCGTCATCTTCGACGATTATGTCGCCCTTGCGGGTCTTGACGGTGAACGGCACGATCTCGTCCTTGAACCGACCGGCTTTCTGCGCCGCTTCGGCCTTGTTCTGCGAGGCGACGGCAAAGGTGTCCTGGTCTTCGCGCGTGAGCTGCCAGCGCTCGGCGACATTCTCGGCCGTGTTGCCCATATGGTAGCCGTAAAACGCATCCGTCAGGCCGTCCTTGATCATCGTGTCGATCATTTTGAGATCGCCCATCTTCTGACCGGAGCGCAAATGGGCGCAATGCGGCGCCATGGACATGGATTCCTGGCCGCCGGCGACGACAATCGACGCATCGCCCGTGGCGATCTGCTGCATGCCGACCGCAACCGCGCGCAATCCGGATCCGCAAAGCTGGTTCAGACCCCAGGCCGTTGCTTCATGCGGAATGCCGGCGCTCATGGCCGCCTGGCGGGCGGGGTTCTGGCCTTCGCCGGCCTGCAGTATCTGGCCCATGATCACTTCGTCGACATCGGAGGGGTCCACGCCGGCCCGCTCAAGGGCGCCGGAGATGGCGCAGGCGCCAAGCTCATGGGCAGGGACCGTCGCAAAGGCGCCGTTGAAGGATCCCACGGCCGTTCGAGCCGCGCTGGCGATTACGATTGAAGGTTGTGTCATAGAATTTCCCCGAAGGTTGGATTGTCGTCCAGGATCGTGTCACCGGTGAAAGTGAAGCAGGTTGATGCGGAAGTCAAACGCACCTGCAGCATTTGCGCTAATCCTTGCATCCTTTCGTTTCCGGCCGGATCGGCACGTCATACTCGCCGCATTGCACAAACCATTTGAAATAATGCTATACTTTTTCCGGAACTCATGATCATGTGGTTGTCATTGTTGAATTTTGCACCCTTTTCGGGGGTGCCGACCGGCGCAAAAAGAACTGATTTTTGCCACGCGCAATCATCAAGAGACCGCCTCGAAACGGGGCAGTCATCGGGCATCCGCCGGCAGGGAGGTAGCATGTATGGCAAAGGCTGATGGGCAGATTGTCATAAAGAAGTACGCCAATCGCCGGCTCTACAATACCGGCACCAGCACCTATGTGACGCTGGACGACCTGGCGGTCATGGTCAAGAACGGCGACGATTTTGTGGTTGTGGACGCCAAGTCGGGCGACGACATTACCCACTCAGTGCTGACCCAGATCATTTTCGAGCAGGAATCCAAGACCGGCAACACGCTCCTGCCCGTCTCCTTTCTTCGCCAGCTCATTTCCTATTATGGCGACCAGATGCAGATGCTTGTTCCAAGTTATCTGGAACACTCGATGAGCGCCTTTACCGCACAGCAGGATCAGATGCGCGAGCAGATGACAAAGGCGTTCGGTGAAACGCAGATGGCGCGCAATATGCAGATGCCCATGCAGGTGATGGAAGAGCAGGTGCGCCGCAACACCGAGATGTTCCAGCAGGCCATGCAGATGTTTTCGCCCTTTGCCGGCGCACAGGGCACGGAAGCCCCGGCCACCGAGGACAAGGCAAAATCCGACAATGCCGACCTCAAGGAGCTGAAGGATCAGCTGAGAGCCCTGCAGGACAAGCTCGATTCCATGGACGGCTGATCAGGTCCTGCCGATGCCGCATCGGCTGGCCCGCGAGGCGCCCTGAGGCGCAAGCACCGGCACGAAGACCCGCCGGGACGCGCGTTCGGCTACCGGCAAACCCTGATAAAGACGTTTTTGCGCTTCGACGACCACGAGGCCGCTGAAGAGCGGCCAGTAACGCCTGCCGAGGCGTTCGGTCGTCCGCGCCATGCTTTGAATAGCCTTGTGCCGCGACGGCGGAAAAAACAGTGCCTCGGCAAACGCGCCGGGCGTAAAGCTCGCATCGCGCAAAAGGCCGGTAATCTGGTTGCGCGAATAGGGTGTGCCCGAGCCGAAGGGCGTATGATCAAGACGTGCCCACATGCCGCGGCGGTTCGGCACCACAATCACCAAACGGCCGCCGGGCGCCAGAACCCGCCAGGCTTCCATCAGGGTCTCACGCGGGTTTTCGGCGTATTCCAGCGCATGGATCATCAGGATCCGGTCAACCGATGCATCGGCAAGAGGCAATTCCTCGTCGAAGACCAGTGCCGTCGCCGACACCTCAAGGGTCGGCCAATTTATCGCGCCCTGCCCGGCGGGCATGAAGGCAAAGGCGCGTTCCGCATCGGCCCTGAAACGGTCGAGATAGGGGACGGCATATCCCAGCCCCATCAGCCGCTCGCCAGGCAGTTTTGCCCAGAGCGATGACAGGGCCATGGCAATGGCATCCTCGGCAAGCTTTCCGAGCCGGGTATGGTAAAACTGCCGCAAATCGACGATATCGGTATGCATGTCTATAAACCTAATGCGTGACAGGACTAAATTGAACCGTGCCGGTCCTGCCGATCCAACTTGACGTTAACGCCGGCGGCAAGCGCATGCCGACGATAGTCGCAATATTATTTCTGGGAGACAGCAATGTCTGAATTGGTGATCGAACAATTTCCATGTCGGCAGGACAATTACGGCGTCCTGATCCATGACCCGCAGACGGGTGTCACCGGTTCGATCGACGCCCCTGAGGAAGCGCCCATTGTCGAGGCGCTGGAGAGCAGAGGCTGGTCACTCAACCATATCCTCGTCACCCATCACCATACTGATCATGTCGAGGCGAATGCCGCTTTAAAGCAACGCTACGGCGCCAACATCATCGGACCTGCCGCGGAAGCAAAAAAAATACCGGGTATCGATGAAACAGTATCGGAAGGCGACCGTTTCCATTTCGGTGGGTTCGAGGTTCAGGTGATCGAAACCCCGGGGCATACGCTGGGTCACATCTGTTACTATATCCCCGGCGCATCCGTTCTTTTTGCCGCCGACACGCTTTTTGCCCTTGGCTGCGGGCGGGTTTTCGAGGGAACACCCGAACAGATGCACACATCGCTGCAGAAACTTGCCGCGCTCCCCGACGACACGACCGTCTATTGCGGTCATGAATACACCATGTCGAACGCTGCTTTTGCGGTGACGATCGAGCCGGGAAACAAGGCACTGGAGCGGCGCGCTGAGGAGATCGCCAGGCTGAGGGACGCGCACCGTCCGACACTGCCGACGACCATCGGCCTCGAAAGAGCCACCAACCCGTTTCTTCGCACCGGCGAGACAGCCATCCGCGACCTGCTCGCCATGGGCGAGGCAAGCGATGCGGAAGTTTTTGCCGAGATACGCCGCCGCAAGGACAGTTTCTAAAATCCCAGAACTGCCAGCGTGATGAGAAGCTGGGCGAGGTAATAACTCGCCCAGACGAAGAGCGCGCGCCAGGGCGTTCCTTCTTCGGCCGGCATGAGGAAACGCTGAAGCGCCAGAACCGTGTCGGACGCCACGAACAATAGGGCGCCCGCAACAACACCCCAACCGGACATCATGAGCGAAAAGAGCGCCATCAGGGCGATAACCACCACATAGGCGCTCACAGCCGCTTTAAGCGCACCGGTGGCCGGCAAGAGCCTGCGCGCAACCACCGCGCAAAAACCGATGATTGCAATGGCAATGATGATGCGAAGCGGCTGCTCTGAGAAAAGGTCGATACGTCCTTCAGTAACAAACAACGCGATATAGGCCACATGGCCGAGTAAAAACGCCCCAATGCCAAGTTGGAATGCCCGGTCGTCGTCCTGCGCCAAAAGTGCATCGCCGATGGCGCAGGCAAGCAGCCCGGCGGTTAGAAGAACCGGCCCGTTTGCCAACACCGAAAGGACGGCAAGGAGAGCGATAGCCAGCGTTTTGACGCCGGTACGGCGCGCCGAGGGCGGCCTTGAAACCATCAACAGATAAAGAAACGCCGCCACAGCCGAAAACAGCAACGTGCCCGGAAGCGGGGTATCGAGACCGTACTCAAAAAGGCTCATACCCGCTCTCCCTTGCGGCCGCGCGCAAACAGCAAATCCTTTGCCGCCAGCACCGCTCCTCCGGTGATCAGAACGCAGGCCACTGCGATGTGCCAGTCGGCTTGCCCCGCGCCGGCTGCGATCAGGATCAGCGTGGACAGCAGCGGTGCCGCATAGCTTGCCGTTCCAAGAATTTGGATATTGCCGCGCTTGACCCCGTAGTCCCAGGCGTAAAAAGCCGCGCCGACGGGCAGGAGGCCCAGCCCGGCAACGGCGGCCCATTGCACGGCCCCGACCGGCCACACCGTTTCTTCCAGCGCCAGATGACAAAGCAGCGACAGGAGTGCCGTCAGCCCACAGAAACCTGTCACCACATCCGTCGGCACCGCCCCGAAACGCCTGGAAAGCAACGAATATCCAGACCAGGTGAAGGCGCAAAGCAGCGCAGCGCCGTAACCGAACAAAAACCGGTCGTCGAAGGAAAGGCCGTTCCTTGAAACGATGAGAACAGTTCCCAAAAGCCCAGCAAGAGCACCCGCCACATGCTGCCATCCAAGCCGTTCGCCGGGCAAAAGAGCCGAACCGACAACAATCAGCAGCGGCCAGAGATAAGCAATCAGACCGGCCTCAACGGGCGGCGCGTTCCGCAGGGCCGTGAAATACAGAAAATGATAGCCGAACAGACCGCCGACCCCGAGCAACCAGACGGGCAAGGGCTGACGCAGGATCGTCCAAAATCCCGATGGCCGGGCTGCAAGAGCGGCAAGACCAATGGCCGTGCCGATGGTAAAACACATGGCGGCGAGCTGAAAGGGCGGAACCTTACCTGAAGACGCCGTCAGCAGCGCAAGCAGCGACCACATGACAATGGCGCTAAATCCGATAAGCGTTGCCTGCATGGACGCCGTTTTCTCCGAAAATATGTAAGATCAGCAAAAGCGCCGCAAGGTCTAACCCAATCACCACTGCAGCGCCAGCTTTCACTTGACGCGCGCGCCACCGCCGACTATAGAACCGCGACTTTCCAATTACAGGCCAGAAAGCTGCGGTCGGAGCACGGCACCGCACACGCATTGCAACAGGCCATCAGACTGAAGGTGAAACCCATGTCCCGCAGTTGCGAATTGACCGGCAAGGCCGTCCAGTCGGGCAACAATGTAAGCCACGCCAACAACAAGACGCGGCGCAAGTTCCTCCCGAACCTTTGCAACGTGACACTGATTTCCGACGCGCTCGGCAAGAGCTACCGGCTTCGTGTTTCCGCGGCCGCACTGCGTTCGGTTGAGCATCGCGGCGGTCTCGACGCATTCCTGGCAAAGGCAAGTGAAAAAGAACTGTCCATGCGTGCCCGTCTGCTGAAACGGCAGATTGCCAAGAAGGCTGCTGAAGCAGCAGCCTGATAGGCGTTGCGAGCATAATAATGTAGTCGCGGGCCGTCTTGACCGGCCTGCTTTATTGTGACCGGATCTGTTTCAGCCCGGTTTCGCTGGTGGCATAACCCAGGATAAAAAAATGCTCAAAGACTCTGCATATTCGGCTTTTGGCCTGATCACCCGCATCTATCCCTATCTGCTCGCGATGACGGCAGTGGTGATAGCGTCCAACTATCTCGTCCAGTTCCCGGTCATGTATACGATCGGCCCGTTTGTTCTGGACGATATCCTGACCTGGGGCGCGTTCACCTACCCGATCGCCTTCCTGGTGACCGACCTGTCAAACCGGCATTTCGGGCCGGCAAAGGCTCGCCTTATTGTCACCGTTGGCTTTGTTCTGGCCGTCGGCATTTCGATCTATGTCGCGACGCCGCGCATTGCGATTGCTTCCGGATCGGCCTTCCTTGTTGCGCAACTGCTGGACGTCTCGATTTTCGAACGCCTGCGCCATTCCCGCTGGTGGCATGCGCCACTGGTTTCGTCTGTCCTGGGTTCGATCATCGATACGGTGCTGTTCTTCTCGCTCGCCTTCGCGGCAAGCTTTGCAATCCTCGGCGCCAATGACGCTTTTGCCATCGAGGCGGCGCCGCTGCTCGGCTTCTTTGCCTTTGAGACGCCGCGCTGGATGTCCTGGGCCATCGGCGATCTGGCGGTCAAGCTGCTGGTTTCACTGGCGATGCTGGCGCCCTACCGCGCATTTCTGACGGTTCTGCGCCTGCACAAACCCACCGGTCAGCACTCTTAGACCGATTCAGTTGGTATCCTGATCGGCAAGTTCAAACTCCAGCAGCAGGCTGCGCTGCAGGAGCGAGTGATTGTCGTCGGATGCAAGCAGGATACGCGTACTGCCGTCCTCGCTTTCAAAGACGTCAAGGCTCTCCATATTGTCGATCTGGAAACCAAGATCCGCCTCGATAAGAATATCGCCATCCACCGTTGCGCCCGGTTTGATATCGGCCGCCGCAATGCGCCGAATGCGCATGCCGACACCTTCGGCAAGTGAAAACCGGCGCTCCAGCAGCAGCAGATCGCCATTCGGCAGGAAGTCGCCATCCGTCACGTCAAAGGGCGGATGCCGGCGCACAAAGAAAACGCCCTTTTTCGGACCGGTCACAATCGCAGCAAAAATGTCGCCCTTCTTGTTGAGGCTCTTTTCACTCACCGCGACAAGCGCGCCGTCAAGCGGTGTTCCCAGCGGAGCAACAGCCAGAGCTTCTAGGCCGCGATTGTTCCGGAACTCGTAAAGCGGAATCGGTTGCGGAACCTGGCGCACCGGGGACGATTGCGGCACGTCCTCAAGACGGTGCTGCTCAATCCTGTGCTCGCGCTCGAAACTGACATAGACCGTGTCACCGTCTATCGCGAGGCCTTCCGCATCGACATAGTAACGCTGCTGAACAACATCGCCGCCACGATCGCGCATTGCCGCGATATCGACATCGGCAAGCCCCGCCAAACGGCCATCCGCACCGCGCTCGATGCGGCCGGTCATCCAGTGGCCCGTGTCCAGCACACCAATAAACCGGACGCCGTCCGGCATTAGCCGGAAGCCGGAGATCCCACCCAGCAGAGCGTTGGGCGACGTAATCTCAATACCGCCAAGATAGTCGAGGTCTCCGAAGCGCGTTTTGTCAGAGCGGACGCGGAACCGCGGGATTTGCTGCGCTTCAACCTCGATCCGGCTCACACCGTCATCGCGCGCAACAGCAGTGACCGGAACCGCGGCAAGGCCCAGAGCCAGCGCAAGGCGCAGCAGGATCTTCATGATGATCAGCCCGCGCGCCGCATTGCCGGCCCGCCTTGCTCTTCCTCGAAGAGCGAAGCCAACTGCTCGGTCATCGCACCGGCGAGTTCCTCGGCATCGACAATAGTCACCGCGCGGCGATAGTAGCGCGTCACGTCGTGCCCGATGCCGATGGCAAGCAACTCGATCGGAGACCGCGTCTCGATCTCCTCGATCACCGCCCTCAAATGACGCTCGAGATAATTGCCTGGATTGACCGACAGGGTTGAATCGTCAACCGGTGCGCCGTCGGAAATCATCATCAGGATACGCCGCTGTTCTGGCCGCCCCAACAGGCGGTTATGCGCCCAGATCAGCGCCTCGCCATCAATGTTTTCCTTCAGCAGACCCTCGCGCATCATCAGACCAAGATTGCGCCGCGCCCGCCGCCATGGCGCATCCGCGGATTTGTAGATAATGTGACGCAAATCGTTGAGCCGGCCCGGATTGGCAGGCTTTCCTTCGCCCAGCCACTTTTCGCGGGCCTGTCCGCCCTTCCAGGCCTTGGTGGTAAAGCCGAGGATCTCGACCTTGACCCCGCAGCGTTCCAACGTGCGGGCAAGAATATCCGCACAGGTGGCTGCAACCGTGATCGGCCGGCCGCGCATCGATCCGGAATTATCGATCAGGAGCGTGACAACGGTGTCGCGGAAATTGGTATCGCGTTCCATCTTGAAAGAGAGCGACTGCATTGGATCGATCACCATGCGCACGAGCCGCGCGGAATCGAGATAACCTTCCTCAAGGTCGAATTCCCATGCCCGGTTCTGCTGAGCCATCAGCCGCCGCTGCAACCGGTTGGCAAGACGCCCGACGACGCCCTGCAGGTTCGAAAGCTGTTTGTCGAGAAAGGCCCGCAACCGCTCCAGCTCGGCCTCTTCACACAACTCCTCGGCGGCCACCGTTTCGTCGAACTGTTCGGTGAACACGCCATAGTCGACCTTCTGGCTAAGATCGTCGAACGGCGTATTCGGCCGCCGTGTCTCTCCCGGCGTCTCGGCATCGTCGTCCTGGTCATCGAGCATATCGTCCTCGGTGACCTCGGCGCCGTCCATCTCGCCGTCTTCCATCTGTTCGTCAGCGGATTCGTTCTCCTCGGCAGGCGCGGATTCCGATCCGGCTTCATCCTGCGCGCTCTCGTCATTCTCCTCATCGGAGCGGGGCTGATCGTCGTCGGTCGTCTCGTCCTGCTGATCCTGCTGATCGGGATCTTCGCCATATTCCTCGGCGACATCCATATGAGCCAGCATATCGCGAACAAGCCGGGCAAATGCCTGCTGATCTTCCAGCGCTTCGCCAAGATGCTCCATATCGGCGCCGGCTTTTTCCTCGATCCAGTCGCGCCACAGATCAAGAACCGGACCGGCGGTCTCGGGCGGCGCCTGTCCGGTGAGTTTTTCCCGCACCAGAAGTGCCAGCGCGTCATGCAGCGGTGCCTGCGCCCTGTCGGTGATATTGCGGTAGCCGGCCTTGTTGCAGCGGTCCGACAGCACGGCTGTCAGATTGTCCGCAACACCGGCCATACGTTTTGACCCGATTGCCTCGATCCGGGCCTGTTCCACAGCGTCGAATATCTCACGGGCGTCGTCCCCCTGCGGCGCCATGGCCGTGTGAACAGCCGTATCGTGACAGGCCTTGCGCAGCGCCAGCGAATCCCCGACACCACGCGTCAGGCTGACATCGCTGCGCGACGGGCGCTTGGGAAGATCTGGCAGCCGTGCCCGTTCGCCGGCAAGTCCGGGCCGGTCATTGGCAAACACCACCTCAAGTTCATGGTCGTTGGCAATCGAGCGCACGCAACCGGTCAAGGCACGCTTGAACGGTTCCGAATCGACCGGCGGACGGGCAGTCGCCCGGGAATTGTCACCGCGGCCGGCCATCGATCCTAGGAATCCAGAACGATATTGGCTGCGCTGTCCTTGAGCTCTTCGCCGAAGGCACGCTGATATTGTTCAGCCACCAGCGAGCGCTCGAGCTCATCACATTTGTTCAGGAAGGTGAGCTGGAAGGCAAAAGCGAGGTCGCCAAAGATTTCGGCATTTTCCGCCCAGGTGATGACGGTACGCGGGCTCATCACGGTCGAAAGATCGCCGTTGATGAAGGCAGCACGTGTCATATCCGCGACCCGGACCATCTTGGAAACCTTGTCGCGACCCTCTTCGGTATCGAAACTCTTGACCTTGGCCAGTACGATATTGACCTCGTTGTCGTGCGGCAGATAGTTGAGTGTCGTCACGATCGACCAGCGGTCCATCTGTGCCTGGTTGATCTGCTGGGTACCATGATAAAGGCCGGTCGTATCGCCGAGGCCAACCGTGTTTGCCGTCGCAAACAGGCGGAAGGCGGGGTGCGGTCGGATCACACGGCTCTGGTCCAGAAGCGTCAGGCGGCCTGACGATTCCAGCACCCGCTGAATAACGAACATCACATCGGGGCGGCCGGCATCGTATTCGTCAAAGACCAGCGCCACATTGTGTTGATAGGCCCAAGGCAAAATACCGTCGCGGAATTCGGTAACCTGCTGGCCATCCTGAAGCACGATGGCGTCCTTGCCGACAAGGTCGATACGGCTGACATGGCTGTCGAGATTGACGCGCACGCATGGCCAGTTGAGCCGCGCGGCGACCTGTTCGATATGGGTCGATTTGCCGGTGCCGTGATAGCCGGAGACCATCACCCTGCGGTTGTGGGCAAAGCCGGCAAGGATCGCCAGCGTCGTCTCCCGGTCGAACAGGTAATCCGGGTCCAGATCCGGCACATAGGCATCAGCCTGAGAATAGGCCGGCACCTTGAGATCGGTATCGATATCAAAGGTTTCCCTGACCTGCACGGTTGTGTCCGGCAGATTGGTAATATCGAGGTCAATCTTGTTCATCATGTCTCCACCACGGCCGTCCTTGTCGGCCGTTTTACGCGTCACAGAAACCGAATTGTCCGTGAACTTTTTGTCTGCAGGCATCGTCTAGCAGAAACCAGACTGTTTTAACAATTGATAGGCCTGAATTACTTCGCGAAACCGCTCCTCCGACCCCCGGTCGCCGCCATTGGCATCGGGGTGGTGCTGTTTCACCAGTTCCTTGTAGCGGGTTTTGATGTCGTCAGATGTCGCATTTGCGGCAAGGCCCATCGTGTCGAAGGCCTTGGCCTCCAGTGTCTTGAGCTTTCGTTTGCGCGGTTGCGCCCGGGCCGAACCCCGCTCTTCGAAAAGGCGGAACGGATCACGCATATTGGCATAGGCCGCGGCGCTGCCCGAGCGCGCCTGCGCATGCTGCGGATTGGCCTGCGCACCGCCCGATGTTTTGTTGACGCCGACCGTCCAGGTCGGCCTGTGACCGGTCAGGGCTTCTTTCTGGTATCGGGCAATCTCGCCATCCGACAGGCCGGAGAAATAATTATAGCCCTTGTTGTACTCGCGCACGTGTTCGGCGCAGAACATAAAATATTCGCCCTCGGCATCGCGGCCGACCGGCGCCTTGAATTCACCCTTCTTCTCACACCCGTCCCACTGGCAGGTTGGCGCTTCAGTTGCCTTTTTTGCGCCCTTCTTGCCCTTCTTTTTGGACGAGCGGATGCTGTCAAAATATTTTGAATCCAGTTTCATGTGCTCAATTACAATGTGTGCCGCCTGTGCGAACAAGCATTGACTTGCCGCGGTTTGCCCTATTATCGGATCGGACGCGCGGGCTGAATCACTCCGCACCAGACCGGGGCGCAATATCATAGCAGGAATAAGCTGTCATGACAGGACAAAACGGACCAATTGAGACGCGTATGACAAAAAAACTTCGTGATGCATTCGCGCCGCAGCGCCTTTATGTCATCAACGAAAGTCATCAGCACGCCGGCCATCAGGAAAGCTTCGATGGCACCGGCGAAACCCATTTCCGAATCCGTATCGTTTCCGACACATTTGCCGGCATGCCCCGCATCGCGCGGCACAGGGCAGTCAACGAATTGCTGAATGAAGAGCTGGAAGCAGGCGTCCACGCCCTTGCGATCGAGCCGGCAGCCCCCGACGAAACGGTCCGCTGGTAAGAGCTAGCTTCCGCTCTCCGAGGCCACCGGCCGGATACGCAGTTTCGTGATCCGGTTTTTGACGCGTTTCATCACGATGAACCGCATGCCGTGATAGGTAAACGCCTGGCGCTCTTCCGGAATGATCTGCGATTCATGGATGACGAGACCGGCAACTGTGGTCGCCTCCTCGTCCGGTAGGTTCCAGTCCAGCGCCCGGTTAAGATCGCGGATCGGCACATTGCCATCCACCACAACCGAACCGTCAGCCTCCTGCCGCACACCCTGCATTTCAAGATCGTGCTCGTCGGCTATATCGCCGACGATCTCCTCAAGGATATCCTCAAGCGTCACCAGACCTTCCACCTCGCCATATTCATCGACCACGATGGCAAAATGGGCCTTGCGCCGCAAAAATGCACTGAGCTGATCCTTCACATTGGTTGTATCGGGCACAAACCACGGTTTTTGCGCCGTCTTGACGATATCGACCGTCTTGCGGTCGCCGCCCGTGCCGGCAAGTGCGCGCAACACATCCTTGGCGTGGATCACACCGATAATATTGTCCGTCTCTCCGCGCCAGACCGGCATACGGGTATAGGGGCTTTCAAGCACCTGCCGAACGGCGGTTTCCGGCTCCTCATCGGCATTGATCATGCGCATGGACGTGCGGTGTACCATGACGTCGGAGACTTCCAGTTCGCCAAGATCGAGAACGCCGCCAAGCCGGTCTCGGTCGGCCTTGACCACCGAGCCTTCCCGGTGCAGCAGCGCCACGGCCCCGCGCAGTTCCTCCTGGGCGGATAGCATCGATGTCTCGGTCGACAAGGTCACGCCAAGAAGACCGAGCAGACGTCGAACAATCGCATTGACGACGCTTGAGAGCGGGCCGGCAACAGCTACGAACACGCGCACAAACGGCGCGACCGTCATGGCAAAACGGTCGGTTGAAGAAATCGCCCAGCTCTTCGGCAGGACTTCTGCGAAGATCACCAGAAGAATGGTCATCGCCAGCGTCGCATAGGCCACACCCGCTTCGCCGAAGAGGCTTAGAAACAGGCTGGTCGCCAGCGCGGAAGCAAGAATGTTGACAAGGTTGTTGCCGATCAGCAGCGCTCCGATCAGCCTGTCGCGGCGTTGGATCAGCCGCACGACGATACCGGCGCTGTGCTGCCCGTTGGCCTCGAGCTGGTGCATGCGGGCACGCGAGGCGGCGGTCAGCGCCGTTTCCGAACCGGAAAAGAACCCCGAAACGGCAATAAGGGCGATGATGATAAGGATGACCAGCCAATATTCGGCAATCATTGTGTGTATTTTTCCTTCAAGAAACCGAGAACTTCGGATTGCGGCACATCATCGGCGATAAAGGACTGGCCTATTCCCCGAGTGAGGATGAAGGTCAGTTTGCCCCTTTTGACCTTTTTGTCCTGGGCGATGTGCTCCATCAATATATCAGGTGGCGGCAGCTCTCCGTCAATATCGTGAATGCTTGTCGGCAAACCAACGGCGCGCAAATGCTCCGCAACACGCCTGGCGTCATCCGGGCTCGCATGGTTCATGCGTGCCGAAAACTCGTGCGCGAGCACCACACCGATGGCGACGCCCTCGCCATGCACCAGGCGCCGGCTGTCATAACCCGTCGCCGCCTCAAGCGCATGGCCGAATGTGTGACCGAGATTGAGCAATGCGCGGTGACCGCTTTCGCGCTCATCCGCCGCCACCACATCGGCCTTTGCCTGACAGCTCGTGGCGATGGCTTCAACGCGGGCGGCACCGCCGGAAAAGACCTCTCGCCAATTGTCCTCCAGCCAGGCGAAAAACTCCGGCCTGTCAATGAGGCCGTATTTGGCAACCTCCGCATAACCGGCACGAAACTCCCGCTCGCTCAACGTGTCGAGAACATCGGTATCGGCCAGCACCAGCTCTGGCTGGTGAAAGACTCCAACCAGGTTCTTGCCGTGGCCGGTGTTGATGCCGGTCTTGCCTCCGACGGAGGAATCGACCTGCGCCAACAGCGACGTCGGCACCTGCACATAATGCATGCCCCGGCGCACGATCCCGGCGACAAAGCCGGTGAGATCGCCGATCACCCCGCCTCCGAGCGCCACCACGGCGTCGCCGCGCTCGAGCCGGGCGTCAAGCACCGCGTCGCAGGCCTGCATCAGATGTTCGAAGCTCTTGGTCCGTTCGCCGGCCGGCAGGATGATCGGCACGGCCTTGATCCCGGCTGCTGACAGGCTTTCGCCCAAAGTGTCGAGATGAAGCCCGGCAACCGTCTCATCCGTGATGATGGCGACTTGGGCGTCCGGCAATCGCTGTGCAATCTGAGCGCCGGCCTCGGCAATGCGCCCGGGTCCGATCAGGATGTCATAGGAGCGCGCGCCCAGATCTACCCGTACCCTCGCCTCTTCACCCGGCCCGGCGTTCGATTTCATGTGATCAACCATCTTTTCTGTCACCGGCTTCTTGCGGTCCGTTTTTGATAATCGCGTCGAGAACCTCGTCCACGATCGTTTCCTTCGGCGCGTCACGCGACTGGACAACGAGATCGGCCATTGCGTAGACCGGGTAACGCTCGTCAAGCAACGCCGAAAGCGTTGCCTCCGGGTTGTCCGTCTGCAAAAGCGGCCTGTGACTGCGGCGTTTCACCCGCTCCCACAGGACATCCAGATCCGCCTTCAGCCACAACGACAAGCCGGACTGCCCGATATAGTCACGAACCGGCGCCTGCATGAACGCACCGCCGCCGGTCGAAAGCACCATCGGCCCTTCCTGAAGCAACCTTTTGATGACCCGTGCTTCAAGCGCCCTGAACTCGGCCTCGCCATATTGGGCGAAAAGGTCCGAGATTGACATGCGTGAGACCTGCTCGATCTCGTGATCGGAATCGACAAATGGGATCCGCATGGCCTGCGCGGACATGCGGCCGATCACCGATTTGCCTGCGCCCATAAGCCCGACAAACGCCACGGCCCGACTGCCCAGACAGGCGCGCGCCTCGTCGGCCTGCGGGTGCGCTGATTCGGATGCACGGGTCATCATTCGCCAGGTTCCATCTTCTGTTACACCGGTATCGGCAAATGTTCGCACGGCGTCAAGCAACGCAGCCGCCGCGATAAGACACAGCCACCTGATTCCGGTCTTGCAACGGATCATCGCCTCGACCATAAAGGAGCAGTCCTATTCGAATCCATGGAACGAGGCATGCCGTCACTCATCCGGTTTCTTGTCTTTTGCGCAGTTATTGCCGGCCTGGTGTATGGCGCCATGTATGCGCTGACCATTTATGTTGACCCCAAACCGCGTCAGATTGAAATTCGCGTGCCGACCGAGAAGGTCAATCCGAACTGACACCCCAATGGCGGGGCGTCATGGCTGATCTGAGCCTGGCGCATCTCGAAGCCTTTCTGGAGATGATGAGCGCCGAGCGCGGCGCGGCAGGCAACACGCTTTCTTCCTACAGAAACGACCTTGAAGACGCGCACGCTTTCATGAGCGGCGGCGGCTCAAGTCTTGCCTCGGCACGAAGCGAAGACCTGCAGCGCTACTTATCGGACATCGCGGACCGAGGTTTCGCCGCCAGTTCTCAGGCACGGCGCCTCTCGGCACTCAGGCAATTCTACCGGTTCCTCTACACCGAAGGCCTGCGAACGGACGACCCGACCGGAATTCTGGATTCGCCGAAAAAAAGACAGCCGTTACCCAAGAGCTTGAGCATGGAAAATGTCACGGCTCTGATCGAACAGGCCAGAAGCGAAGCCGACGAAACAGCCATTGATGATCCCGAGCGGCTGATCCGGCTGCGTCGGCTTGCGTTGATCGAACTGCTCTATGCCACCGGTCTGCGGGTGACAGAACTCGTGGGGCTTCCAGCATCGGTGGCAACCCAGCAAGACAAGCGCTTCCTGATCGTCCGGGGAAAGGGCGGCAAGGAGCGTCTTGTTCCGCTGTCCTCGGCATCCAGAGATGCGTTGATGCGCTATGCCAAGGCGCTGCGAGCGCGCGACGAGGGCGCTGGATCGCCATTTCTGTTTCCCTCGCGCTCGGCCGGTGGACATCTGCCACGACAGGTCTTTGCCCGCGAATTGAAGGCGCTCGGCATTCGCAGCGGCCTGCCCGCCAAGGCCCTGTCGCCACACGTTTTGCGGCATGCTTTCGCCAGTCACCTCTTGCAGAACGGCGCCGATCTGCGCGTGGTCCAGGAACTGCTCGGCCATTCGGATATTTCGACCACACAGATCTACACGCACATATTGGAGGAGCGGCTGCACCGCCTGGTCAGCGAGAATCATCCCCTTGCAATTGCGGATAAAAACAGCACATAGAGCGCGCGGTTTTCGTTTTTGCTTGCTTTGCGACGCAATGGCTCTTAGCCAGAAAACACAACGCGCCAGAAAACAGGCTGAGATCGGACATAGATGATCAACTATCTCGACTTCGAAAAACCGTTGTCAGACATCGAAGGCAAGATTCACGAGCTACGCAGGCTTGCCGGGGACGACGAAATCATCGACACCGCCGCCGAAATCGAAAAACTCGAAGCGCGCGCCAAGGATGTTCTGGCTGATCTCTATACCAAGCTGACCCCATGGCAGAAGACACAGGTCGCACGGCACCCCGCCCGTCCGCATTTCCGCGACTATGCCGAAGCTCTTTTTGAAGAATTCACGCCTCTTGCCGGCGACCGCAAATTCTCGAACGATGAAGCAATCCAGGCCGGTCTCGGACGTTTCCGGGGACAGGGTGTGGCGATCATTGGCCAGGAAAAGGGCAATGATACAAAATCCCGTATCCGGCATAATTTCGGCAGTGCCCGGCCCGAAGGTTATCGCAAGGCTGTCCGTGTCCTGGAGATGGCGAACCGGTTCGGCCTGCCGGTGATTACGCTGATCGACACATCAGGCGCCTATCCGGGCGTTGGGGCCGAGGAACGCGGCCAGGCGGAAGCCATCGCCCGTTCAACGGAAATGTGCCTCAACGTCAAGGTTCCGATTATCTCCGTCGTCATAGGCGAAGGTGGTTCCGGCGGAGCCATCGCCATCGCGACCGGCAATCGGATCTATATGCTCGAACATGCGATCTACAGCGTCATTTCGCCCGAAGGTGCAGCCTCGATCCTGTGGCGCGATGCGGCGCGCGCCAAGGACGCCGCCGCCAATATGAAGATCACCGCCCAGGATCTGAAGCAGCTCGGCGTTATAGACGACATTATCGAAGAACCGGTCGGCGGGGCCCATCGCGACCCCGCCGCGGTCATCGCCGCAACCGGAGATGCAATCGCCGGCGGTCTTGACGATCTCAGTTCGCTCGACGGCGACATGCTGCGCCGTAACCGGCGTCAGAAGTTCCTCGACATGGGCCGCAATCTTTAGCCCGAAACGGCACGCAAACGGCGACGGCAACCAATTACATATTTGTGAAGTCACTCGTTTATCGATTGTGGTAAAGATTCCGGAAACATATCGGTCATACTTTGGGCGACATAGGATGATTGAGTCCGCTGCCGACAATCGGAAGCGGCGGGCCGTAGACCGGTAATGAAATTCGGACGGCGCATGGGGCCACGAGAGGTCTTGGCGTCAAACGGATGGGAAAGGGGCACAGTGCGTCTGACTGGCTGGAAATCGGCAATCGCCGTTGCGGGTATGAGCCTTGCCATTGCGGGATGCCAGGATGTCCTGGAATCCGTCGACAACAAGGCCGAATACGAGCTTCCCAAGAAACTCGTCAACAAGATGAAGGCGCATGACCAGCGGGTCCGCGCGCCCATCATGATGCGTATCTTCAAGGAAGAAGGCATGCTCGAGGTCTGGAAGGCCAAGGGTAACGGCCGCTACGCGATGGTCAAGGAATATGAGATCTGCAAGTGGTCGGGTGAACTCGGACCGAAGTTCAAGGAAGGCGACCGCCAGGCGCCGGAAGGCTACTATCACGTCAAGCCCCACCAGATGAATCCCAATTCCAGCTACTACCTGTCGTTCAACATGGGCTTTCCCAACGCCTATGACAGAGCACACGGGCGCACCGGTTCGCATTTGATGGTCCATGGCGCCTGCTCGTCCGCCGGCTGTTACTCGATGACCGACGAGCTGATGATCGAGATCTACGCCTTCGCCCGCGAGGCCCATCGCGGCGGTCAGCAGGCTTTCCAGGTGCAGGCCTATCCGTTCCGCATGACCGCCGAGAACATGGCTCGACATCGCAACCACCGGCATTATGAATACTGGGAGATGATCAAGGTCGGCTATGATCATTTCGAATTGACCAAGCGGCCTCCTAAGGTCGATGTGTGTGACGGGCAGTATGTCTTCAACCAGGTCGCCGAAGAGGGTGATGAATTCCACCCGCAGCGCGCCTGCCCGGTTTCAGCTCCGCCGCAATCGCTTGCCCTGGCCTATGCGGCCCATACGAAGAAATATGACCAGGAGTTCGCTGCGGCGATCAAAGAGCTGAACGACCGCACCAAAACCCCTGCAATTGCCACATTGCTGTCGCCCGGACGAACCAGCAACGAACAGACCGCAACGATTCAGCAATCGACACCGGTGGCCGGCAGCAATGCCGCAATCGCCCCTCTGCCTCCGGCAACCGATGTGGGCAGTGTCGCGGCCGTTCCGGCAGTCCCAACTCCGTCGCCGGCGACCGCCGCTGCACCACAACCGTCCAAGAAGAAGAAATCCTGGTGGCGCGTTTGGTAGATGACGAGACAGGCACTGAACATTACGACCTGCGCGGTTTGAAATGTCCATTGCCTGTCCTGAAAACAAAAAAACGCATGGCGCCGCTGGCTGGTGGCACCCGCATATGGGTCGAAACCACCGATCCGCTTGCGGTCGTGGATATCCCGCATTTCTGCTCTGAATTCGGACATCGCCTCCTTGAGACGCAGACCGTCGATGGCGGTCACCGCTTCCTGATCGAGAAGACAGGCTGACCTTAAATCAGGGTTTGAAACCTGGTATCGAAAGCGGATTGCTTTCCATGGCCTGCAGGTCGGGCGTGTCGATCTGGGGCGTTCCGGTAAAGGCTGCAAAAAGCCTCGCGACAAAAGCTTCTTCGAGATCGCGGGTGATCACCACAAGCCGGGTTCGCCGGTCATCGTCCGGCCAGCCGGCAAGCCGCACCGGCGGATGGAAAATGGACTGCACGCCATGCAGCACGACCGGCCTGTCCGGATCGTCGGCAAGACCTACAATCCCCTTCATGCGCAGCAGCTTGTCACTTTGGCTGGAACGCAAAAGATCAACGAACATCTCCAGCGCATCCGGCTCGATCGGCTTGTCTTCGGTCAGCGTGAACGCACGGATGCGTGCATCGTGCCGGTTGACGTCATGGACGTGATCGTGATCGTGCCGATAGGCCTCGTCCCGCAACCAGCGGCTGACATCAGCCGTCTTTGTCGCCGGGTCGTAAAGACCGCAATCAAACAGCGCGACCGCTTTCGCCTCGTCATCGTTTGACGAAAGCTGCGGCGCACCCGGATTGAGATGCATGAGCCGCGACGTGAACCGTGCAAACTCCGGCGAAGCCGGATCGATGAGATCGGTCTTGGTCAGAACGATCCGGTCCGCTACGGCGACCTGTTTGACAGCCTCTTCATGGGCGTTGAGCGTGGCATCGCCATTGACCGCATCAACCGCCGTGATAACGCCGTCGAGACGGTAGTTCTGCACCAGAACCGGATGGCCCATGATGGCGTGAAGCACCGGCGCCGGGTCCGCCAGTCCCGTTGTCTCGACAATCACCCGGCCAAGCGCCTTGATGCGTCCGGTGTGAAGGCGGTCGACAAGATCGGCCAGCGTGTCGACGAGTTCGCCGCGGACCGTGCAGCACAGGCATCCGTCCGACAACTCTATGACGCCATCGCTCGATTGTTCCACCAGAAGATGATCTATGCCCACATCGCCGAACTCGTTGATGATCACTGCCGTATCGCGCAGGTCCGGATCCTTCAAAAGCCGGTTAAGCAGCGTCGTCTTTCCCGACCCGAGAAAGCCGGTCAATACGGAAACAGGAATTGGGTCGGGCCGGTTCATACACGCAGCCCGATCAGAGACTGGGGCGGGTCTGCGGCACCGGAACATTGCTTGCGGGTTTGGCCTGCGATGCGGTCACCGGACTGTCACTTCCGCCAATGCGGACCGGTCTTGCTTTCGGCACGGGAATCCGCCCCGCTGTCAAAGCTGCCGGCACACGGCCGGTCAGCCCGACAGGCACGGCGCGAGCCTTGCGGCCGAGCGGCGAAATATAGGCCGAGCTGAGCGTCATTCGCCCCTCGACGTCACGGCCCCCATAGCGTGCCTTTCGCGCCTCTTGCGAACACACAACCGGCCTGAGATCAACAATCTGCAGCCGGTTCTGGCCATAGGGACGAAGCCCCTTGAGCGTTGGCTTGGCAAGACCGGGCGTCGTCAGTCCCTTTTGCAACAGGCGTGCCGATTCCACAGCCCGTTCTTCCTGATCCTTGGCGCCGAGAACAACCGAGACCACGGTCCGGCCTTTACGGGTCGCCGATGAGACCTGATTGAAGCCGGAAGAACAGATAAAGCCCGTTTTCATGCCGTTCGCACCGGCAAAACGCCCGATCAGAATATTGTAGTTTGTATAGGTTTTTTTCCCGGTGCTGATCGCTTCCAGGGCGAAATAGTGGCTGTATTGGGGGAATTCGCGCAGAAGCGCCACGCCAAGGACAGCCATGTCGCGGGCCGTCGTGCGCTGGCCTTTACCCGGCAAACCGCTTGCATTGACAAACCGTGTATCGGTCATGCCGATGCGCCTTGCTTCGGCATTCATCATCGCCACGAAGGCATCACGGCTACCGGCTATTGTCTCCCCGATCGCCACTGAAACATCATTAGCCGACTTGACCATGATAATCTTGATCGCGTTGTCGAGCGTCAACTGCGAGCCGGGTTTGAAGTACATCTTGCTCGGCGGCGCCTTCGCCGCCGCGTTGCTGATCGTCACCTTGCCGTCCATGGACACCGCACCGGCCTGCACCTGGCGGAAAACCACGTAGGCGGTCATCAGCTTGGTCAGTGAAGCCGGGTACCAGCGCTGGAAAGCATCTTTGTGTTCAAGCACCTTGCCGCTTTTCACGTCGACCACGATCGTCGGTCCTGCGGCTTTCGCGCCTGCTGTCAAGACAGCGGCAATCACCAGTGCGATGAGACATATGACGGGCACACTCGATACTCGATGCATGGGCGGGACCGGACTCCAACAGATGATCGGGGCACGAATTGTATGTAACGCAAACCTGCTCTATATGCCATACATCCGTTAGGTATAAATTCAGCAACAAGGGTATATTTCATGCCGATACTTAACCGCGCCGCCGAACTCCAATCCGAAGTGACGGAATGGCGCAGGCACCTTCATACACGTCCTGAACTTCTTTTCGACGTTCACGAAACCGCAGCCTTTGTGAAAGAAAAGCTGGAAGAATTCGGCTGCGATGAGGTCGTCACCGGCATCGGGCGAACAGGCGTCGTCGCATTGATCAAGGGGCGCAATGGCGGCGAAGGCCGCGTCGTCGGCCTTCGCGCCGACATGGATGCATTGCCAATCACCGAGGCAACGGACAAGCCATGGGCATCAACCGTCGATGGCAAGATGCATGCCTGCGGCCATGACGGTCATACTGCCATGCTCCTCGGCGCAGCCAAATATCTGACGGAAACCCGCAATTTTGACGGGTCGGTCGCGGTCATTTTTCAGCCTGCCGAAGAAGGCGGCGGCGGCGGCAACGAGATGGTCAAGGACGGCATGATGGAACGTTTTGCCATCGAAGAGGTGTTCGGCATGCATAATATGCCCGGCCTCGCGGTCGGCGAGTTCGCCACACGCAGCGGCGCCATCATGGCCGCAACCGACGAGTTCACCGTGACGGTCAAAGGCCGCGGCGGACACGCCGCCATGCCTTATCAGACCGTCGATCCCATCACCATTACGGCACAGATCGTCTCCGGACTTCAGCTCATTGCCTCGCGCAATGCGAACCCGCTGGAATCGATTGTCGTATCGGTAACAAAATTCAACGCCGGCAATGCCTATAACGTCATACCGGAAGAAGCCGAGATTGCGGGAACAGTCCGCACACTCGACCCCGAAGTGCGCGCCATGGCTGAAAGGCGCATCGAGCAGATTGTCCGCAGCGTAGCCGACGCACATAACGCCGAGGCAACGGTTCAATACAAGCGCGGCTATCCCGTGACTTTCAACCATGCCGATCAGACGGATTTCTCGGTTACGGTCGCAGAGGAAATCGCGGGCGAGGGCAAGGTCAACCAGAATGCATCGCCGACGATGGGCGGCGAGGACTTCTCCTATATGCTGGAAGCGCGGCCCGGATCCTTCATCTTCATCGGCAATGGGGATACAGCAGCGCTGCACCATCCCGAATTCGATTTCAACGACGAGGTTATTCCGTACGGAATTTCCTACTGGGTCAAACTCGCCGAATCGGCCTTGATCCGCAATTGACAAAACTGTCTGGCGCGGACGTTCTATAGTCCGATGGAAACGTCCCGCCCGGCGGATTTGATCGATACGGAAAAGCCGGCGATCAGGTCGACGAACGCAATCACCGTCAGGATAAAGAAGATGTCCGTGGCCGCTTCGCCGACGGTCAGAAACTCAATCAGGAACGCCACGAAAACGACGGCGGACAAAAGATGGTCAATGACGGACCAGCTTCCGCTGCGTGTCGCCTTGAGGATCTCCAGGAACAGAAGAACAAGCGCACCGACGATAACCAGGTCGCCGAGCTGCATTGACCACTGCGCGCCTGAGATCATGGAAATGCTGACCATATCCATAGACAGAATATCCAGCCCCGCACCCTCGAACGGCCCGAAGACCAGCGCGTTGTAGGCGATCAACGGAAAGATCATCAGTGGAATAGCCGCAATCATCGTGTCGGATCGCCCCGGTTCGAAAAGACAGGACCAAGCTCTATCACAGTTTACAAAGCTGCGTGCCGGCATGGCTGGAGAAACGTAAAACAGGGTTACCGGCAAAATCATGGCAACGGCCGGACAAAAAAAGGCCGGCATTTGCCGGCCTTTTGTCTCGATCAGGGCTTGCCCTGAAACTTAGGCGTTGTCTTTGTTGGTCAGAACCTGACGGCCCCGGTACATACCGGTCTTCAGATCGATATGGTGAGGACGGCGCAGTTCGCCCGAATCCTTGTCTTCCACATAAGTCGGTGTCTTGAGCGCATCGGTGGCGCGGCGCATGCCGCGCTTCGAGCGGGTCACTTTACTTTTAGGTACGGCCATTTTCTACTCCACTCGCGGACAATACGTGTTCATCGGCCTGGTCCGGGCCGAAACGACACGTGTCAATTTCGGAAATTGCGCGGGCTTATACATTGCAAATGGCCGTTTGGCCAGCACCTGCGGGCTTTTTTTTGGCATTTGGGGTCAATGGCGGCAAGGCACCGTTCGGCTTTTCAAACCTCGTCCTCTTCAATGACCCAGCTTTCGGCTCTTCCCGCGCTCTCCCATTCCTGCCATGCCGGAAGCGACTTCATGTGCTCCATATAGGAAAGGGCAGTCGGATCCGCTGTCAGACGATAGATATCAAACCGGTTGACCACCGGCGCGAACATCGCATCGGCCGCCGAAAAATGACCGAAAAGAAACGGACCTCCGCTCTGTTCAAGACACTCTTTCCAGATCGCGACGATGCGCTTGACGTCATCACGTGCGGCCTGGGACACGGCAAGCTCCGCCGGCTCACGCCGCATGTTCATGGGGCACGCGGACCGCAGGGCTGAAAACCCGCTGAGCATCTCGCAGCTGATCGCCCTTGCATGGGCGCGCCTGTCATGCTCATGCGGCCAGATCCGCTTGGTGTAAAACAGGTCATTCAGATATTCCATGATTGCCAGCGACTCCCAAACACGCACCGTTCCGTGCTCGAGAACCGGTACCTTGTTGGTTGGCGAAAAATCGGCAAAAGCGGGATTTCCGGCTGCCATGTCGAATGGAACAAGCTCCTCGCGAAACTCGATGTCCAGTATCCGCATCGCAATCCATGGCCGCAAGGACCAGGACGAATAGTTCTTGTTGCCGATGTAAAGGACGATTTCGCTCATCTGTCAGGTCTCCATGCACGAGCCGCTCTATTGCCCTTCTAGCGCGACAGTGTGACGGGCACTATCAAATTGCCCTGACCTATTCATAAAGGCATTTGATGTATGCGCCGGATTGGTGGGCGCGACGCTCTGCCAGTCTCGCCAGCCTGGTCAATCCCCGGGAAGGCTTGACCGGGCTTCTCACATTGGGGTTTGGCAGCGCCACCGCCAGATAGGCCGCCTGCCTGCGCGACAGGCGCGAGGCGGAAATGCCGTAATAATAATAGGAAGCTGCCTCAATACCGTAGATGCCGGGACCCCACTCGGCGATGTTGAGATAAATTTCCATCAATCGCCGCTTCGACCAGACAGCATCGGCAAAGAGCGCCAGCGGAACTTCAAGCCCCTTGCGCAGATAGGACCGGCTGGACCACAAAAAGAGGTTCTTGACGGTTTGCATGGCGATTGTGCTCGCGCCGCGCGGACGCTCTCCATCCAGAGCGCCGTCAATGACCGTGTTCACCGCATCCCAGTCGACACCATGATGCGCGCAGAACCGGCCGTCCTCCGACATCAGAACCGACTGCACCAGGGCCGGAGCGATCTCGTCAAACGGCACCCAGCTCCGCGCATAACCGTGCGCAAAGACCAGATCGCGGATCATCAGGGTCGAAACCGGGTGCACAAAGGACGGCTTGTAGGCAACGGTCAGGACCAGAGGCAGCAGAACGATCACCAGGATCGCGCGCATGACGATACGCCTGAGGGAATAGCCGCTCGAGCGCTGCTTGCTCTTTTTTCTCTTCTTGGCCAAGGCTACCCCGTGTCAGCGTCTTTGTTTCACTTCCTTAGTGCAAGCCAAGGAGGATTTGAACCGCTTCATGTCCAATCGAGTTTTGAACTTGCATTGGCAAAGAAAGCATTGCTGCAAATGGTGCTTCATGCGAAGACGGCCTCATGACCAGTGAATCCATGTCCCTTGTCGATCGGCTGGCGGAACGCGCCGCCGAAATCGAATCCGTGCTCGATACGATCCTCACAGCAGATGTAGGCGAGGAGGAGATTGCCCGCCCGGCCAATCTGCTGGCAGCCATGCGCTACGGCGTGCTGAATGGTGGGAAACGGATGCGGCCGTTCCTGGTGATGGAAACGGCGGCGCTTCTCGGAGCCGACCGGTCCGCGGCGGCCCGGGTCGGCGCTGCCATTGAGTGCCTGCACTGCTATTCGCTTATCCATGACGACCTGCCGGCCATGGATGATGACGACATGCGCCGCGGTCAGCCAACGGTGCATGTGGCGTTCGATGAAGCAACGGCCATCCTGGCCGGCGATACCTTGCTGACACTGGCGTTCGAGATTATTGCCTCGCCGCAAACACAGGCCGACGGCGAACGCCGCATCGAGCTCATTTACGAGTTGACGAAGGCCTCGGGCATCGGTGGAATGGCAGGCGGTCAGGCGCTGGATCTTGCCGCTGAAACGACACCGCCCGATGAAGCCGGCATCATCAGGCTTCAGGCCATGAAAACAGGGGCTCTTATACGTTATTCCTGCGAGGCCGGCGCGATACTTGCGGGCGCGGCAGCAAGCGACAGGGAAAGACTAAGGCGCTTTGGCGAAGCCATCGGATTGGCCTTCCAGCTCGCCGACGATCTGCTGGATGTAACCGGCAATGCTGATGCGGTTGGCAAGGCGACCGGCAAGGATGCGGCGCATGGAAAGGCCACACTCGTCGGTCTTCACGGAGAGCAATGGGCGCAAAAGCAATTGTCGGGCCTTGTGCAGGAGGCCACACAATTACTGGAGCCGTTTGGCCAGTCGGCACAATATCTCAAGCTCGCGGCGCGTTTTATCGCCGAACGGGACCGCTGAACACGGCAGGGCAGGCAGCGCGCAATCAAGGCATCGCCTTAAGTACCCGTTAACTCTTGCCTGAAAAGATGCCTGCAATCATGACGATATATTGCGCAAGCCGTTTGCGCGCGTAACGGGATGTTGTCGGGTTCTGTCGCCATGGGTATCCCGGATGTGCGATTACCCGAAAAATGTTGATTATTGAGCTTGTTGACTGGTGTGGGCATGCAAGAGTGGAGCGAAAACCGCCGCAGCCGTAAAAAGATATCGATCTTTTTGCGCACCAGCTATGCGGCGACCCTTTTGCTCATCGCCACAATAAGCGTTGTTTTCTATGGCCAGCAACGCGAACAGAATGAAACGATCAGCCATCTGGGACAGATGGTCCAGTCACTGCACAAGCTTGACATAGCTCTCATTTCTTTGGCGGACCGTGCCGCGCGAATGGAAACTCTGCCTGACGATTCCAGCGTTGAATCGGTCAGGAAGGGCTTGATCTTTCGCCAGCAGGCAGTCGGCGACGAGTTATCGCAATTTCGCCAGTTGTGGTTTTCACCACAAACGCCTCAATCGCTGAGACAAAGTGTTTATGCAGCGGACCGTTACATGCGGGCTGATGACCCGTTCGAGCATTATGACCGTATGGTCGACACGCAATCGGTGGAGCAGGCAAAAACTGTTGACGATCTGCGCTGGGAAGCCAAGGTTCTGTATTCCGTATATGCCAGCTTTCTAAGCCGTACCGATGCAAAAATCACCCAGAGCATCCTCTTGTCTCTTAAGGGCGCAACCATTGTCCAAGGCAAGCGGATGGAGATGTTTCTGCTGACCATATTGGGGGTCCTGCTCGCACTTGGTTTGTTCGTGTTCATACCCATCGACGTTCTGCTTTGGCGCTCGATCCGCAACCTCGACGAAGCTGTTGCCCAGGCCCGGCGCGATAGCAAAAGAGCCAGGGCGGCAGAAAGGGCCAAATCGCAATTCCTTGCAAATATGAGCCATGAGATCAGGACGCCGATGAACGGTGTGCTCGGTATGGCGGAGCTGCTCTCGCGCACGGAACTCGACACCAAGCAGCACACATTTATCGATATCATCGTAAAATCGGGGCACGCACTTCTGACGATCATCAACGATATTCTCGATTTCTCAAAAATCGACGCCCGCCAGATGCAACTCGCTGCAGTGCCCTTCAATCTGCGCGAAACCGTCGAGGACATTGCCACTCTTCTGGCCGGCAGTGTTGCCAAGAAGGATCTGGAAATGATCCTGCGTTACGATCCGAACCTGCCGGATGCGTTTGTTGGCGATGTGGGCCGTCTTCGTCAGGTTTTGACCAACATTGTCGGCAACGCGGTGAAATTCACCGAGCACGGCCGGGTTATGATCAATGTCGACGGCGCTGTCTGGGGCACGGAAGCGAATATCCGAATGACCATAGAGGATACCGGCCCGGGCATTCCGGCAGACAAGCTGAGCATAATCTTCGACAAATTCAGCCAGGTCGACACCTCATCAACCCGCAAATACGAGGGCACCGGGCTGGGACTTGCCATTGCCGCCGGCCTGGTCGAACTGATGGGCGGTCAGATCGCCGTCGAAAGCACGGTCGGAAAAGGATCGGTTTTCCAGATCAAGCTGCGGCTGCCGATCAGCGAAGAACTCAAACAGGCCGCACCGGCTCTTGGGGAGAGTTTCGCCGGAGCCCGCATTATCGTCATCGACGAAAACGAGATCGGACGACGGGTCGCCCGCGAACAGCTTCAAAGCTGGTCGTTCGATTGCGCTGCGGTGGAGTCCATTGATCTCGCTGTTGCGCTGGCTCGCCGGGCAACTGAAATCGGGCTGCCCACCAATCTCATCATGATTGACACATCGACACCGGAACTGTCCGTACCAGCCCTGCGGACCGAACTGTCGTCGCAGAACGCCACCGCCGGCATACCGGTGCTCCTGACGACCGCTGTCGACCAGGAGGGAACGGCCGAGCTTTGCGACCGCAATAATGTCAATGCCCATTTGACGAAGCCGGTGCGGGCGTCCCTGCTGCTGGAGACGATTACCTCCGTATTGGCGCAATTGCCGGTGCGCGGGGAAAAGGCAGCGAATGAAAGCCCGGCGATGCAAGAAGCCGGCAAGGCGGTCCGAGATAGCTCGGCCCCTGCCGTGCACCCGCTTCCGGGAAAGGACAAGGCCGCATCAGGTTCTGTCGATATCCTGGTCGCAGAGGACAACGACGTCAATCAGATGGTGTTTAACCACATGCTGGGCGATAGCGGATATTCCTATCGTATTGCAGGCGACGGCGAAGAGGCCGTGCAACTCTGGCGCAAGCTCAAGCCACGCCTCATCCTCATGGACGTCTCCATGCCCAGGATGAACGGCTATCAGGCGACAGCTCACATCCGCGATCATGAGGCAAAACTCGGCCAGCACACTCCAATTGTCGGAGTAACAGCGCACGCACTCAAGGACGACCGCGCCCGTTGCCTGAATGCCGGTATGGACGACTATATGCCCAAACCGATCTCACCGGAAAAGCTGTCGCAGAAGATTGATATCTGGCTCCGCGGCGCGGAAAACAACCGGCAGCAATCCTCTTAGATCCGGTTTCAGGCAGCGTTCGGGTCTTCCTGACCGGTGTTTCCGAACCTGTTGGCGATATAGGCATCCACCATGGCCTCGAAGTCGGAGGCAATGTTCGGCCCACGCAAGGTCTTCACCTTCTTGCCGTCAACAAAGACCGGCGCCGCCGGGCTCTCACCGGTTCCGGGCAGTGAAATGCCGATATCAGCATGTTTGGATTCGCCCGGCCCGTTGACGATGCATCCCATCACGGCGACGTTCAGTGTTTCGACACCTGGATATTTATCCCGCCATACCGGCATATTGCGCCGCAGGTCATCTTCGATTTTCTGTGCAAGTTCCTGAAAGACGGTAGACGTGGTGCGCCCGCACCCGGGGCAGGCGGCAACCACGGGAACGAACTGGCGAAATCCCATAACCTGCAGAAGTTCCTGGGCAACCTGCACCTCGCGGGTACGGTCGCCGCCCGGCTCCGGCGTCAGCGAGATGCGGATCGTATCGCCAATGCCCTGCTGCAGGACGATGCTCAGGGCAGCCGACGAGGCGACAATACCCTTGCTGCCCATCCCGGCTTCCGTAAGTCCCAGATGCAGCGCATGATCCGAGCGGCGCGCAAGCTCCGTGTAAACGGCAATCAGATCCTGCACCTGGCTGACCTTGGCCGACAGGATGATGCGTTCCCTCGGCAGGCCGATCTCCTCGGCAAGGTCAGCCGAAAGAAGCGCTGACTGGACTATGGCTTCCTGCATCACCTCCTGCGCGCTCAACGGTCCGCCCTTGTCGTGGTTCTCGTCCATCAGACGTGTCAGAAGCACTTGATCGAGCGAACCCCAGTTCACACCGATGCGCACCGGCTTGTCGTTGCGGATCGCCATTTCGATGATCTGTGCGAACTGCTTGTCCTTCTTGTCCTTGAAGCCGACATTGCCCGGATTGATGCGATACTTTGCCAGCGCTTCGGCGCAGGCCGGGTGATCGGCGAGCAGCTTGTGGCCGATATAGTGAAAATCGCCGACAAGCGGCACGTCCAGCCCAAGCCGTTCCAGGCGTTCGCGGATCTTGGGAACGGCGGCGGCGCTTTCATCGCGGTCGACGGTAATGCGAACGATCTCGGATCCAGCCTGGTGAAGGGCCGCAACCTGGGCGACCGTTGCATCGATATCGGCCGTGTCGGTGTTGGTCATCGACTGGACCACAATGGGCGCGCTTCCGCCGATCTTGACGCCGCCGACATCGACGCCAACGGAAGGACGCCGGTCAAACACCTGCGAATAGTAGCTGGACATTCAAACCTCTGCTCGCCATCCGGCAAATGCCGGACCCCATGGCTCGTGAGGTGGTACAATCAGCCCCCGATGTCAATATGATGACACCGGGGAGACGCAAGTTGCGCCACTTTGCAACGCGGCGTTTGGCCGTGTTGGTGAGTGCTGCCTCTAAACAGCCGCCGGCAAGGCGGACTTAGCGGCGGACGTGTCGATGCCAAAATCAGAAAGGGCCGTTGCGACGGCCGCCTGTGGGTCGGCCTTCGGCACAGGCCCGATCAGCGCTTCCAGTTTTGATCCGTCCAGGCTGTGAGCAACACGCCAAAGATAGGCCATCTCGCTCACCTCCCTGAGCATCGGCACGACAAGCCCGCCAAGCCTCAGCAGTGGCCAGGGCATGCCCCGTTGTTTCAACGTCTGCCCGATAGCCGCTTCGCAATGGTTTTTAAGCTCCGTTCCGGTCATCGTGTGACCGGGAAATTGGAATGTCTCGAAGGGCTGCAGGTTGCCCGCCTCATCCGCCAATCTGACAAAGGCCTTCGCCAGGTCGGGAAGGTAAGCCCATGCATGAGGTATATCCATTGGCCCCGGATATGTGAAAATGCCGTTCGCGATTTTCTTCGCGATAACAAGATCAAACCATGTGCCTGCCACCCGGCCGCCGAAGAAGTCGCCGGCCCGCAGCAAAATGGTCTGGGTCCCGCTACGGGAGCTTTCCTCGCGAAACCGCCGCTCGAGCTCTATGCGTATGGCCCCCTTCCGGGTTCGCGCTTCCTGCGGGCTGTCATCCTTCAGGACCGGAGGGATCGTTTCGCCGTGATTATAAACATTGCCTGGGAACAGATGGACGGCACCGTGCGCCCGCGCCGCCGCCATCACATTGGCCCCAAGCGGAAGCACCAGTTTTGCCCACTGTGTGTAGAGCGGGTTGAGCCCGTTGAATATGAACTGCGCGCCTTCGGTGGCGCGGATCAGAGCCTGACGGTCGGTGGCATCGGCCGTGCGGCGCTCGATCTGCGCCGGAAGATGAGCGGCAATGCCGGAGCGCGTGATGGCGATAACGCGATAGCCCGCCGAATGAAATGCCAGGGCAATCTGGTTTCCGAGCCGGCCATTGGCACCGATAACGGCAATCGTCTGCATGGCTTAATCTCCATTGGATTGTGGGGGTATGGGTAGACAATATCCATCTATTTTCGTATTTTTAACGTCGAAAAACTGATACTCACCATTCAAATTTGTATCGTAAAAATGGATTGGAACCTCATTCGCAGCTTTCTGGCCGTCGCCGATCATGGCGCATTGGGCCGGGCTGCGGATGATCTGGGGCTCAGCCAACCAACCCTTGGCCGGCATATCGACGCGCTTGAGGCGTCTCTCGGCCTGACACTGTTTAAACGCGGCCGGCAGGGCATGGCGCTGACGGAAGCAGGCTTATCGATTGTTGACGATGCACGCGCCATGTCGGCGGAAGCCGACAGGCTTTCGCTCAAGGCCGCAGGACGCTCTCAGACGGTCCGGGGAACGGTGCGGATAACAGCCAGCAAGGTGGTTTCCACCTACGTTCTGCCGCCGATCCTGTCTGCCCTTGGCAGGGAAGAACCCGACATCGAGATCGAGCTGGTTCCCAGCGACACTGTTGAAAACCTTCTAAGCCGGGACGCCGATATTGCCGTACGCATGATACGGCCGACCCAGAACGATCTCATCGCCAGAAAGACCAACGATGTCGGCATGGGCACCTATGCGGACGAACGTTACCTCGCCCGCTTCAAAGCACCGAAAACCGTCGAGGAACTTTTCCAGCACCGTTTGATCGGCATGGACCGTTCCAATCTGATCCTGGAAGGAATGGCCGATTTGGGAATTCACGCCCAGCGCGGTTCCTTCGCGGTGCGAACGGACGATCAGGTCGCCTATTTCGAATTGGTCAAGGCAGGTGCCGGGATTGGCTTCATAGCCCATATCCTTGCTGCCGGCAGCCCCGGCCTGCAGCGCATCCTGCCGGATGTCACCATCCCGCCCCTGCCGATCTGGCTGGCATCCCACAGCGAATTGCGAACCAGCCGCCGCATCCGCCGCACGATGGATTTTCTTTATGAACACATCAGGCTGTTGCCACTGAATGAGACATGAAGAATTGCCTGCAGTGTTGCAATATTTGCGTCGTCGGGCGACACTGCGCCGAAGCTTGACGGATACCGCGGGCAATGGGGACAGCAAAACGGTGGAGGCGGCTCAATGCATCTGATTGACTGGCAGCTGACCGGCTATGACTACCTGACATTCCTGTTTATTCTGATTCTCATCATCGCTTTCTTCTACATTCTGATCCAGATCGGCAGCCTGCCGGGCAAGATCGCGGAACGGCGCAACCACCCGCATGCCGGCGCGGTGAAGATCATTGGCTGGATCGGCCTCTTCACCGTGTTTCCCTGGGTGCACGCGATTATCTGGGCAATGCATGAGGCGACCCTCGTCGACATCAGGACGATGCCCGACAGCGACGTTGACCTGGAAGCGCAACCGGCATCCGTCTACGGCATTCCGCTGCCGGCCGGACCGGAAACGGGGGCGGGGGCGCACCGCGTGACGGAAGCCCAGGCGCCGGCAGACGCTGACGAGCAAACCATGCCTGCGCAAAACCCGGCAAAAGACAATGAACCGGACAAGACAGCCTGACGGGATGGATGAATGTTTGTAGCCGTTGGCATTGTTGTTGCGTACATCGTCTTTGTCTGGCTGGTGTTCTTCCGGTTCAGGCTCTTAAAGTTCAATATCGTCTGGGGTATTGTCGGCTTCTGGGTCGGTGTCCACCTGCTGCTGATCTTCCTGATCGCCCTGCGCTTCTTCCAGCCCTATTCCATGGACAGCCATGTGATCCGGCCGACCATTCAGCTGGTCCCGCGCCTGCCGCAACCCACCCTGCTTGAAGAGGTGCTCGTGACCGCAAACCAGCAGGTCAAGGCCGGCGACGTGATGTATCAGTTCGACAAGACGGTCTACGAGGCCAATCTGGAAACCAACCGGGCTAAACTTGTCGAGGCGCAGCAGAACGCCAAGATCCTGGAGATCAATGTCGATCAGGCCAATGATGCGCTCGACGAGGCGGTGGCCAACCAGACCTATGCCCAGGAAGAGGTAAAGAGATATTCCGATCTCGTGCCGAAAGGCGGCGCACGTCAGGAAACGCTGGACAAGTGGACACAGCAACTTGCGGCTGCCGATGCACAGGTCGCCGAAGCCAAGGCCAACGTGACCAAGGCAGAACTGGCCCGCGATGCCAAGATCGACGGCGTCAACGCCCAGGTCGTTGCAGCCGAGGCCGATCTGTCGAAGTCGCAATACTATCTCGATCAGACGACAATCCGCGCGCCAGAGGACGGCATGATCGTCACCCAACAGGCCCGGCCCGGCCTCGTTGTCGGCAACCGGCGCATCGCAGCGCTCGCCGTGCTTGTCGCCGATGCCGATCCTTATCTGCTGGCAACCTTCTATCAGGAGCATCTCAAATTCGTTGAACCCGGCCAGGAAGTTGAGGTGGCGCTCGACATTTTCCCGGGGCAGATCTTCAAGGGCGAAGTGGAATCGGTCTGGTGGGGAACCGGTCAGGGCCAGATCAAGCCGAGCGGCAATGTACCGACATTCCGCTTCCCCAAACTGCAAGGCCGCATCGCGGTCCAGATTAAGGTGACCGATCCGTCCCTGAAGCGGTTTCCGGCCGGCGCCCACGGAGCGGTTGCGATCTATACCGGGCTCGGCAAGGGCTTTGAACCGCTGCGGCGCATCAATATCCGGCTCTACTCCTGGGCCAACTTCCTGTTCCCGTTGAGTTTCTAACCATGGCGGTCACGATGGAGACATTCAGCCGATACGCAAAGCGCGGCCGAAAACATGTAGTGCTGGCGCTGACCGGAATGCTGCTTGCCGGCTGCATGGTGGGCCCGGATTTCGAGCGCCCCGAAGCGCCCTATCTTGGAAGCTGGAGCAAGGGAGCAGGACTTGAAATCGATGCCAAGACCGGCTTCACCACGCGAAGCGAGGCGGTCAACAACTGGTGGACGCTGTTTAAGGATCCGACCCTCACCGCGCTGATAGAAGAAGCCTACCGCCAGAATGTCGTTCTGGAGGCTGCCGGTGCGCGCGTTTATCAGGCGCGTGCCCAGCTGGGTGTCGCAAAGGGCGAACTTTTTCCCCAGCAGCAGCAGGCCAAGGGCGGTGTTCAAAGCGTCCGGCTGAGTGACAACGAGCCGCTGGTGCGCGACATCCAGCAATTCATTCCGCTCGATCCCGAGTTCACCCGCTACAGCACCGGGTTTGATGCCGGCTGGGAAATCGATCTCTGGGGCAAGATCCGCCGCGACGTGCAGTCGGCGCGCGCCAATCTGCTATATCAGATCGCCAGCTATGACGACGCGCTTGTCACGCTGACCGGCGACATCGCCGCGACCTATGTCACGATCCGCGAGCTTCAGGGTCTGATTGCCCTGACCCGGCGCAACCTTGCCCTTCAGAAAAAGAGCCTCGACATTGCCAAGGTCAAGCTGGAAGGCGGCACGACAACCCGCCTTGACGTCGATGAGGCAACGGCGGCCTATAACAGCACCCTTGCTACCCTGCCGGGTTACCAGGCGGATCTCGCCCAGGCCACGAACGCCTTGAGCGTGTTGCTGAGCGAGCCGCCCGGCAATGTCGCACCCCGCTTGAAGAAATATTCACGGCTGCCACGCGTTCCGGCGACAGTGGCCGTCGGCGTGCCGGCCGATATGTTGCGCCGGCGTCCGGACATCCGCGCTGCCGAATATCTTGCCGCCGCACAATCCGGGCAGATCGGCGTCGCCAAGGCAGACCTTTATCCCGCCTTCACCATATCCGGCGCCATCGGCCTGAAGGCCAGCGATTTCAAAGGTCTCTTCAACACGCGCAGCTTTGAAGGCTTCATCAATCCGTCCTTCTCCTGGAACGTGCTCAATTATGGCCGTATCCAGAACAATGTCCGCGTGCAGGACGCCGAACTCCAGGAAGCACTGGAGCAATACAAAAACACAGTTCTCAACGCCTATGCCGAAGTCGAGACGGCGCTTGTCGCCTTTGTGCGCTCGAAGCAGCAGACCGTCTATCTGTCACGCAGCGTCGCTGCATCCAAACGCGCCGAGGGCGAGGTGCTGGTCCAATACCAGGACGGCACGGCAAGTTATGACCGCGTCCTTGACGCTCAAAGGTCGCTGCTTGATGCAGAAGCCCGCCTTCTGGCCGCGCGTGCCGACGTGCTGACGAATCTGATCGCAGTCTACAAGGGACTGGCAGGCGGATGGGTGCCCCCCAATGTGAAGGGTTTTGTCAACGCCAAGACACGCCAGCAGATGGAAAACCGGACCAATTGGGGTGAGTTGCTGGAAAAACCGGTCCTGCCGGCACAGTGAGACCAAACGCACTTAATGGCCGGCGGTGGCAGGCTCGCCGATATCCGCGTGCCGCGCCACCGATGAGAGGGCGAGCACCACGGCGAAAAGCGCCGCAAGGCTCATGAAGGCGACAGAAAAGCTGTTGTGCTCGGCGATAAACCCGATCAGCGCCGGCGCCATCAGGATGCCTGAATAGCCCATGCTCGTTGCAATGCTGATGCCGACCCCGGCCGGTAGGCCAGGCAGATTGCCGGCCGCCGAAAGCGCGACGGGTACCAGATTGGCGATGCCGATGCCCGACAGTGCGAACCCGGCGATGGCCGCTGCCGGTGACCCGGCGATAGCCGCTACAAAAAGGCCGGCGGCCGCAATCAGCGCCGAGTACCGGACAGTCCGCACCGCGCCGAATTTGCGCCGCACCGCATCGCCCACGAACCGCACGGTGGCCATCGTCGCGGCCACGGCGCCGAAGGCAAGACCGGAATAGCTGACGTCAGCGCCGAGGTCCTGCCTCAGGTAAAGCGCCCCCCAATCGAGAATCGCACCCTCCGGCACCATGGAAAACAGCGCCACCAGACCCACCACATAAGGCATGGGCGCAAGGGTGAGGCGAAACCTGGGTTTCACATCCGGTGAAACTGGAAGATCGGGTGCAAGCCGGGTGATAGCGCAAAGAACGATAAGAAATGCGACGGCGGCAACGATGGCCGCATGCATGTTTGCGCCGAACCAATTGATAAGAAACCCACCGGACGCTGCGCCGATGAGGCCGCCAAGGCTCCAGAAGCCGTGACAGGAGGACATGATCGCCCGTTTAAGCCGCCGTTCCACAACGACGGCATTGGCGTTCATGCCGATATCCATGGAGCCGATCACGCCGCCGAAGACAAAAAGCACGGCAACGAGCACCGGAACCGCCGGGGCAAAAACCAGCGGGAGCAGCACGAAGCAGCAGGCAATGCTGGTCACTCTAAGAACGGGCCGCGCTCCGATGCGGGCAATGAGCGCGCCGGACAGCGGCATGATCAGGATCGACCCGAGACCGAGCGCGAGGATCAAAAAGCCGACCCTCGACTCGCTCAGCGCATGCCGGGCTGCAAGCTCGGGAACCAGCGGCGCCCAGCTTCCGACCACAAATCCGTTCATCAGGAACATCGCGGAGACTGCTGCGCGCATGTCCGTTGCCCCCCACAGCAGTCCAGAACTGGCTTGCTTCCGGCCGCCGGCCGGCGGAACCGTTTCAAATTATGTGTAGACGACCAAAAGATCTTTTGCGTCAATCTGATCGCCGGCTTTTACCAGCACCTCAGCAATGACGCCATCCCTTTCTGCGTGGATCGCCGTCTCCATTTTCATCGCTTCGATGGAAAGCAGGACGTCTCCGGCCTGCACCTCCTGCCCGGCCGCAACCGCAACGGTCGAGACCACGCCCGGCATCGGCGCACCCACATGGGCTTCATCTGCCGCATCCGCCTTGCGGCGCTGTGCAGCGGCGGAGGCGCCATGCGCCCGGTCCGGAACCTTGATGCGCCGCGGCTGACCGTTCAGTTCGAAGAACACGGTCACCATGCCCTTGTCATTGGCCTCCCCGATGGCAAGATTGCGGATCACCAGCGTCACGCCCTTTTCCAGATCCACAAAAAGTTCATCGCCGGCCGGCAGGCCGTAAAAATAGGCCGGTGTGGGCAGGGTGGAAACGGGGCCGTAGGTTTCCTGCGCCATGGCGTAATCGGTGAAAACCTTGGGATACATCAGGTAAGAGGCCAGCTCGAAATCGTTGACGCTCCGGTCGATGGCCGTTTCGATATCGGCTCTCTCGGCCTCGAGATCGGCATCTTTCAAAAGCGAACCGGGCCGCACCGCATAGGCATCGTCGCCCTTCAGGACCTTCTTTTGCAGCGCTTCCGGCCATCCACCCGGCGACTGTCCGAGATCGCCGCGCATCATCGACACGACGGAATCGGGAAAGGACACATCGCGATCCGGGTCTTCCACATCAGCAACGGACAGATCCTGCGACACCATCATCAACGCCATGTCGCCAACAACCTTTGAAGACGGCGTCACCTTGACGATATCGCCGAACATCTGGTTGGCGTCCGCATAGGCCTGCGCCACTTCATGCCAGCGTGTTTCAAGACCAAGCGAGCGCGCCTGCTCCTTCAGATTGGTGAACTGCCCGCCGGGCATTTCATGCAGATAAACCTCCGACGCCGGCCCTTTGAGATCACTCTCGAAGGCCACATATTGCGCCCGTACGGCCTCCCAGTAGAAGGAAATGCGGCGGATCCACTCCGGATCGAGACCCGGGTCGCGCTCGCCGCCCCGCAATGCTTCGACGATCGAGCCGAGGCAGGGCTGCGACGTATTGCCGGAAAGCGCGTCCATCGCCCCGTCGACCGCATCGACCCCGGCATCGACGGCAGCCAGAACTGTGGCGGCTGAAATGCCGGACGTATCGTGCGTATGGAAATGAATCGGCAGATCCGTTGCCTCGCGCAGCGCCTTGAAAAGCATGGTTGCAGCAGTCGGCTTCAACAGCCCGGCCATATCCTTAAGGGCGATAATATGCGCGCCGGCATCGGTCAGTTCGCGCGCCAGGCCCTCATAATATTTCAGATCATATTTGGGCCGGGCGGAATTGAGGATGTCGCCGGTATAACAGATCGTCGCCTCGCACAGCCGCTCTTCTTCGCACACTGCGTCCATTGCGACGCGCATGTTTTCGACCCAGTTGAGGCAATCGAAGACGCGGAAAAGGTCGATGCCGCCTGCTGCCGCCTGACGCACGAAGAACTTCACCACATTATCGGGATAGTTCTTGTAGCCAACGCCGTTCGCACCCCTCAGCAGCATCTGAAGCAGGATGTTCGGCGCACCTTCCCGGATTTGCGCCAGCCGCTCCCACGGGTCTTCGGTCAAAAACCGCATGGACACGTCGAACGTCGCGCCGCCCCAGCACTCAAGCGAAAACAAATCGGGAAGCGCCTTGGCGTAGGTGTCTGCAATCCGCACGATGTCATGCGTACGCATACGGGTGGCGAGCAGCGATTGGTGCCCGTCGCGCATCGTCGTATCCGTCATCAGCACACGCTTTTGCCCGCGCATCCATGAAGCGAATTTTTCAGGCCCCAGAGCATCAAAGGTCTGCTTGCTGCCGTCCTTGATCGCTGCGTCGATAAACGGAACGATCGGCGCGCTTAAATCCTGATCCGGCATGATCCGGCCGCGGGTTTCGGGATGCCCATTGACCGTGACGTCCGCGAGATAGGTCAAAAGACGCGTCGCCCTGTCCTTGCGGCGAACCTGTTCGAACAGCTCCGGCGTGTCGTCGATGAACTTGGTCGTATAGCTGTTGTTGCGGAAATGCGCGTGACCGATGATGGCCTCGAGGAAGGTCAGATTGGTCGCAACGCCGCGGATACGGAATTCGCGCAGCGCCCGGTCCATACGGTTGATCGCCTCTTCGGGCGTCGGTGCCCAGGCGGTCACCTTTTCCAGAAGCGGATCGTAAAAGCGAGTAATGACAGCACCTGAGTAGGCGGTGCCGCCATCGAGCCGTATTCCGAACCCGGTCGCACCGCGATAGGCGGTGATCCGGCCATAGTCCGGGATGAAATTCTGCTCGGGATCCTCGGTTGTAATGCGACACTGCAAGGCATGGCCGTTAAGCCGGATATCGCCCTGCGCCGGGACGCCCGATGCGTCCGTACCGATGGCAAAGCCGTCCAGAATATGGATTTGCGCCTTGACAATATCGATGCCCGTGACTTCCTCGGTCACGGTGTGCTCGACCTGAATGCGCGGATTGACCTCGATAAAATAGAATTCGCCCGTATCGGCATCCATCAGGAATTCGACGGTTCCGGCGCCGATATAGTTGGTCGCCTCGCCGATCTTGATGGCATAGGACGCCAGCTCCATTCGTTTTGCATCATCAAGGTAAGGCGCGGGCGCGCGTTCAACGACCTTCTGGTTTCGCCGCTGAATGGAGCAATCGCGTTCATAAAGGTGAACCACATTGCCATGGGTGTCGCCCAGCATCTGGACTTCCACATGCCGCGCCCGCTCGACCAGCTTTTCCAGATAAACCTCGTCCTTGCCGAAAGCCGCCCGTGCTTCACGCTTGGCCTCGGTGACTTCCCGCTCCAGCTCGTCTTCGGAGCGGATTACACGCATGCCGCGCCCACCGCCGCCCCAGGAGGCCTTCAGCATGACCGGAAAACCGATCTCGCGTGCCATACGGGCCGTCTCTTCCATATCATCGGGCAGCGGCTCGGTGGCCGGCACGACCGGAACACCGACCTCGACGGCAAGATTGCGCGCCGCGACCTTGTTGCCGAGGCGGCGCATGGTTTCAGGTTTCGGGCCGATAAAGACGATACCGTTGTCGGCGCAGGCCTCGGCAAATTCCGGGCTTTCGGAAAGCAGCCCGTATCCGGGATGGATGGCGTCGGCCCCGGAGAGCTTGGCGACACGGATCATCTCGTCGATGGACAGATAACTCTCGATGGGACCGAGATCCGCCGGCAGATGCGGCCCGCGCCCGACCTGGTAGGATTCATCGGCCTTGAACCGGTGCAGGGCCAGCTTGTCTTCCTCTGCCCAGACGGCAACGGTCTTCAGCCCCAGCTCGTTGGCGGCGCGAAAAACGCGGATTGCAATTTCGGATCGGTTGGCGACAAGAATTTTCGAAATCGGCAAGATGAAAGTCTCCACTGGCTGTGCAGCGCAGCAAACCACACGCTATCGCGCAATCTATTAGACTGTTTCAAAAACTATTTGAAGCTCCATGCGCCAAGAACCTGCGGCTGCGGGCTCTTTGTGTGCATTGCACCAAAATGTACTAGCACATCATGAGAGCAGGCCGAGCCGGAATCCAATTGCGACTGCATGCTGGCGGTTTTTAGCCTTCAGCTTCTGTTGCAAGGCGTTCATATACCAATCAACCGTATGGTTCGAAAGCTCAAGAACCTGCGCGATCTCGATCGATGTCAGGCCATCGGCAAGATAAAGAAGCGCCTCCATCTCGCGCTGTGTCAGGCTGACTTCAACTGCTGAGGACAGATCCTCATGGGTTTTCGGATCGACAAGTTCGAGAATGCGCCAGAATACGGCCTTGGCCAATGCCTCAAACTCGATCATATCGCCGACACTCAGATCGACCGGTTTGCCGCCAACCGAGAGACATCCCAAAAGCCCCTGGCGGCCATGCACCGGAAAATTGTAACCGCCCTCCAGGCCGTGGTTTCGAGCATCTGCCATCATACGCTGCATGCGGTTCCAGTGTGGATCAGCTTCAAAGGCGGGAATGGCCTGCTTCCAATTGAAACCCCTGCGCGCGTGACCGAGATATCTGACGGTCGGGTCGATCAGGCTGTATTTCTTGCGCAGATATCGCCTTGGCCAGCCCTCGGGCCAGCGGCTGGCCAGAATAAGACTGAGCGGGTCGTCTAGTACCATTGGCCGACGGACAAGTCCGTAATACTCGAAACCATACTTGACGAGGATTGATTCGAGCCGTTCGATGACCTCAGCCTGCGAATCCATTTGATCAATGATTTCAAGAAATTCGATAATGACCGCCGTTTCCAATCGGATACCCTCTCGTCGCATCGCAGGAATCGTGTGCGGCTCTCACCGGCTTGCGCCGGTTTGTCGCCTTCTATTCCTGTTTTGAACGGCCGCCCTGCTGTCCGCGGCGAGCTCTACACGCCGGACTTTCTATCGGTTCGGCTCATCCCCCAACCACGGATGACACGCATCCAAATCAACCATAGCGTTTAATGCGAAGTGGTAAAAGTAATCAATCATTTTCTTTGCTGTGCTGTTCTGTATACCCGCCGGACGAGTACAGCCGGACTCCTTGCCACGGCGCGTGTTCTTGCTATGCTCCGGCCATGTTCACCCGAAGCACCTTCTTTTTCGTCTTTTTGGCCTTCTCAGGCGTCCTTTTGCTGCTACCCGCGCCGCCGCCGGCCGAGGCCGGCCCAAGCTTCAAGAATTACGTGGATTCACTTTATCCAGAAGCCGCCGACGCCGGCGTCACGTGGGAAACCTTCGAGGCGGCGACAAACGGCCTAACGGCAAATACCAAAATCCTGAAGTTCACCAAGAGCCAGCCCGAATTCAAGCGAAGCATCGGCCAGTATGTCGGCAAGCGGGTCACCTCCGGCATCGTCAAGAACGGGCGGGCCATGGCGAAAAAATATGACCGCACCCTTAAGGCAATCGAGCGCAAATACGGCGTCGACCGCTATGTGGTTCTGGCGATATGGGGCATGGAGACCAACTATGGCGGTTACATCGGCAACAGCGACACATTGCGGTCGCTGGCGACGCTTGCCCATGCCGGTTACCGCGGCGATTATTTCAAAAAAGAGTTCATCAACGCGCTGCTTGTAATGCAGCAGGAAAAGCTGGCCCGCAACCAGATGCGCGGGTCCTGGGCAGGGGCAGTCGGACATACACAGTTCATGCCGTCCAGCTTTCTGAAATACGCCGTTGACCATAATGGCGACGGCAAGCGCGACCTGTGGCGCAGCGCCCCGGATGCGCTGGCCTCGGCCGCCAACTATCTGAAAGGCTATGGCTGGAGCACAAATGAGAACTGGGGCTATCAGGTCAGCCTGCCGAAAGGCATTGATCTGACCAAGGCTGACGACACCTATCGCAATTGGGTCAAACGCGGCGTCGTGCGCACCGATGGCGGCAGCCTGCCTGACAAAGGTTCTGCAACGCTCCTGTTCCCGAGCGGCGTTGAAGGCCTGGCTTTTCTCGCTACCGACAACTTCATGGTCCTGAAATCCTATAATTTCTCCGATGCCTACGCCTTGGCTGTCGGTCATCTGGCGGACCGGATTGCAAACCGGCATTCGCCGCTTGCCGGCAACTGGAATGTCGAGCGGCCGCTCAACAAGAAAGAGCGCGTCGAGATGCAGAAGAAAATGCAGTCCCTCGGTTACAAGGTGCCCAGAACGGACGGACGCATCGGCCTGGAGATGCGGGCTGTCATCCGCAACTATCAGGCCCGCAACGGCATGACGCCTGACGGCCATGCGGACGTGGATGTCCACAAATCAGTGATGGCGCAATAGCCGGCTGATATATCTATTCAATCACCACATCGACATCGACGCTGCGCCCGGCGGCATCGATAACCGCCAGCCGCGTGCTTCCCGGCCCGTCCGGCATCCATTGCCATTGGCGGTCGCGCACCGGCGCGCCGGCCGGTTTTCCGTTTGCCAGCCACCGGAAAGGCGGACGCCCGCCCTGTAGCTTGACGACGAGCGGCCGAAAGCAGCCCGTCTGCCCCCGGCTGAGCGCTATGCGGGCACCGGCCGGCGGGTAGGCGATGTGCGGCGCGGCCTCCCCACTTGGCGCGTTTTGCAGCCGCTCCTGCGCCGAACGGTATCGGCGCATCGGTCCCGGCAAATCGTGGCGCGCAATGCGCACCGCACCGACAGGCGGCGGAGCGAAAGGAACGATATCCACCCCCGACCTTGCAAACGCTTCGAAGAGAACCGGGGCGGCAGAGTTCAGTCCGGTCAGTCCGGGCACGGCGCTGTTGTCGGCACGTCCGATCCAAACGCCGATGACATAGCGGCCATCAAACCCGATCGACCATGCATCGCGATAGCCGTAGCTGGTGCCGGTCTTATAGGCGATTGGCAGTTGCGGCGAACCGGCGGGCGCCGCAGCGCCGCTCAGAATATCGCGCACATGCCAGAGCGATACATCGCTCAAAACGGGTCCGTTTCCGTTGCCTTGCGCCGGTCTGTCGATGCCGTTGGAAAGTATGGCCGCCTGCCCGTTCCCTGTAACGAACAGGCTGTAGATCTGCACGAGATCTACAAGCCGCGTGCCGATGCCACCGAGCCCGATCGAAAGGCCCGGCCGGTCGCCCTGCGGCAGCGCATAGTGCATGCCCGCCCGCCGCAGCAATGAGGCGAGGCGCGCAGGCCCAACAGCAGAAAGTAACCGGACTGCCGGAACATTCAACGACAGTTGCAGCGCGCGCCTTACGCTGACATCACCTTGAAACTGAAGATCAAAATTCTGCGGGCGGTATCCGGCAAAATCCGCCGGACGATCCGAAATCAGCGTTTCGGGCAGCACAACGCCTTCCTGAAAGGCCAGCCCGTAGATAAAGGGCTTGAGCGTTGAACCGGGCGAACGCTGGGCCTGGGTCATGTCGATCCAGCCGGCCCGCTCACTGCCGAAGAACCCTGCGGAGCCAACCTGGGCGACAATGCTTCCATCCCGGCCATCGGCCATGACAATTGCCACCGAGAGACGCTGACCGAGGCGCTCTGCGGCCTCCGCCGCCACCTTTTCAAGGCGGGCCTGCACACTGCTCAGCAACTGCGTCTCATGCCGCTTTGTTAGCGGATTGCCCGCTCGCGCCCGCTGCGCCAGATGTGCGGCAAGCGCCGGCAAGGGACGGCGTTCAGCGGAAAATCTCAAATTCGCGACACGGCGGACCTCGTTCCCGTCAATCAGGTTCTTGTCCGCCGCGCGCTGAAGAACCCGGAGGCTCGCCCGGCGGGCTGCGTCCGGATGCCGGTCGGGCCGTCTCGTTTCGGGAGACTGCGGCAAGGCAACGAGCAGCGCCGCCTGATCGAGACGAAGCGCGCCGGGCTCCATGCCGAAATAGGCAAGGCTCGCCGCACGAACGCCCTCCAGATTGCCGCCATAGGGCGCCAGGGTCAGATACCAGGCAAGAATCTCCTCTTTGGAGAGCCGCTGCTCCAGCTGCACCGCCCGTGCCATTTGCAGCAGTTTTGCCCCGATGGTGCGCGATGGCCTCGGCTCCAAAAGACGGGCAAGTTGCATCGTGATCGTCGACGCACCGGAAACAATGCGGCCATGCACAACCATCTGCCCGGCCGCCCGCATCATCGCCAGGGGGTCGACGCCATGATGCGACCAGAAGCGTTTGTCCTCGTAGGCAATCAGCAGATCGAGAAATTCGGCATCAAGCCGGTCAAGCCGGGGTTGCATGCGCCAGCGGCCATCCTCGGCAGCGAAGACGCGAAGCAGGGCGCCGTTGCGGTCGACAACTTCGACCGACAGGGTTCGTGCATCCGGAAGCGGAGGCGGATAGAAGCGGTCAAGCGTTGCAGCCAGCGCAATGGCAAGCATTAGCAGGCAAGCAAAACCGCCTGCCGCAAAGCCGAATATGCGCCAGCGACCCATTACTGGTTTGCGCCGCGCACGGTCATGAAACGTGCGCCCGTGCGGGCGGCAAATTCAGGCCGGTACATATCTTCCACCTGCGCTGCCGGAAGCGCATAGGTTCCGGGGATCGCCGCCCGCGCCACATAGGCAACCCGCATGGGATCTCGGTTCGACCCGCTGGTCTTAAAGGCCGCTGCAAACCGGTCACTATGGAATTCCGTGTGGGCAGGTGCCGTGTCGCCCAGCCAGGAAAAGGCCGAAAGCGCCGCACTTTGGACAATGCGCGGATTGTCGATCTCGACACCGGCCGGCAAAAGATCGGTGATGACGATCTGTGCCGGCAGGTCGGTTGTCTGTTGCACCGTCAGCACCACAACAAAGCGGGTGTTCTGGTCAACAGTGTCGATCGATATCTCGTTGCCGCTCATATCGTAGTAGGCACGGGAGATGGCAAAACCCTTTCCGCCGGCCTCGGGCGGCTGAACCGGTGCCGCCACCGTCGTAACGATCGCCGTCAGTGCTTCGGACCCATTATTGCGCAGGCGAAGCGGATCGGATGTAAGAGACGCACCGCTGACCGAGCGGCTGAGTGCACCGTCAATGGTCTCGCCATTCAGCTCCAGGCGAAGCGTGTTTTCCTGATCCTGCACCGCCCGGGCTGCGAGCAGCATCCAGGCCTGTTCCTGCGTGGTGCGCGCCGGGCTTTGCATCTGCCGGCTTGAAACAAGCCGCACCATATCGCCAAAGAGAGGCGAGGCCGGACGGCTTTCACCGGCCAGCGCAAGCAGCGCCGCATCGTCACGCAGGGGCGAGCCGTAATCGGTACGCCGTAAATCCGCGGCTGCACTGCCATCGGCAAGTTGATAAGCGGATGCGAAGGCCCGCTGAGCCCGTTCCACATCGCCATAGAGCGCCAGCGCCGCCGCGATCTGGGCACGCGCCATCGGCGTGCGGAACGCATCGAGCTGGGCATCGGCATAGTAACGCAGATCACCCGCCGAGGCCCGCTTGTTGCGTGCCAGAACGTAGAGCGCATAGGCAATGCCGTCGCCATCGTCGGCAACGCTGTTTGTGTATGAGAGCACGCTCTGCAGATTATCGAGCGCGACACGCATCGATTGCTGCGGAACCGCATATTCGCGTTCGCGCGCACGGGTCAGAAAGTCTGTGACATAGGCATCGAGCCACAGGTCGCCGCCTCCCGGCCCCCACAGTCCGAAACTGCCGGCTGCCGACTGATAGGACAGGACACGGGCGATGGAGGCCTCGATTTTACCGCGCAGACCTGTCTCGCCGATAAGCGATGCCGGTGCATCGAGTTCGCTGAGATAAAGCAACGGCAAGGCCCGGCTTGTCGTCTGTTCTGCGCAGCCATAGGGATAGCGGTCGAGCGACATCAAAAGTCCGGGGACATCGAAATCCGACTTCGAAACGCCGACCGTCACGCTGGCGCCGTCCAGATAGTTGGCGGCAAGCAGTTCCGCATCGACCACAGCCGACCCGCCATTCGCGGCCAGCGGCAGTTCGAGCCGTGTCGTGACCGGAAGCGTCGCCGGCCGGACATCAACGCTCTGCCGGTTTTCGACCGTCGTGCCGTCCGGCCCGACAAGGCGCAAGGCGACCTCCGCCTGCGTCGGTTGCCCGGCCTGGACGCCGACGGTCAAAGCCGTCTTCGCACCCTTTGTCAGATTGATGGTGGCGGGCAGGTCCGGTGACGAAACCGATAGCGCCTCTCCGGTATCGAGCGTGACGGCATAGGCACCATCCGGCCCGTCGGTATTGGCAATATCAAAACGCAGAAGCGAAACGTCGCCGGGAGCCAGAAACTGCGGCAGGCTGGCTGTCACGACCACCGGATCGCGCACGATCAGATCCTTTTGCGCCTGCCCGACGCCCTCATCAGTCCAGGCAACTGCCATCAGTTTCAGCGTGCCGTTGAACTGAGGGATATCGAAGGAAACCGTCGCCTTTCCATCGGCATCGGTTTCGACGATGCCTGAGAAAAGGGCCACCAGCTTTTCGCGCGGCGGGCTGCCCTTGATCGCCATGCCCGGGCCGTCTCCGCCGGTTCGCAAGCGCCCGGTGACGCCCTGCGATCCATCGATCAGCCGGCCATAGAGATCACGCAGTTCGACACCCATACGCCGCTGGCCGAAATACCAGTCCTGAGGGTCAGGCGCGCGGTAGGCTGTGAGATTAAGAATGCCGACATCCACAGCCGCCAGCGTGATGCGCGCCGTCTTGCCTGCTCCGGAGACAGTGATCGGAATATCGAGCCGCGTGTTCGGTTGAATTTTGTCGGGCACCTGAAGAGAAACAGCAAGGGCGCGGTCACCCGGATCAACCGCCAGCCATTTCACCCCGACAGCGCGCGCCGGAAGCCGGCTTTCGGCCCGGTCGCCGGGCATGATCAGTGTCGCCGTCACATAGGCGCCTGCCCCCCAGCCATCCTTGACCGGAATATCAAGCACCGTTCCTTCGCCTGGAACGGTCACGTTGAACACCTCATGCAGCCGCTCGTTTGAAACCGCAATCAGGGCTTCACCGGCAAAGCGCGGCGTGATTTTCAGCCTGGCCGTCTCACCGGCGCTATAGCTCTGCCGGTCAAGGGCAATCTCAAGCCCGTCGGGCGACTCGGTCGAGGCCGTGCTCACGTGCCATCCGGAATCGAACTCGATGCTGGAAGCCGGTCCACCCGGACTGTCCGTCTCGACAATCAGCCTGTAGCGGCCCCAATCGACAGTCACGTCGATTTCGCCCGGCGTTTCGGGGGTTGAGGAGACAACACCGTCGCGAATCTGTTTCGTATACTCGACCGGCTCATAGCGCCAGCTATTGCCTTCACGGTACCACTGATAATCCCGCTCGATCTGCAGCAGTGACCATTTGAGGTCGGTACCGGCAACCGCCTTGCCGTCGGCGCCGGCGGCAATCACCTGGAAGCGGGCCGTGGCGTTCTCACCTACCTGACCGCCTTCAAAACCCGGCCTGATACCGATCATCAGGCCTTCGGGCCTGACACGCATCGTACCGGTTTTCTCAACCGCCCGGCCGCCACCCTCGCGTAGCCGCACCGTCAGGTCGGCTTCCAGTGGATGGGTTGTCGCCGGCAAGGTGCGTAGGGAGAGATCAACCGTGCTCTTGCCTTGTGCATTGAGCAGCGGAACGCTCGCAATGTCGAGTTGGCTCTCCACCGCCGCTTCATCCGCGAGACCGAACACATAGCCCGGGAAAGAAGGCCGGGTGCGCACCGATTTCAGTTTCAGCTCCGCATCGGCGGACAATCCGGCTGCCGGCGCACCGTAGAGGAAACGGCCATCGATTTCCGCCTGCTCGGTTCCACCGACCGCCAGCGGAGCCTTGGGCAGCACAAGATCGACAGCGATCCGGTCAGGCCGGAAATCCTCAACCAGAAACCGCGTTTCGCTCAGCGCCGCGCCGCCGTTCCCCGCAACGGAGCGGATGGTCCAGGCGCCCTGCATGGCATTGGCCGGCAAATCGAGATCGAGCTGATAGCCGCCCGCCGGGCCGCCGGTTCGCACACTGCGCCGGTCCTCCTTGCCGTCAGGCCGCACGACGGTGAAGGTCAGCGGCAGGTTAGCGACCGCGAGCGCCGCATCATCGCGCAACAGCGCCGACAGGTGCACCGTCTCGCCGGCGCGGTAAATGCCGCGATCCAGCCATGCATAGACATCCAGCGGCCCGGGCGCGGCGCGTCCCGAGACTCCGCGGTCGGACAGGTCAAACCCGGCACGCGAAAGGTCGAGGAAGACAAAGTCGCCATCCTCGCCGGTAACGGTCACGACAGCCGGCTCCAACCCCGCCTTGCCGCGCATGAGACCGGCGGCAAAATGCGCCCGCCCGTCACTGTCCGTTGTAGCCTGCCCCAATATCTCGTTGTTGCGCGCCAGAAGCGTCAGTTCCGCATTCGCGCGTGGTTTCGCCGTGTCGAGCGAGCGGGCAAAGACATGCAGTCCGTCACTTCCGGAAAAGGTCGAAAGGCCGATATCGGACACCACCAGCCATTGGGTGGCGCGGCTTTGCCAATTATCGAGACGTTCACCCGCGACACGCGCCGTTATCACGTAGACACCCGGCTTACGCTCCGGCAGCGCCTCGTCGACCGGGAAGCTCGTTATCGTTTCGCGGTTAAGTTCGTTTCCGGTCTCCAGCGTGCCCTGCCAGACCTTCTCTCCGAGTTCGTCGCGGATCGTGTCCTCGTCATAGGCGTCGAGTTGGCGCAGGAACCGTGACTTGGCCATGACGGGCGCAAGCGAGCGGTCACCGATGCGGTAAAGTTCAAGCTCCACCGCGTCCGCATTGATGCTGACCACCGGAACCCCCTTGCGCCCGGCGCCCGGAAGAACGAACCGGTCGCCATCAAACCGCACGCTCGGCGAGCGGTCGCGCACATAGGCGCTGATGGTCACCGGCGCCTCGAGAATCTCGCCGATTTCCGCCGGCAGTCCGGACCGCAGGGTCAGCCGGTAGGTTTTGCCGTGTTCGAGGCCGCCGGCGCAGATTTCCTGACCCTTGGCCGTCACGTCACCGGCCGCACGTCCATCAATGCTCACATAGGACGCGTAGTCGACGCCGGTCGGCATCAAGGGGTCGGAAAAGCGCACGCAAAGCCGCGCTGTGGCGCTATCGGCATCAACCGTATGCTCAACGACGCGGAAGCCCTTTCTCGAACGCAGGTCCTGAAAATCAGCCCGCACACGCGGCGAATCCACCAGCGCAAGGCTCTCCTTGTAGGCCTCAAGCGCGGGCCGGAACTGCTGCCGAACCTCAAGCGCCTTGGCGAGCAGATCAAGCGCCTGAGCCCGCTGCGGCGCCGTGCGCGACAGCTCATAGGCATTCAGCGCCGCTGACGATGCGGTGCGCTGCATGGAATAGTCATTCTGACTGCCGGCATAGAGCGTATTGAGCGCCGCGTGGGAAAGGTTCAGCCAGAGATCGACATCGCCCGGATCGATGCCTATCGCGCGGCCAAACGCATCAACCGCGAAAGCCGGATCGCCGGCTGCAAGCGCGTTCCGACCCGCCGCAACAGTGGCCGCCAGACCGGTTTCCCCGTCGCGCCGCGCCGTCAGCTCCGATTTCTTCTGAGACGCTTCCGTGTAAAGGCCCCGGCCAAGGAAAGAAAGATCGGAAGGCGCGCCAAGGTCAGCGCCGTCGGTCCCTGTGACAACCTTGCCCGCGACTGCGCCTTCAAAGGGCTCAAGCCGATTGAAATCGGATTTCAGGAAACACCACTGCGCCTTGGTGTTGAAAGTGAAAGCACGGCAATCGCCGTCGGAAAGACAGATGGATTTGCACTCATCCAGCGTCACATCCTTTTCGGCCCGCAAATCGAACCCGTAATAGTCGGCATTATCGACCGTCTCGATCCGGCGTGTATCCGACGCCAGCGCGGTTCCCGCGACCGCGATGCCGGCAATAAGAACGGCAATGGTTCCAAGGCGCTTGAACATCTCACTCTCCCATCAAGGATGTTCTGCAACCAACGCAGGAAACTGCGAAGATTTCAAGACAGGCGAACGAAGAAAGCCCTTCTTCCTTGACATCGCGGCCGCGGCAGGGTGGATTGAAATGGAACCGGGGTGCCGCAAGGCTGAGATCAAACCCGTTGAACCTGCTTCGGATAATGCCGGCGAAGGGAGTTGAACCGCCCATGACTGTTGCGAATATTCTGGCTATTGCCGGCTCCGATCCGTCCGGCGGCGCCGGCATCCAGGCCGACCTGAAGACAATTCAGGCCAATGGCGGCTACGGCATGGCCGTCATCACGGCGCTCACGGCCCAGAACACAAAGGGCGTTTCCGGCATTCACGAGGTTCCCGCCGCTTTCGTCGAACAGCAAATCATGACCATCCTCAAGGATATCCGTATCGACGCGATCAAGATCGGCATGCTGGCAAAAGCCGACATCATCCGCGCGGTCGCCGGATGTCTCGACCACCTGACCGGCGTGCCGGTTGTCCTTGATCCTGTTTGTGTCGCCACAAGCGGTGCGAGATTGATTGCCCCTGACGCCATCGACGCAATGAAAACAGAGCTTTTGCCGAAGGCAGACATTCTGACGCCGAATATCCCGGAGGCCGGAGAACTTTTGAACCGCATCGCGCCGCGAGACCGGAACGACATGGAGCAAGCGGCAAAACGGCTTTTGAAACTCGGGCCAAACGCGGTGTTGCTGAAAGGCGGCCATCTCAAGGGAAACATCTGCAGCGATGTTCTCGCCGGCTCGGAAGGTCTTTCCTGGTTCGAAGACGCACGGATCGCCACGCCAAACACCCACGGAACCGGCTGCACCCTGTCGTCCGCAATTGCAACGCAGCTTCCGGTCAAGACAGCCCTGTCGGAAGCCGTGGGCGCGGCCCGGGACTATCTTCGCGGCGCAATCATGCACGGCCATATGCTATCCGTCGGCCGAGGCCATGGCCCGGTTTGTCACGGTTGGCGGCAGCGACAGTCAGGAGACACGCATGACGCCGCAAGCACTGAAGATGCCTAATCTGCCGTAAGCGCACGAAGGCGCTCGATCGCGCGGTCATCGACTTCAATTCCGCCGCAGAGCGTGTGTGCCCTGTTTTCAGCCTTGGCGAGGCCCGGTATATGAACGCCGTAATCCTTCCCGAGGCGCTGGATCTGCACGCTCATCCGCTTGGGAAAATCCGGATCGATTACGGCCGGATCAATCGCAAGAACAAACAGGCCCGATGCCGGGCACTGATCACCTTCAAACACGGACGGCGCATCGAGCGACCAGTTGGCGCCGGTCAGACCTGCCGCCAGAACCTCTACCATCAGCGCCATATTCGCGCCCCGCGAACCACCATAGGAAAGCAGCGTGCCCATAAGCGCAGCCTTAGGGTCCGTCGTCGGCTTGCCGTCCCTGTCGAGAGCCCAGCCGGCGGGGATTGCCTCGCCCCGTTCGGCAGCCTCGCGAATATTAACATAGGCCGTGGCGCTGGAGGATTGATCGATTAACAAAGGCGGCCCGTCAGCCTGTGGTGTCGAAAACGCCATCGGATTGGTGCAAAAGACCGGCTTGGTCGAGCCGGACCCGGCGAGCAGCGGCGGTCCGTTGGTGGCGGCAAGACAGACCAGACCGGCATTCGAAAGCCGCAATGCATAGGTGCCGAGCGAACCGCACGTCGTCGCGTTGTTCTGCAGCACGGCGCACATGCCGAGCTCCTTTGCCCGCGACACCAGACGGTCAATGACCATATCGAAACCCGTCTGCGGCAGGCCGCCCTTGCCGTCGATACGGATCATAGTCGGAGCCGGGTCGCTTATCTCCGGCTCGGCCGCGCCGTCGATGCGGCCTGCTTCAAGACCGTCAATATAATCAAAGACATGCGCAACGCCGACGCTGTGCTGGCCAAGCTCTTCGCTGAACACGGTCTGGCGCGAAAGCGCAGCCGCAGCCTTGCGCGAAAACCCCACTGCGGTCAGCACTTCGACGAGCAAGCGCTCCAAATCATCCGTCGTCATCATCATGTCTATATCTCCAGCGCCACCCGCCGCCCATCGTGGATCGCATAGGGCGCCTGCCGGGCCGCAACGCCATCGCCGATGGCCGTGAAAGCAATGCCGCGTTCTGCAAGCTCACACGCCAGCGAATCGAATGCCACATTGGTTGTCGCGGTGACCAAGGTGTCCGCTTCGATCATCCGCTCTTCACCGGTTAGCAGGGACACGACCCGCGCGCCGCCCGCTGTCCATTCAAGGATCGCGCTTTCGACGATGAACTCAGCGCCCAAACGGCTCAAGGCGCGCCGCAGCGGGAAATCGGCGGCTGTGCGCTGCAGCTCCTTGCCGATCAGCGCATCCGGCGTGACCATCGTGACGTCATGACCATCTTCAGCCAATTTCCAGGCCGTACCGCAACCTTTCCAGTTGCCGCCCTCGTCGAGAACGATGACGCGTTTGCCCGGCCGGGCCTCGCCGGCCATCACGGCTTCGGCGGAAAAGACATTGCCGCTTGCCAGGCCGGGCAGGTCGTCGAACTGCGGCAGTGCCTTCTGGAAACCGGTGTCGGCGGGCAGCGAGCCCGTGGCAAGAATGACTGTATCAGCTCCATGCGCGGCCACGTCATCTGCCTCGACAAAGCTGTTGAGGCGCACATTAACACCAAGCTTCGCCAGTTGCCGCTCATACCAGGCGATCAGATCGGCGATCTGCGCCCGGCGCGGTTGCTTCCCGGCAAGCGCGAAGGCACCGCCGAGCCGGTGACCCGCCTCCGCAAGCACAACTTGGTGGCCACGCTCAGCGGCAACGCGGGCGGCTTCGAGACCCGCCGGGCCGCCGCCGACAACCAGCACATTTTTCGGTGTTTCTGTCGGGCTGAACCGGTCACCGCCCCATTCCCATTCACGCCCGGCAGACGGGTTGACGACGCAGGATATCCAGTAGTCGCGCGATCGCCGCCCCCAGCACATCTGGTTGCAGGACAGACAACCGCGAATGTCCTCCGGGCGACCCTCTTCAGCCTTGGCGGCGAGATGCGGATCGGCGATCTGCCCGCGCACGATAGAGACGAGATCGCTCAGACCTTCGCCCAAAACGGTTTCGGCATTTTCCGGCGTACGGATATGGGCCTCGGCGGTCACCAGCGCATGGCTGACCGAAGCCTTCAGGATTTGCGACAGATCAGTCCCCATCTTTTCCGGATAGAGGAAGGTCGGCATCAGCTTGTAGAAATCGAAATAACCGCCGACGCCGCAGGTCACATAGTCAACGTCCTGCGTCCGGTCGTGCAGCGCCACGATCTCGGCAATCGATTCACGCGACAGCATCACATCCACGTCGGGCTCGTCGCTGACGGCGAGACCGACAATGAAATCCTCTCCGCACAGGCGGCGGATACGGTCGATGATTTCGCGCGAAATCCGTGTGCGGTTTTCAAGGCTGCCGCCCCATCGATCGTCACGCCGGTTCGACCAGGGGGTCCAGAACTGATCGATGAAACTATGATAAGCGGCCCATACCTCGACACCGTCAAATCCGGCTTCCTTGCAACGGCGGGCCGCCTGGACAAAACCGTCGATGGTTTCCTCGATTTCCAGCCCGGTCATCGTGTGGCTGCCATCGCTGTCATGGTAGCTCGGCCGTCCCGACGGCGACCAGTTGGCGTGAAAAGAATTGTCGGCATCGCCATGCTGGCCGACATGATAAAGCTGCTGGATGGCGACCGCCCCGTTGTCCTTGATCGCCTCGGTCACCTTGCGAAAAAGCGGAATGATACTGTCGTCGCTGTGACGGAAATTGCCGCGTGTCAGAACGGCTGCCGCATGCACCGGCATCGGCTCGACCACGATCATCCCCGCCCCGCCGATCGCCCGCTCCCGATAATATTCTGTATGCCGCGCCACAGGGTAGCCGTCCTCAGCCATGTTGGTTGTGTGGGCGCCGAAGACGATCCGGTTGCGCAAAGTCTTGTGGCGCAGTTGCGCCGGCTTGAAGATATGACGGAACGCGCTCAAAGGTCTTTCACCAGCCGCAAGGCGTCATAGATGGCGGCATGGGTGTTGCGGGCAGACACCGCATCGCCGATCCGGAAAAGCTGGAAGACACCATCCCTGTTGCGTTGCAACGCCTGCGGCCGCCCGCCGATCAGCGCGTCATAGTCCACTGCACCAAGGTTCGAGCTCATCGGCTTGAGCTCAAAATAGAGTTCGTCCAGTGGCAACGTGCCATAATTGAGCACCACCTGATCGTACAGTGCCTCATCGGTATGATCAGAATAATCCGTACCGATCAGCGCGGTCAGCTTGTTGCCCTCGCGGCGCACATCCAGAAGCCGGCGGGTCACCGTGAATGTCACGTCCTTGTCCTGCAGGGCGCGCATATAGGGCACGAGATTCATACCCATAATATCGGGGGCGAACACCCGGTCCGGCGTCATGATTTCGACCGTCGACCCGGCCTCGGCGGCGATTTCGGCGGCCTGAAGTCCCGGATGATCGCCGCTTTCATCATAAATCAGAACGCTGCCGGCCGGTTTGACATCGCCGGAAATCAAATCCCAGCTTGTCACGACATTGGCCTTTTCACCCGCCTGCTCGAAAAGCTGCGTATTGGGCATACCGCCGGTGGCCATGATCACGACATCAGGGTTTTCCGCGGTGATGTGATCGGCCTCGGCCCATGTGTTGAAATGGAAGACGACACCCCGCGCGGAGCACTGGGCCATGCGCCAGTCGATGATAGAGATCATCTCCCGCCGTCTTGGCGATCGCGCGGTCAGCCGGACCTGCCCGCCGGGATCCGGCGCCGCCTCGAAAACGACGACCTCGTGGCCACGCTCGGCCGCAACGCGAGCGGCTTCCAGCCCGCCCGGCCCGGCCCCGACGATGACGATCTTCCGCTTCGTCTCCGCTGGCTCGATCTCGTGCGGCATCGTGAGTTCCCGGCCGGTGGCGGCATTGTGCATGCACAGCGCCTCGCCCGCCTGATAAATCCGGTCCAGACAGTACGTCGCGCCGACGCAGGGCCGGATATCGTCCTCGCGGCCTTCCATAACTTTCCTGACCAGATGCGGATCGGCAATATGCGCCCGCGTCATGCCGACCATATCGAGAAGGCCTGACGCGATGGCATGGCGCGCCGTTGCGATATCGGGGATTTTGGCAGCATGGAACACCGGCATACCGGTCGCTTTCCTGACCTCGCCGGCAAAGTCCAGATGTGGCGCGTTGCGCATGCCCTGGACCGGGATGACATCGGTCATCGCCGGATCGGTATGGATCCGCCCGCGGATCACGTTGAGAAAATCCACCTGCCCGGTATCGGCAAGTCTTTTCGATATCTCGATCCCTTCCTCGGCGGTAATCCCGCCCTTTTGCACCTCGTCGGCCGTATAGCGAAACCCGACGATGAAATCGTCACCCACCCGCTCGCGCACCGCCCCCAGCACATCCAAAGGAAAGCGCAGGCGGTTTTCCAGCGTGTCCGCGCCATAGGGGCCGTCAAGATCATTGGAGAGCGGCGACCAGAACTGGTCGAGCAAATGGCCGTAAACCTGCAACTCGATCCCGTCCATGCCGCCGGCCTTCATGCGCTCCGCCGCATCGGCGAAATCGCCGATAATGCGTTCGATGTCCCAGTCTTCGATGAGCTTGGGAAAGGCGCGGTGCGCCGGCTCGCGATGGCGAGAGGATGAGACCGACGGCAGCCAGTCCCCCTTGTTCCAGCCGGTGCGGCGACCAAGATGGGTCAGCTGGATCATCACCGCACAGCCATGGTCATGGCAGGCGTCCGTTAGCTCCCGGATCCACGGGACCACCTCGTCCTTATAGGCAAGGACATTGTTGAAGACCGGCGGGCTGTCTTTCGATACCGCAGCCGATCCGGCAGTCATCGTCAGGGCGACGCCCGCCCGCGCCCGTTCCTCGTGATAGGCCCGGTACCGCTCCTTCGGCATGCCGTCTTCCGGATAGGCCGGCTCGTGGCTGGTGATCATGACCCGGTTTTTCAGCGTCAGGTGTTTGAGCCGGTAGGGCTGCAGCAAAGGGTCGGACGTCATGTGTGATTTGCCCTGCTCATCGCCATCAATACCAGCGATCTTCCATCGAGGATTTGCGAGCTGCGATGAAATCCTTCAGCGCGTCGTCAATCGCTTCGTCGATTGCCGGAGCTTCGTAGCTTTCCAGCGTCTGCTTCCATGCCTTGTTGGCCCTTGCCATGGCATCTTCCTCTCCCTGTTCGAACCAGGTCTCAAACGGCTGGTCATCATTGAGCGCGCTGTCCCAATAGGCGGTTTCATAGTGCCGCAAAGTATGCGCGGTGCTGAAGAGGTGCTTGCCCGGCCCGCCTTCCGCCAGGGCTTCGATGCCGAGCGTGTCCTCGTCGACCTTCAGACCGGCAAGATAGGCGTGGAGCGCGGCGCAAAGATCCGTATCCATCACGAATTTCTCGTAGGACATCGACAAAAGCCCGTCGAGAAAGCCGGCTGAATGCAGGATGTAATGGGCGCCGCACTGCACCGCCGACATCATCGACAGGACCGACTGGGTCATGGCCTGCGCATCCGGTAGCTTGGAGGTTGAGAAGTTGCCGGCGCAACGCAGGGGCAGATCAAGCCGCCGGGCCAGCTGTCCCATGACAAGACTGCCGAGCGCCGGCTCCGGCGTGCCGAAGGTCGGGCTGCCTGACCGCAAGGACATGGAGGCAAGAAACGACGCCAGAATGGTCGGCGCGCCGGGACGCACGAGCTGGGTCAATGCGCAGCCGACCATCGATTCGGCGAGGCCTTGCGCAACCATGCCGGCCATGGTGACGGGCGAAACGGCGCCGCCAAGCAGAAACGGCACATGAATACTGCCCTGACCGGCCGCCGCATAGGTGCGGATGCCCTCGGTCGACACCCCGTCCCAGACCAGCGGCGATGTCGCGTTGAAATTGCCCATGATAACGCAATGTGCATCGACAAATTCCGCACCGAAAAGAATACGGCACATCTCGATGCTGTCGGCGGCACGCTCCGGCGCGGTGACCGAGCCCAAAAACGCCCGGTCCGAATAGCGCATATGGGCATAGACCATATCCAAATGCCGCTTGTTGACCGGGATATCTGTGGGCTCGCAGATCGTCCCGCCGGAATGATGCAGCCAGGGGCTGGCCTGGGCGAGCTTCACGAAGTTACGGAAGTCCTCGATTGTGCCGTAGCGCCGCCCCTGATCGAGATCCATGACAAAGGGCGAGCCATAAGCAGGTGCCAGAACAACGGCATCTCCGCCGATTTCAACCGAGTTCAGCGGATTGCGCGCATGCTGGGTAAAACGCGGCGGCGCGGTTTTGAGGATTTCGCGGATCATGCCCGGTTCGAACCGGATGTTCCATGCTTCACCCGAGACGGGCGTGACCTGCCCGCCGGCTGTCCGGAACAGTTCGACCGTCTCGTGATCATCCCGGAATTCTATTCCGATCTCCGCGAGGATCCTGTCGGCTGCATTCTCGACTTTGACCAGCGCGTCTTCCGACAGGAGATCCTGCGGGGCAACATTGCGGGTAATGAAGGGGACCGAAAGATGTGTGTTCTGCCCCGCGCCGCCGGCACGTGCGGCCCGGCGCGACAGGCGGCCTCTGTTACGCGACCCGCGCACTCTGCGGCCGGCCTGTCCGCCACCCGAATTTAACTGCAAGGGCTCTTCCAACCGTGGCATCGACCGCTTCCTCCCGATGACGCCTCTCGACCTCGAGTGCATTGGAAACAGAAATCGACATATGTGTCAATAATATGTACATAAGTGTCGATTCATTTGCCTGCGTCAAATGCAGATGCTATCAGCATCCCATGGATGACGTTGTGGCGCACAAGACAAAGGGCTGGCGCGGGTCGGAGGATCTCTGGCTGGAAAAGGCCTACGACATGCTGATCGGCTCTGGCGTGGAAGCAGTGAAGATCATGCCGCTTGCCAAGGCGCTCGGCCTGTCGCGGACCAGCTTTTACTGGCATTTCGAGGACCGGGACGCTCTGCTCGCGGCTCTTGTTCGACGCTGGGAGAAAAAGAACACCGGAAACCTGGTAGAGCGATGTGAACGCTATGCCGAGACCATCACAGAGGCGGTCTTCAACCTTTTCGATTGCTGGATCGATGACACCCTTTTCGACGCGAAGCTGGATTTCGCCATCCGCAACTGGGCCCAATCAGCGCCGAAACTGAAGAAACGTCTGGAAAACACCGACCGCGACCGCATAGAGGCGATAGGCGGCATGTTCACACGCTATGGCTATAGCAAAGAGCAGGCCGACGTGCGCTCGCACACAATCTATTACACACAGGTCGGATACATCTCCATGATGGTCGAAGAACCCATGGACATCAGGATCCGGCGCATGCCCGACTATATCGAGACCTATACCGGCAGGCAGCCGAGCCAGACGGAAATCGAACGTTTCATAGGCCGGCATCGGGAGCTTTTGACAAGCTGAGACCGGCGTGCCGACACCTGGCCGGCCGCTCTTTGTTCCAGACGTCCAGTTTCACGACTTGCGAATCACATAAGTCTGTGCTTATGTATTCTCATGATCGAGAACGATATCTTCAAAGCGCTTGGCGATCCCACACGCCGTGCCATTTTTGAAAAACTCGCTGGCGGCGGCAGCAATGCCAGCGCGTTGCGCGAGGGCATGGAGATCAGCCAGCCGGCCATGTCGCAGCACCTGTCGGTGCTGCGCGCGGCCAAGCTGGTGCGTGAGGAACGGCAGGGCCGGTTTGTCAATTATGAGGTCGACCCGGAAGGTTTGGAGCACATCGCCCGCTGGCTGCAGAAATACCGCAATTACTGGCCGGCCCGCATTGATGCCCTGAAAGATGTACTCAAGGACATGGATTGATGAAAAAGCCCGAGAACGAAAAACTGGTACAAGATTACGATCTTGATGCCGAACCGGAAAAGGTATGGCGCGCCGTCAGTCTGGATGAATACAGGACAAAATGGTTCGCCGATGCCGGCCCGGACTCCTCACAGATCGTGTCGGCAACACCGGGACAGGAAGTCAGCTACAGGATGCGCGATGATGAACCGCCATTCATCGAAAGCATCGTAACCTTCCAGATTGCACCCAACCGGTCCGGCGGAACGGCGCTGCGGATCATCCATGAGATCGCCAACCGGCAACTGGACGTCGGCTCGAAGGTCTCGAACGACAATGGTCAGCCCTTGATGCTCGCCGCCTGAGGCAGCTCAAAGGTTTTAAAGCACAATTGAAGACAGGAGTTCGCCGATGCGCGAAGCGATGCAACTCGTCCCCATGGTCGTTGAGCAGTCCAGCCTTGGAGAACGTTCTTTCGACATTTACTCGCGCCTGCTGCGCGAGCGGATCATTTTCCTCAACGGCGAGGTCAACGATGCCGTGGCAGCGCTTGTCTGCGCCCAGCTTCTCTTCCTGGAATCGGAAAACCCGAAAAAGCCGATCAATCTTTATATCAACTCACCGGGCGGCATCGTGACCAGCGGCTTTGCCATGTTCGATACCATGCGCCACATTCGCGCGCCGGTGCATACGCTGTGCATGGGCACCGCCCGCTCAATGGGCTCCTTCCTGCTGATGGCCGGTGAACCGGGACAGCGCGCCGCCTTGCCCAACGCCAATATGCTCGTTCACCAGCCATCGGGCGGCTATCAGGGCCAGGCATCGGACATCGCCATCCACGCCGAAGAAATTCAGGGCACCAAACGCCGCATCACGCGGCTTTATGCCGAAGCCTGCGGCCGCACCTATGAGGAAGCCGAGCGGGCACTGGACCGCGACCACTTCATGACCGCCGAAGAAGCCCTCGAATGGGGTCTCATCGACCGCATCCTCACGGGACCGAGAGAGGAACAGGAGCAATCCGATAGCTGATCCTTCCCGCAACCAACATCGTTCAAGCTGCACAGGCCGCGGTCGTGCTCACACACGGCCGCGGCCTTCGATCGAATACGACGCTTTGTTAATCAGGCGATGCGCCTATGAAGCCTGCTGATGAACCGCCGTCTCAAAACGCCCATAGAAATCCAGGAGCGGCTTTTCGACAAACGGAAGCGACTGGGTCATGAACACCGCCGCAATGCCCGTCGACGGATCGATCCAGTAGTGGGAATTCAACACACCTGCCCAACCGAGTGAACCGGCACGCCGGCGGCCGGGAACGTCTGCCCGGTTCTGCAGGAAACCGAACGTATGGCCGGTTGGAGCTCCACCAAACATATCCACATTGGAGACCAGCGGCGAGCTGCTTGTCATTTTCTCAAACGACAAACCGCCCATCTGATCCTCCATCATAAGCGACATCGCCGCCGGCCCGAGAATCTGTTTGCCGCCATGCATGCCGTTGTTCAGGACCATCTGGCAGAATCTGATATAGTCTTTCGGCGCTGAATACAGCGCATGCCCCATGCCGTAAACTTCCGGATTGGGCGGCGGCGCAATTTCCATTGGACCGAATGTGCCGTCTTCTCCACGGATACTGACATCCGCAAGGCGCGCCGTTTGGGCCTCCGAGAGTTCAAAAACCGTGTCGGTCATTCCGAGTGGTTCAAAAATCTCTTCCGTACAAAACGAATCGATCCGCCGTCCGTCGACAGCCTCGACAACGCGCCCCAGCCAATCCGTGCTGGGTCCGTAACCCCAACGCGTTCCTGGATCGGTCATGAGCGGATAGTTGAGCGACGACTTTGTTCCGGCCAGGACCGAAGGATGTTCTGTCGCCTCCATATATGCCGCAACATCGGCGTTCCAGAACTCGTACTCGAGTCCCGATGTATGCGTTGCGAGATGCCGGACCGTGGCTTCGGTCGCGGGTTCGCGCAGTATGGGTCCGCTATCGCCCAGACCTTCAAGCACCCTGAGCTCTTTCCATTCGGGCAATATGTTCCCGACAGGCTCACCGGGGTCGAGCTTGCCACGGTCAACGAGTATCGCCGCCGCCGTCGACCCGATAGCCTTGGTCATCGAAAAGATGCGGAACATTGTATCCATGCCGGCATCGCGCCCGTTGGCCGCCGAACCAGCACTACCCTCAAAGACGACACCATCCCTGTTCGCGACCGTCGCAACGACAAAAGGCAGTTCCCCCTGCTCGACCGCACGATCCAGTTCCGATTGCAGATTCTCCATGTCTCCTCCCAGCCTTCATTCAGTTGATTTGCAGTTTTTTGGCAAGCTGAAGACTTGCACAGGCCATCAGCCCCGTCATTTGCGTGGGGCGCGGATCTGTCGCGTTTGACGCGGTGGATTGCAAAATGTGGGCCATGGCGTCATGTTTTACGCTTTGGAGGATAAAACGTGCCATGTCAGAATTGGGCGGCGGAGGATGTCGAGGAGTCTCGCCGGTTTGAATATTACCGTTCCGGTTTGTGTGCCTCATTTTCTAAGCTCACGCCCGAACGTCCCGAATTCGATCGGCCCTTCAACGCGCGCCTTCGCCACTCACAAGGCGCCCGGGCCTCCTTCACCTATCTGTCGGTTCCGGATCACAAAGTGAGCCGGACAAGAACCGATATCGTCGACGCTGAAGATGATGGGCTCTATCTCAATTATGTTTTGAAGGGTGAGATGATCCATGATTTTGGAGCGAGTGAGGTCAAAACGGTCCCCGGCAGTGTTGTTGTTGTCGACAATGCACGAATATTTGACGCCAATATCGGTTCAGGCGCAGTTACCGAACTGCTTGTTTTCCGAATACCGCGGGATCTGCAGGAAACGGCTTCCCGTGAACTGACACAACGGCTCGGCAAACATCCCCTGCTGCCGGCACTCTCACGGGTTCTGTCGCATGCCACACATCGCCAGCGCGCGTGGGATGATGAAGAAATCGATGACACGGCGGCCGCGCTCTTCGGGCTCATCCGCACCATGTCCCGCGATGATATCGGCAGGGCGTCCTTTTCCGGACATCAGGCAACATTCCTGAAGGCCAGAGCGCTTGCCCGCGATGGCTGCCTTGATGCCGATTTCTCAATTGAGGATCTGGCCCTCGAACTGGGATTGTCTGTGCGCACGCTGCAGCAGCATCTGGCAAGTTGTGGAACGACATTTACCGAGATGCTCAACACCGAGCGCTGCGACGCCGCCGATCGTCTGATCAATGCCAACCCGGGGCTGACTGTTGCTCACATTGCCGAGCGGGTCGGGTATCGCAATCTGTCGACATTCTACCGGTCATACCGGCGCAAGACCGGCAGCACACCCCGCACCCACCGCGATTAACAGCGCATCCACCTGATTTCAGGGCATCACGCCGGCTCAATCAGCCACGCATTCTCACTGCCGCCGCATCGTTTCGAAATCGGCCCGGTCATCTCACGGCTCTCCAGCAGTTCAGTCCGGTATCGGCCACCGTAGAGCACATCGATTTCGTCCGCGGGAACCGAGAAGGGCGGCCCGTCCATCTGCGTCTGGTCATAATCCAGCGTGATAAGAAATTGTCGGGCGAAATTGGTGATTTCGAACAGGTGCCGCACATATCTGCGTCTTAAGGAGACGGGAAGCGCGATAAGCGCCGCGCGGTCGTAAACGGCGTCGACAGACCCGATCATGTCCGGGGTGAGACCAAAAAAGTCACCGGCAAAAAGATCGAGAGCCGCCGCACTGTAATGGCGGTGCTGCCCCACCATCCGCACCTGCGGGCTCAACCCGTTTCGCTCAAATACCTCCTCGACAGCCCGTTGGTTGAATTCGACACCGATCACATGATGTCCGTTGCCGACGAACCAATCGAGATCAACGGCTTTTCCGCACAGCGGAACGAATACCCTGCTGCCAGGCTCAAGCTTCAGCCTCGCATAATGGCTGGATAGCAGAGAATTCGGCTCCGCCTCGTGAAAACCGATCCTGTTGTCACGCCACCGGGCCTGCCAGAAATCCTCATCCATCGCTATCCGTTTCTCCTTGCCAAGTCCCTATTGCCGTGAATGATACGGCTTCAAGTTCACTTGAGGTCAAGCGCAAAAGGAAATCGGGCGCATTTGATATTGCAAAGGTTACGCGAAAGAGCGACTTACCGGCAGGGCCGGAACAACCCATGGCCTTTCTACAAAACCATTAAACCCGCGCATGCGATCGACCAGTGCGCCATCCTACTCATCCGTTCTCGTGTTAAGCGCCGGAGACAAGAATTGCGCCGGGATATCCTCTGCCTCCGGCTTCAAAGGCTATTGCGCAGGTCTTGATCAGGACGAACCGCCGGCCGCGCCCATTGTCGGCCAGCGGAACGCGTCACCATGCTGGGTCCCGTCCGCACGACTTTGCGTATGTGTCGGCGGAGCAAGCGCCAACCGGTTGGGAACTATCGAACCGTGGGACAACTCCACTGGCAAACGAGCGCCTGCATGACGGCATCTCTCGCAACGGGCCTATCCGAATACTGATCAATGACCTGCTCGACGGCACTAGAGGCGACGAAGGAAGACAACGTTGTCACGCACGGTCGCTTCCTGGTTATCGGGACCCTTCGCGACACGTTCAACCGCATCGATGTAAACAGGCTCCCAAACGCCTGCATCAAGATCAAGTTCCTGAAATGCTTCTTCCGCTGTTGGATACTGCGTATCGGACGGCGCCCAGGACCAAGGCGCGCGGGACCCGTGTTCGATGATCAGAAGATGACCGCCGGAGACGATAGATGCAGCGGCGCGTCTGAAAACCTTTGCACGCGGAAGCCCCACCGGTGAGTGGAAAAAACTCGCCAGTACAAGATTGAAACTGCCGGCCGGAAAGCTGTTGGCAAGATCATACTGCTCAAATGAAATGCGATCCGACACGTCCTCCCTTCGGGCATTTTCGGCAGCATATGCCAGCGCGGTCGAAGAGATATCGACCGCAACCACCGTCCACTTGCGCTTCGCCAGCCAGACCGCGTCGTCCCCCTTGGCACAGCCCATATCGAGCGCGTGTCCGGGCGCGAGCGCCTTTGTGAAGCGCTCGACAACAAGTCCCGGTCGACCGCGGGAAATTGGCGAGGCCTCACCGTAGACATCTTCCCAGAAATCTTCGGCCGTTTTGCCGGAGTCGCTGATCTCTTGTGGCATGACTTAAACGGCCTCCGCTGCGGTAAAGATCAAGGAGCGATGGGCGGCGGCAGCCGCTCTTACGCCGCTGGCCGCCGACAGGGTTGCATTTGACATAGCCGACGCCACATCGCCTGCCGCAAAGACACCCGGCACTGACGTTTGCTGATGTCCGTCAACCGCGATGAGATGACCGGTCGGACCATCGTCCAGGACGCAACCAAGGCTGACTGCAAGGTTTCCGGTGATTTCGGTTTTGGGCGCCACGAAAAGCCCGGCCAGTTGAACGGTTCTGTCGTCGGCCAGTCGAACCGCCTCGAGGGTTTGCCCATGCCCAAGGAGCTCCATGACCGGCGCGCATTCAACGGTCACATCCCGCTCCGCGAGTATGCCTTCCTGATCTTCGTCAAGTTTCAGCGTGTTCTGGAGGAACAAGGTCGTTGGTCCCCAGTCCGCAACCAGCATCGCCTGGTGAAAGGCCAGTTCGCTGTCGCCCAGAACACCGATGGGCTTCTGGCCCAACTCATATCCGTGGCAGTAGGGACAATGGAGAACTCCAACGCCCCAGCGTTCCTCAACTCCGGGGATGGGTGGCAACCTGTCGCGAATACCGCTGGCAAGAATCAGCCGGCGCCCGGAGACCGAAGTGCCATCGTCCTGCGCTACCTGGAACCATCCGTCGGTTGTCGAAACACCGATGGCCTCGCCATGGCTGCGCTCAACTGTTCCGTAGCGATCCAACTGGTCCGAGAAGGTAAAGATCATGTCTGCCGGCGGGACGCCATCCTGGCCCAGAAACCCGTGCGAAGATCGAGCAAAACGATTGCGCGGCCGGCCCGCATCCAGCACCAAAACGCGGCGCCTGGCGCGTCCAAGCTGCAGCGCCGCTGCCTGACCGGCAAAACTGCCTCCGACAATGATGACATCAAACCGCATAGGTGCCTCCTTTTCATGCATCATTCTGTGTTACATGATAGCTCGGCACAGAGTCAACTCACAAAACACTGATTGTTACATGAGGCATTCGGCGTTAAGTTGCGGGGGATATAGTCAAAGGACCCATCATGCCCCGTGACAGCCGGATGTCCCGCATCCTTCACGTTCTGATCCACATGGACAGACACGTACAGCAACCGACATCAGCGCAGATTTCCAAGATGCTCGGAACCAATCCGGTCGTTGTGCGCCGCATGATGTCGGGCCTGCGTGAAAGAGGCCTCGTCAAGTCGGAAAAGGGCCATGGTGGCGGCTGGCACCTGACCAAAAGCCTTGCCGAAACCACGCTTCTCGATGTCTATCTGGCGATCGGTGAGCCGCCCCTTTTCAATATCGGGCCTGATAGCGAGCAACCCGAGTGCCTTGTCGAACAGGCGGTCGACGCGCGCATGACCAAGGCCCTGAGCGAGGCGGAAGTCCTTCTGCGGGAACGGTTTGCGGCGATTACGGTGGCAGATCTGGCGGAAGATTTTGAGCAGCGTTTCGCCGAACAGAAACCGAGAGCGGCTGCATCCAAAAGCTGCGCCTGATCCGACAGGTCCGGCCGAGAAGATGGTCACCTTAGGTAACCGCACAGCGATCGTCCTTGAAGCCTCTCGTGGAAAGGCGGAGGCGTCATGTCCCGTTCGGACATGCCTGAATATCGAGCAGAGCGATTGAGAAGACGAGCTAGTCTGGACCCGGTCTGTCAAGGAAGGCGGCGAGCCACCAGACACCGAATAAAATAGGGAAAGACAGGAGAGGCCCGGCCAGAATGGCGGTCCAACCGGCCTGCTGACCGAGTGATATCGCAACCCACAGCGAGGGCGGCAGCATGAATGCCAGCCCGCTCAATGTGCCGGGTTGTATTGCCTTAAGGTGTAGCGAGATGATCATCTGGACAACGGCGTTCAAAGCCAGGGCCGATGCGATCGCGACAACAATCCACACCATGTTGAGTGTCAAAGAGACGGTACAAACAACGATCACCAGAATTGAAACGAAGACGAGGGCCAGCCATCGCACCCTGTCGTTCTGAACCGGAAACATGTGTCGAACCGCTGCTGTGTCCGGCAGTTTCGGACCGCCGCCCCGCCACTCGGCATAATTCTGGATCAGAAAGCCCCCAAACATCCCGGCAATAGCCAACAGGTCTGCTGGCGAAACGGTCACGGATTCCATTTTTTGAATGCCATTCTCGTCAAACGTCTGGTCAACAATTCAGCACATGCACGCAATCACGCTGGAACGATCTCAGTGGCGGGTTTGTTTACGTTTATGATCAGCAATTAGGGCTTCATGTCGTCGCACTGCCTGACAAAGTTAATAAGCACGGACTGATCGATGGGCCGGTCCGGAAAAACCTGCAAATGCTTGCTCGGTTTGCCGGACCCTTTCAACACGCCATCCGGGTCGCAAAGCTCAGCGCTTTTCAAGAAGCCGAAATTGACGTGATCGCGCCCGCCGAAAAGATAAATGACCGGCACCTTGTTTGCATTGTAGAAAATCGGGGCACCATATTTCATGCCCTCACCGGCCCCGGGCAGCGTTTCATGGATAAATGCCCGCAATGTCTCCAATAGCGGCTGAACAGCATCGGGGCAGTCGCGGATATACTCATCAATGGTCTTGTGTTTCGGCATCGTCCCAGGCTCCGGTTCCGACATCAGGGATGCTGGGCATCCTGACAATTACGAAGAACTGCGTTGTTATTCGATTGCCGCCGGCACATGCAGGGACGGGATGTCCCAGGCCTCGGCTATCCGGCCGTCGACAAACCGCCATACGACAACAGCATCGATGACAATCGACTCACCCTCAATGGTCATCCTGTCCCTGACATGGACAACCACCAGCTCGTCTCCCATGGCCGTTATGGAAACGGGTTCCACCCTGAAGGTTCCGCCCGTCGTCCCACCCATCTTTTGAAAGAAGGTCTGCAGCCCTTGCAGACCGGCATAATCGCCCTCAACGTCCGGCAGTTTCGGATTGAAGAAATGCCATACGAAATCCGGCGATATCAGATCGGCCGACCCTGCCAGATTGCTCAGGTCCAGTCGTTTCAACGCCGCGACATTGGGATGATCTTCAGCCATAACACCACTCAGTTCCTTGCAGCGGGAGCACCGTGCCGACTTTAGGACACCCGGCACAAACGGCATTGCGCTGAATCAAGTCCGATACGGCAAACCGGCCGCATTTGTCCCGATTGCAAATGACGGCTCTGGGGAAGGTGGAGAGAGGGCCTTATATTCGTATGTTGCTATATAGCGAAAATGCTATACTATGTGCTCATGCATTCACTCGATACAATTTTCCACGCTCTCTCCGATCCGACCCGCCGAGCCATTCTTGCCCGGCTTGCCGAAGGAGAGGCCACAGTCGATCAAATCCGCGAGCCCTTCTCGATGTCGCAACCCTCAATCTCACGCCATCTCAAGGTGCTGGAAAGGGCGGGGCTGATTTCGACACGCGTTGACGGCACGTCACGGCCACGCCGAATTGAACCGGCAGCCCTTACGCCCATTGAGGACTGGCTGGATCGATACCGCATGATTTGGCAGGAGAATTACACCCGGCTCGACGATGTCCTGAACGACCTGAAGCAGGAGGATGATACGCCATGAGGCCCCTTCGGATGACAACGCCGACCGATACGACGATCGAAATCGTGCGCAGCTTCGATGCCCCCAGGCCTCTTGTCTGGCGGGCTCATACAGAACCGGCTTTGGTAAAGCGCTGGCTGACCGGCCCGTCCGGACATACCATGCCGGAGTGCGAGATCGACCTGCGCATCGGGGGCACCTATCGCTATGTCTGGGAATGGCCCGATGGCCGCATGTCGGCAACCGGAAGATTTCGCGAGATCGAAACGGAAAACCGCCTTCTGCTGACCGAAATTTTCGATGTCTTCCCGGACAACGAAACGCTCGTTGAACAGCTCTTTACCGAGAGGGATGGCCAAACATTCGTCACGATGAACCTGCACTATGACAGCAAAGCCACAAGAGATGGTGTATTGAAAAGCCCCATGGATGAAGGTCTGGAGGCGAGCTATCGCAGCCTCGATGCACTGGTGTCCGGCACGGTGTAACGAGCGCTGCGGTCGACCTGAACGGCACATTGGGAGATGTCAGCGATCGCATAAATGTTTCCAGCGCCCGCAAGCCCGGCATACCGCAACTGGTCGCCCGGGCCTGTGAAGACCCAAAAGACCGTTAGGCAGCATTTAGAACATTGATCGAATGCGATCTCCGGATACGGTTTTGCCAAAAGGGACAACGACATGACGTGGCAGCAATTGCTGATTTTTCTTCCGGCGGCCTTCCTCCTGGGTGCGTCTCCCGGTGCAAATAACCTCCTGGCATTTGTTTCAGCCACGAAAGCGGGCTGGTTCCGGACCGCGAAGAGCATCATCGGGCGCATGGCCGCCTGGGCGGTTCTCGTTGTGCTGATTTCGCTTGGACTGGATGTCTTGCTTCAGACGTCGGAACTTGCCTTTCTGGTGCTTAAATGGGCCGGTGTCGCATATCTGACCTATCTTGCATGGCAGTTGTGGAACGCGGAGAGCGACACCGAAATCAAGGCGCCCGAGGTATCCACGCTCATGCGACGCGAGTTCCTTACGCTGATGGGCAACCCCAAAGCCTATCTTTTGCTGACTGTCTTCCTGCCTCAATTTGTGAACGAGTCTTCGCCGCTCATGCCGCAGCTCTTCATGCTTGGAGCCACTTATGTGACAGTCGAGGCTATAGCGGCATTGCTTTGGGTGACGGCCGGTACACTGGTTGGCGCACATGCACTTACGCCGTTGAGACGACGCATCATCAATCGCGCTTCGGCCGGGCTGATGGGCACGGTAGCTGTCCTTTTGGCGCGCTCCGAAAAAACTGCGTAGGATTGAGACCGGTCATTCGCCTTCCTTGCTGTGCTTTCAGCCGCCGACCTCCATAGGCTTCGCATTTTCTGCTCAGTTTGCATGCGCCAGCGCATGCAGGATGCGCACCCAGGACCGCGTCCCCTTATGGTAGCTTGAGAGATCGTATTTCTCGTTGGGGCTGTGAATGCGGTTGTCGAACCGGCCGAACCCCACGAGCAGCGCATTCGTCCCCAGGCGGCGCTCAAATTCGCCGATGATCGGGATCGATCCGCCGGTTCCGGCAATGGCGGCCTTGGTTTCCCATTCTTCGCTCAAGGCCTTGAGCGTGGCCTGCATGAAGGCGCCATCGGTGGGCATAGACGTGGCCGGCGACAGGCCATGATCGGCAAATGTGACATCACAATCATCGGGCAGTTGATCTCGGACATGCCGCTGGAAGGCCGCACGGATTTTTTCCGGGTCCTGGCCGGCAACCAGGCGGAAGGAGATTTTTGCATGCGCCTTTGCCGGAATAACTGTCTTGAATCCCGGCTCCGTGTAACCTGACCAGATCCCGTTGATCTCGCAGGTGGGCCGCGCCCAGACCTGCTCAAGGATCGTCCGGCCCGTTTCGCCTGCCGGGATATGCAAGCCGATATCGGTCAAAAAGGCTTCTTCGTCGAAGGGAAGCTCCGCCCATAATTCGGCAATGGCGGGGTCAAGATCCTCCACGCCGTCGTAAAAGCCATCGATCAGGACTGATCCATTTTCTCCGCGCAGGCTGGCTATCACATCACCCAATACCTGCCCGGCATTACGTGCGGCATTTCCGAACATACCGGAATGCAGGTCTCGATCGGCGCAGGTAATCGTCAGTTCCTGCCCGACCAGGCCGCGCAGCATGGTGGTCACCGCCGGCGTATCGCGGTCCCACATATCGGTGTCACAAACCAGAACCGCATCGCATCTGAGCTCCTCCGCCGTCTTTTCCAGGAACCCGGCAAGGCTTCCGCTGCCGCTTTCCTCTTCCCCCTCGAACAAAAAGGACACGTTGAGCGGCAGGGAGCCACGCACATCGATAAATGCCCGGCACGCCTCGACAAACGTCATCAGTGCGCCCTTGTCGTCGGAAGCCCCGCGCCCGACAATATGGGTCTCGCCATCGGGCTGCGGACGCAGAACCGGCTCAAACGGGTCAGTGTCCCACAGCTCCAGCGGATCGGCGGGCTGCACGTCATAGTGACCGTAAAACAGAACATGCGGCCCATCGGTCTTTGGCCCATGACCGACCACCATCGGATGCCCTTCGGTCTCGCGAAGATTAGCATCGAACCCCATGGAGCGCAGATCCGCAGCCAGCCATTCCGCTGCCCGGCGCACGTCGGATGCATGCGACGGATCAGTCGAAATCGACGGAATACGCACCAGCTCGAACAGCCGCTCCAGTCCTTTGTCGATGCCGGCATCCACATGGTCCAACACATCTTTGACTGCGCTCATAAATCCTTCTCCAACTGTTCGATATGGGTTTCAAAGTCTTTTGCGATCCGGTTCGCATTTGCAACGATGCGTTCCTGCTCAAGCGTCGCGACCGCGCCGTCCCGCATCAGCCACTCGCCGGCCACCATCGTTGCCCGGATGTCACCGGCCGAAAGCACAAACACCAGGGCCGAGTATATGTCATAGAGCGGCTGCGCCCTCGGCTCATCCAGGCTGACACGGATCAGATCGGCCGATTTGCCGGGCTCCAGCGAGCCGATCCTGGCTTGCAGCCCCAGCACGTCCGCACCTTCGATCGTCGCCATGGCAACGATATCGCGCGCTGGCAGAGCGCTGCGGCTGCCATTGGCAATGCTTTGAAACATCGATGCGGGCGCCATCTGCGCAAAGAGATCGAGCGTATTGCCGCTCATGGCGCCGTCGCTGGCAAGACCGACGCGAACGCCCCGCTCTCGCATCATCGCAACAGGCGCGATCCCGCGTCCCGCCTTGCCGTTCGAGCGTGCATTATGCGCTACGCCGACGCCGGCTTCGGCCAACTGCACGGCCTCGGCCTCATCGATATGCAGACAATGCGCGGCGATCAGCCCGTCGCGCAAAAGACCCGATTGAGCAACAAGCTCCACCGGCCGCACACGATAGTTGTCAGCGCACCAGCGCATCTCGTGCTCGCTTTCGGCAAGATGCATCTGAACCCGGGCGCCCGGATTATCCTCAGCCCATTCGGCCACGCGTTGCATCACGTCCGGTCCGGTCGAATAGGGCGCGTGCGGAGCAATCGAGGGAATGACGCGTGGGTGATCGCCAAACCGGTCCACCAAGGCATCACAGCGGGCAAAGCCCTCGTCGAAACTGTGGTGATCCGGGGGTGAAAAGTCGCCGATTGTTTGCCCGACAATGCCGCGCAATCCGCTTTGGTCGATCACCTCGCCAACCACATCCTCGAAATAATACATATCCGCGACACAGGTCACACCGCCACGGATCAACTCCAGCGCCGCCAGTTCGCTGCCGGCGCGCACCACATCCGCGGTCACGCAATCGCGCTCCAGCGGCAGGATATAGCGATAGAGCCTGTCATCGACATCCTCGCCGAGACCGCGAAACAGCGTCATGGCCATATGACAATGGGTATTGACCATGCCCGGCATGATCAGGTCGCCGCTCATATCCAGCGCCTCGCGCGGCGCATCGCCCTCGCCCAAGGCCTTTATCTTGCCGTCTTCGATCTCAATCCAGCCACACAAGATCTCCCGCCGGGCAGGGTCCATCGGAAGAATTCGTGCATTGCCGAGGATCATCAGTCAGAGACCGGAAGCAGACAGCACTGATCCGGTTTCGGCACCAGCACCGCCTCCGTGCCCGGTTCCAGCGGCTGGGCGATCGATCCGTTGGCGACGATCTCGCCGGCGGGCGTCTCGCATCGATATTGGTAGGCGCGCCCGAGATAGGTTCGCAGTCCCAGACTGACCGGTATTCCGGCGCCCTCGGAACGGACCTCGAGCCCGTCGGCTCTTGCCGCAAACAGGAACTCCCGCGCCGGTACGGTGTGATCGGCCGCACTCAGTTCGATTTGCCCGCCCCCGACCATCTCGGCACGGACCTTGCCGTCGGATTCGCCAACGACGCGCATCTTGATCATGTTTTCAAAGCCCACGAAGTTGGCGACGAACGCATTGGCCGGCTTTGAATACAGCACCTCCGGCGTATCGAGCTGCATGACCTTGCCGTCGTTCATGATCGCCACGCGGTCCGAGATCGAAAAGGCCTCTTCCTGGTCATGGGTCACGTAGAGCGCGGTCCGTTCTCCGGCCTGCTGCATCCGACGGATTTCGACCCGCATCTCGACCCTCAGCTTGGCATCAAGGTTCGAAAGCGGTTCGTCAAACATCATCAAAGGCGGGTCGATCACCAACGCACGCGCCAGCGCCACCCTTTGGCGCTGACCGCCGGAAAGAGCGGACGGCACCCTGTCGGTCAAATGGGCAAGGCCCACCCGTTCCAGCATTTCGCCGGCCCGCTGACGCCGTTCACGCGTATTGATCCCGCGCTGTTTCAGCCCGAAGGCGACATTGTCGAGAACGCTCAAATGCGGAAACAGCGCATAGGTCTGGAACACAAGCCCGATATTGCGTTTATGCGCAGGCAGCCGCGTCAGGTCAACATCACCCAGCCGGATAACCCCGCGTGTCGGTTGCAGGAACCCGGCGACCGCCCGCAAGGTCGTCGTCTTGCCGCAGCCCGAAGCACCTAAAAGAGAGACCAGCTCGCCCGCCCTGACATGCAGTGACAGATCTTCCAGCACCTGTGTCTGGCCGTAATGCGCATCGATGCTTTCAATGGATAGTGAAACCGTCATCTTATCATTTCGTCAGGAACGTTAGGCCAAGGGTAAACTCGACGGTCGCCATGACCGCCACGGTGACCAGCATCAACAGCACCGAAACGGATGCAATCGTCGGGTCGAAAAACTGCTCCATATGCGCAAGCAACTGGATAGGCAGCGTCGATATGCCCGGCCCTGTCAAAAACAGAGAGATCGACACATCGTTGATGGAGGTGATGAACGCCAGGATAAATGCGGCGATGACGCCGGCGCGCACATTCGGCAGCACAACGGTCAAAAAGGCACGCCAACGCGGGCAGCCCAGAGAGACCGCCGCCTCCTCGATGGAAAAGTCGAACGAGGCCAGCGACGCCGAGACGACACGAACGCAGTAAGGCAGCACCAAAAGCGCGTGTCCAATGACAAGCGACGGATAAATCGCCACGCCCATACCGGCGGTGATCGACTTCATGATCGAAAACCCGAGCACGATTTCCGGCACGAGAATGGGGAGCACAAAAACCGTGCTGAGGAAGCTTGGCAGTTCGATCCGGTAGCGGCTCAAGGCGTAGGCTGCCGGAATTCCCACAAGCAGCGAAAGGCTGGTGCCCAGAAGCGCCAGCGTAAAGCTGGTGCCCATGGTGCGGGTAAAGGCAGACACCTCGAAAATATTCTCATACCAGCGAAGCGTTATCCCCCTCGGGGGAAAGGTCAGAAAGCTCGTATCGCTGATCGAGGCGCCGATGATGATAACCAGCGGCCCGACAAGAAACACAAAGACCAGCGCTGTAAAACCGATCAAGAGGGGATGTACACGCCTGGTCATCATACGGCCGCCGGATTCAGTCGCTTGGCCAGGCGGCTCATCACGTAAACGATGGTAATGGTCACAATGGTCATGATCGCCGCGATGGTCGAGGCGCCGATCCAGTCAAAGGTGACCATTGCTCTTTGATGAAGGAAGGTGCCCATCATCATCTGCTGTTCCCCGCCAAGCAGTTGCGGCGTGGCGTAAGACGTGAACGAACCGGTGAAAACCAGTACCGCCCCGACGATCAATCCGGGCACGGCGAGGGGAAAGACGATTTGCCAGAACCGGGCAAAAGGCGATGCGCCAAGCGAGGCGGCGGCATCGACATATTCGTCCGGAATGCTCTCAAGGACACCGACAATCGTCAAAATCATCAGTGGCACAAAGAGGTAGACCATCGCGATGATGACGGACCCCTTTGTGTAGAGCATGGACAGCGGCTCGGAGATAATGCCGAGCGACAGCATGATCTCGTTGGCAATGCCGTTTTTGCCGAGGATGATCAGCCACGCAAAGCTGCGCACGACCACCCCCGTCAAAAGCGGGAACACAGCGGCAACAATAAGGATACCCTTCCACGATCCCGGCGCGCGCGAGACGACATAGGCCGTCACGAACCCGATCAGCAACGAGATCACGGTAGTCACAAGAGCGATTTCGGTTGTGCGCCACAGGACGGCGCGGCGGAACGGGCTTGAGAAGAAGTTCACATAATTCGAGAACCAGCCCGATCCGTCAAGAAACGTCGTGGAAAAGGTCCCGCCGACCGGCCATCCCAGAAAGATGACCACGGCCAGCGTGGCTGGCATCACAAGATACCAGCCCAGTTGCCGTGCCGTCATGGATTACAGACCGAAAATTTCGTTCCAGCGGTCAATCCACTCCGTCTTCGCAGCATTGAGTTTGCCGTAGTCGATGCGGTTGAGCGCAGCAATCTCGTCTTCGCCGTAAGTCCAGTTCGCCGCTTCCTCTTCGGTCAGCACGACTTCGGTATTAACGGGCGCGTCAACGCCCTGTTTTGCCTCAATCGTCTGAACCTCGGTGGACAGCACGAAGTTGATGAACTTGTGCGCCAGATCGACCTGTTTCGCTCCGGTCGGGATATTGATCGTGTTGAGTGTGGCAATGCCGCCGTCGCTCAACTCGGCCTCGACCATGCTCGGAACCGCTTCCATCAGCGATGCGAAGGTAAAGTCCTGCGCGACCGCGACAGTCGCTTCGCCCGTGGAGATCAGGTTCACCATCTCTGAGCCGGTATTGTAGTTTTTGACAATGTTTGGCTTGAGTTCCTCGATGGCTGCAAAGGCCCCGTCCGGGTCGGTATACGCATCCACGCCCGCGTGAGCGGCCGCGCGCAGCACCATCATCGGGCCGGCTGTCGTGGTGATGCCCGGCAGGCTGACTGTTCCGGCCAGATCTTCGCGCCACAGATCGTCCCAGCTCGTGATCGGATCGACCTTTTCGCTGTCATAAACGATCGACACGCGCCCGATGGAATAGGCCGGGCCATATTCGCCTTGCGGGGCTTTGGCCAGGTCATAGAGCTTTTCGACATTCGGTATCTTCGCGCGATCGACCGGCTGAAACAGTCCCTGCTCCACCCCGATCTGGGAAAAGCTGTCTGTCAGGAAGATGACATCGACACCTTCGCCCCGGCGCACTGCCAGTTTGTTGAGGCGATCGGCATTGTTACCGGTTTCAAACACGACTTCGCAGTCACACATTTTCAGGAAAGGTTGGATGATATTGGCGTCCAGCTTCTCGCCGTTATAGCCCCACCAGGAAATTGTGAACGTCTCCTTCGCGTTCGCCACGCCTGCGGAGAGCATCAGCGCAACAGCGCCTGCGGATAAAATTCTTTTCACGGTTTTCCCCCTAAGGAAATTTGTTTCGACAAATTCAGGCCATCCCCAAAAAGATAATGGTGTCAAAGGTCTTGGGAGTGCATTTTAGGGAAGTCCTGCTTTACAATAGAAGCGTCCGCACCGCATGAGTCAAGCGCTGACGCACGACTACAAAGGCAGGTTGCAGTCAAACGCGCGATACACCAAATTCCCGGATTTGAGAGGCCAAACGTGGGAAACATCAACTTCGATGAAGAAGTAACGCTGCGGCGTTCTTTGGTGCAGGTCGCACTTGGCCGCACGCCTGCCGATCTGATTTTGAGTGTCGGTCGCCTGCTTGATACGCCGACTGCGACGTGGATGGAAAATGTCGATATTGCGATCTCGGGCGGCCGAATAGCCTTTGTCGGTCCGAGAGGAAGCTATCCGGGCGAAGCCCGCAAGCATGTGGAACGACTCGACCTGTGCGCGGTCCCGGGCCTCGGCGAAGTTCACAAACACATTGAAAGCTCCCACCTGACACCCGAATATGAGGCCGCGCTCGTTCTGCCGCGCGGCAACACATGGACGTGCGAAGCAAGTCACGAACTGTCCAACGTCCTGCCGAAACAAACCCTCGATTTCTGGCTGTTGGCACGCGAGGCGGGTTCGCCGCTGAAAATCTTTCCCCTGCCGGGTTCGGCCGTGCCGCCAACCGGCTGGGAGCACGGCGCTTATCTTGACGGATTGGACCAGTCCGGCTTCCTGGCGGCCTCTGCCATGACAGTCGGACTTGACGAGGTCATGGACTGGCCGGCGATCACCGATGCGGACAATCCCGGCCATGAACGCCTGTGGTCGATGATCCGCGCAACGATGGAAGCGCGTGGTGTCGTTGAAGGCCACGCGGCCGGCATTCGCGACCTTGCCGGCATCAATGCCTTTGCCGCCGCCGGCATGGCCTCCGACCACGAGGCCTGGACAGCCGAGGAAGCCTGGGAAAAACTGCGGCACGGGCTGTTTGTCGAACTGCGCGTGCACACCATGGCCGAAATCATTGAAGGGCTTTTGGAGCGTGGCTTGCAGGACTGGTCGCAAATAGCTGTTGCGACAGATGATCGCAGCGCATCCGATACGCTGAAACTCGGCGCCACGGACCACAATGTCCGTCTTGCTATGAAGGCCGGCCTTGCACCGGAAACCGCCATTCAGCTCGCCACCATCAATCCGGCGCGGCACATGCGCCTGACACCATGGGTCGGAAGCATATCGCCCGGGCGGTTCGCCGATCTGGTCCTGCTCGACGATGTTGAAAGCTTCTCGATAGCGCAGGTCTGGGCCGACGGACGCCAGGTTTCCGAAGGTACCGAATATCTCGAAAAAGTCCCGAACCTCGACTGGCCGGACTGGGCCCGTAACACGATCCGTATAGGCCGGCCGCTCGTCGCGGATGACTTTGCAATCCCTGCAGAACCGGATCGTGAGACGATGCAGGCCTGGGTCTTGCGTCCCTTTCATTGGAGTGACGATGTTCCCACACGCACCCTGCCGGTTGAAAACGGGCTCGTGCAGCGCGATCCGGAACAGAACATCACCAAGTTCTCCATCATAGACAGGTTCTCGGGCGCGGCGGCGGTGTCGAAGATGTTCTGGCTCGGCTGCGGGCCGCGGGACCCGGACACCGCGCTGTGTTGTTCCATGGGTCATGACAAGCACAATGTCTGGTGCGTCGGCTCTTCCGATGCAGCCATGGCAAAGGCGGTCAACGCCCTGGCCGACATGGGCGGCGGCTGGGTGCTGGTCCATCGCGGTGAGATCAGCGCCCGCGTACAATATGAAATCGCAGGCCTGATGACGGCGCGCCCTGCCAAGGTCAATGATGCTGAAATGACGGCTCTCTACCGGGCCGCGGAAGAGGTCGACTGGATGTATGAACCGAGTTTCCATCCCCGCTGGCAACCCGGATTTCCGGAGCGCCTGGCCATAGCAACGCTGACCTGCGCCCCGTGGCGATGGAACCTTGTTGCCCCGAGCGCACATGCGCCTGACGGCTTTATCAACGTGGCGACGGGCGAAACGCGTCCGGTGGTCTTTTGAACCCGCTCATCCTTGATACCGATGGCGGCGTCGATGATGCCCAGGCCCTGATCATGCTCCTGGCCAATGGTCGCCCACCTTCAGCGATCACCACATGCCATGGAAACGTCCCGGTGGAGCAAGCCACCGACAACATATTGCGCGTGCTCGCCCTCGCGGGCGCGGAGATCCCCGTCTACCCAGGTTCGGTTTCGCCGATGGCGCAAGAGCCGATCAATGCGACCGCCATTCATGGAGACAACGGCCTTGGCGGCATCGAGCTTCCGCCGGCTCGGGCCGGCGCGCAATCGCAGGACGCGGTGTCCTATCTGACGGAAACGCTGATGCAGGCCGCCGGCAATGGCCCGGTCGACATTCTTATGATCGGTCCGTTGACAAATCTGGCGCATGTCCTGCAAGCCGAACCGCAAGCGGCGGCAGGCATTGGCAGCGTCATCATCATGGGCGGCACGATTGAGGGGCGCGGCAACATCACACCGGCGGCGGAGTTCAACATCTATGCCGACCCGGAGGCTGCCTCGATTGTGTTCAGCTCAGCGCTGGACATCCTGTTGGTGCCCTGGGAGACCTGTGCACGCCATTATCTGACCGGAGCTGAGTGCGACGGGCTTCACGGGGCCGTTCCGGAAACGGCGATCTGCGCGTTCATGACCGCTCTCACCGCGCATGCCCGCCGGGTGACCCAGGGCTTTGGCAATCCCGACCGCCTCAGATTTGTCGATCAGCTAGCAGCAAGCGTGACAATCAACGCTGACATTGCGACCCGCACCCTGAAGGCCTCCGTCGCCGTGTCACTGGAGCCGGGACTGACCAGGGGCATGACCGTCGTCGACCCGTCCGGCCGCCTCGGAACGCCGAAAATCCGCCTCGTTGAAACCTGTGACCTAGGGAGTATCACCGAGCATTTCAGAAGCGCTGCGGTTCTCGCAAGCTAGAGCATGCCTCGTTCAAACAGGGCGGTTTTCTGCACAATGTCCGTAGACAACCGTCAATATTCCAATGCTGACAAGGAAGCTGATCCAACTGAATGCGGTCGTGAACGCCATTCGAACAATCTCCAGCGCCGTAGACTGAGTAGAGACAATTTCAAACAAGAAGGTCGGGATGAAATTGAACACCACGATGCAAACCGCGGTTACAAGAAGCGGCCCGGCCACGTGCCGCGTCAATCTGATGGATTCGCCGAATGATATCCTCTTGTCGACCGCAATAGTCGGCAGGACCAGGCCGATTCGTAAAATAACCCACGTTGCTGCGACATTTACCAGCAACAGGAATGCTGCCATCACAAACAGACTGTTGGAGGATCCACCTTCATTAGTAACAGATCCGAAGATGACCGAACCGAACACCAAAACCAGGATGAGTAACAGGGGAAGGAACACCGCCGCCAGAATGAGCATAATCAGAAGTCCGCGTATGACGTAAGTTCCGATTGACCACTGCCGCCGTAGCACAAAGAAGTTTTGCGGCTCCTCATCCAGTAAGACAAATCGATGCCAGCCAATTGCGATAACCGCCCCGCCGAGCAAAAAGACTACCATTGTGGCAATGGACAACAGCAGGGTCAGGAAAACAGGCGGCCCGGCATGTGGTTGAACACCTTCGCTGCCGGCCTGCTGATCAAGACCGCCGAACATTCCAAAAAACCCCAAAAACAGCAGCAAGCCGAGCAGCAGCCAGAACCAGCTTAAGCGCAAAGCCACGCCAAGGTGGCCGAAAACCTGTTTCAGGCAAAGTGCAAAAATCCTGTAACCCATCGTTGCATCCTCGGATTCGATTTCACGAAATAGACGCCCGTAGCGCCTCTGGTCTGAATTCAGGCACGGATCGAATCAACCCGCTCAAGTGTTAATCGGTATTTTCAATCTTAAAACATTGGAGAATACAATTTCTAATGGAAAATAGAAGAAATAAAGCAACCTCACATTAAGAATAGTCTCGCAGTATATTCTTAGTGCAGAGTCGGTCTTGATGGGGTTCGCCACGGAAGAGCAACAAAACCATTTCGCTATGAAAGAGCAGAACCGAGCAAATCAAAAAACAAAATCTCTATTGCTTTTACCGGTTCTATAATTCTGAATTGGCGAATACGTATGAATAAATAATCGCACTCAGCATATGATATACATATTATGTATCTATCAATTGTTTGCTTTTTGCGATAATTATCGACAGTCACTTGCTGTTCAATTCAATAAAATCTGGAACCCAGGATATGGCGTCTGCAACGGGGATCCGCACACAACAGATGAACAGTTCCGCCAAGGGATATATTGAGCAAGCGCTCAGCGGACTGGCGCCGGGAAAACCATACGCAATCGTTGATTATCCCAACTATGCCAATCCTGGCGACTGCGCGATATGGTTGGGAGCGCGTCGGGCTCTGGAGAGCATCTACGGATATGCGCCCGCCTACGTATCGACCGTCCGGCAATTCGATGCTCGACGGTGCCGCGAGAAAACTTCCGAGGGCACGATATTCTTTCTCGGAGGTGGAAATTTCGGATCACTGTACGAGAAGCACCACCGAATGCGCCTTCGGGCACTCGACAAAATTGCGGATTTGCGAATTGTCCTGTTGCCGCTGAGTGTTGCCGAGCGCGATCCCGGCAACCCAGCGCTGATCGCCGAGACCCGTTCGGTGGTGGAACGCTGCCTCAACTTGAAAGTTCTTGTCAGGGAGCGAAACAGCATGAAGCAACTTCGCGAGACTTACCGAATTGAAGGACAACTATGCCCCGATACTGCCCACTGGTGCCACATATCAGACGCGAGGCCGACAACCGAGGCGGTTGGCCTGTTTAGGAAGGACGGCGAAGCTTTACCGGGTGCCTCCGGCAACCATCTGCCGAGCGGTGATGTTTTCGACTGGCGGGATAACCGGACGATCATGCAGATGAACCGACTCGGCAAAATTTCGCCTCTGATCCCGTCCCGGCGGCTGCGACTTGCTGCATTTGACAGTGTCGCAAAGTCCAAGGTCAAGGCCGCATCAAAACTGTTGGGACGCGGCAACCGCGTCCTGACTGACCGCCTGCATGGTGTCATCCTCGCCTCTCTGATGAAACGGGAGGTTGCGGCAGCAGACAACAAGACCGGGAAAGTCGGCGCCTATGTCAACACCTGGCCACACCTGTTGCCTCACGTCACGTTGAACTGAGGCAACGTCCTACCAATCAAAACGGTTTCTGTCCGGAAAGCGTGCGGCGTGGCCATGTCGCATGCGCCTCTGCTCAAACTGATAACGCAGGTTTAGCACAAAGCGATCAACGAGACTTTTCGGTTTGTTGTTTGCACGGCTAGCATCCAAGGTGCTGGCGGTGGCGGTATCTTTTCGCGGCTCACAAAGAGACGGTGCGACAACTTTTGTGCAAAGCCCGTGATCCCACCACTGCTTGAGCGCAGAGTCGACAGGAAGACTGAACGGCACCATCGCCCGGGACAAGAAATCAGCTGCCGGACGGGAGATTGCATAGCCGATTGTGGACATCGGGATTTTCCGCGAAAGTCCGATCGAATACCCGCACTCCATTGGTTCAATCCGCTCCAGCGACAGGGCCTTATGGCTGTAGAGCCGAACAAGATCCCAGTCGCGCTTACCGGATTCGATTTCCAACATTGCCGTGCGTGCATTCGCACAAAACGAAACGTCATCCTCAAAAACCCAGGCCATATCCTCCGAGCTCTCCGCAATCGCCCGCCACACCTTGATGTGAGACAGAAAACAGGCAATCTCGCCAGGGCTAAGCTGACGCTTGACCATCGCCGCGGGCGTCTTATCGACGGCCGCGCCAATCGTCTGAGGATCCAGTTCGCGGTAGTCGACACCCGCCAAGCGCTGGAAATTGAGGCCAAGAGAATCCAGCGCAGCGCCCGAAATCCTCAGTCGTTCGGGATGACGATCCAAATTAATGAGATACGCAGAAAAGGAAAATTCTGACAAAGCCGCCCGACTCGCTCTATTCTATGTTTTTCCGATAGCACTGTGGGAAATTCTTGTTGATATGCCTGACTCGTTTCGCGCTTTATTTATCGTTGAAAAAAGCATCGTAAGCTCAGCTTTCATCGATGCTTGGCTTGGTTGCGGTAATACTATCTCTGCTATCTGGACTAGAGACAAAAAACATCTAGAATCAAGCATAACGCAAGAAATCGTTTCTTTTTCAAGCTCAGTACCAACGCTTAGAGCTCATGTCAAACGTCATAATATTCATGTAATTCGAAATGATATTCTTTCAAGTATTCCACAAAAAAGAGATTTATTGTCGGAAGTTAAAGCCGATACTCTCATTACCCTGATGACACATCAGATTGTGCCGCGCTGGATAATAGATCAATTCGGCAGGCGGGCGGTTAACGTGCACCCGGCTTTGCTACCCCACTACAAGGGTCCCAAGCCAACGCTCAGCCTGTTGGCCGATGGCCAGGCGGACACGTATGGCGGCGTAACGATACACCAGCTTGATGCTGGCATCGACACGGGTCCAATTATCGCTCAACGGAGCGTTCCGGCCGCTCCTGGCCAGAACTACCACGTCTGGACCTTTCGCTTGGCGCAGGCCGCCGCCGATCTCGCGCGCACCGATCTGCAGTCCTATCTCAGAGGCGACCTTGAGGCTGTTGCTCAAATCCAGGGCTCCGGAAACTACAGAAAGGCCGGCCGATATGAGTTCTGTGTGGAAGCGGGGAAAACACTTGACGAGGTACGGCGACTTCTGGCCATGCCTGCCGGCGTCAATGTGCGTGCGGCGATACAACCACCTATAGGTCGGCGTGATACATTTCCGGTCCACCGCTCAGTTTCCGTTGTTTCCGAGCCCACCGGAGCGGATGCGCGTGTCTCGCCGATCTTTGTCGAAATGGATATCCGCGACTGCCGCATACGGATGTTTCGCAAGAGAAAGGCGGTTTCCATATTGTCCAACCCGGCAATTTCGATCGCCGGGTATCGGTTGAGTAAATTCTGGCAGGCCAAAGATCAGGTCTGACGCGTTCGTGAGAACCAACGCTTCTTGCCGTGAAGGTGCCTGCAATGGTTGCAGGTATACGGCCTGCTACAATCCGTTAACTCGCAAATCACCGGCTTTTTATGATCCAGCACGATGCGCTCGAGGTGATCGGCGGAGCCCGAGGCTTTAATGTAGATAAGGTCTCCCGCCTTCAAAGCCCCGCGCAGAAAAGCCGTCAACTCCTTGTAGGTCTCGAACATGAAGAGCCGATCCGGGTAATCGGCTTTCAGCCGCCTGACCCGCTGCGAATGCCGACCGTAGAAGATAACAAGCTGCGCTGCCTCAAGTGCCGATTTCGCACTTCGGACATACTTGCCCCTGGCAGAACCCCGATAGTCTGAAATCGTTCCGAAGATCATGACCTTACGTTGTGCCTTTGCAGCGGCGACAATGTCCACGCTTGACTGGACCGTCCAAAGCGGTGCCTTGTATGAGTCGACAATAAATGTCATGCCATTGTGGGTATAAACATCGTCTTTGAAACGCAGCGGTTCAACCGTTTCAATGCCGGCGGCGGCCTGTTTGAGCGGCACACCCACCGCATGCGCTGCAGCAAGCGCAGCCAGCACGCTGGTAGTCCAGCGCTCGCCCACAAATCGTGTCGGAACGTCCACAACCTCCTCACCTGCACACACTCTTAGATTGAGGCGCTCGGGATATCCGTGACTGCTTGAAACAAGGCGAATATCAGCATCGGGCGCCTTGCCGAAAGTGATGACATTGGCGTGTGTACGCCCAGCCATCGCAGCCACAAGTGGGTCGTCGGCATTGAGAATCGCATGTCCATTTTCCGGCAATGCCTCAACCAGTTGCCCCTTTGAGACGGCGATATCTTCAGGCGAGTCGAAGTTCGAGATGTGATCCATCCCGATTGTGGTCACGACACCGATTGTCGGCCTGATGAATCTGACCGATGTCTCCATGGCATCATGTTTATGCCCGCTGACTTCCTGAACCCAGATTTTTGCACTGGCCGGCATCCTGAACATTGCCCCCCGAATGCCTTTGGGCGTGTTCTTTCCATATCCGAGATAAACACCGGGTTTTTCAGCCAATGCAGCGGCAGTAAGTTTGGTGGTTGTCGACTTACCGCAACTGCCGGTGACCGCGATGATTGAATCCAGATGAATACGTTTGCGACGCCACTCAGCATAAATTTTCTTCCAGCCTTTGCGCACGGCCCTGATTGAGCTGCGCAATCGGCCATCACGGCTGTTGAGCTCGCTCAATCGAGTGAAAACTGCGGTCCGGGAGGTGCTCTTCGCCTTCAAAGGTTTATTTTCCTTTTTGCTCTATTTGCTTCCCGACTACTTCAGCAACTGTTATTTTGCGAAAAGAGCGCTCTGGATTTCAAGTACTGTTGGAAGCGGGCACGGGCTGTTTAAAGTAGAATTTATGTCTGAACGCTATTTTTCCTACGAGCTTACGAATGAGATCCTCTCCGCTGGCGATATGGCACGCTTCTACAAACGGACACGTTTGAAGCCGCCGGCCCGGCGGCGTTTCTCGGAAAGTGACATCAGAGAGATATTGCTCCTTTGCGGATCTGCAGCTTCAACCCTTTTCCCGGTCAGCACATGGACATCTTTCAATCGGTTTACTTCATCAATTCGTTATCGTCACCATCGTAAAAAGAATTTCGCAAGATTTGCCAAGTCAATGCGATCTGTTTTTTCTATCAATGACGAAGAAGAAGTTGAGTTGTTATTTCGATCTCATCTGCGAATGACACACAGACGCAGACATATGCTCATGGTCGATATTCTTGCACAACGAAGAAATCCGAAAATCGACTTTTCTGGCGCCGACCTGCTTCGCGACGCCCTGAAGGCCGGCAAAGGTGCCATAGTCTGGGCATTTCAGTTCGAATATCAGGCTCTGGCTGGCAAACGGGCGTTGCGGGAACAGGGTTTTGAGCCGCTTCAGGTCAGTGTCGACAGTCACGGGTTTTCTGATACCGCATTTGGAAATGCGACTATCAACCGGCTTCTACGCAGCGCGGAAAACAAGTATTTGAAGCAACGGGTCGTGTTCGACCGCAGCCATGGCGCCTCCGTGATGGGGAAGATCATCAGCCTTTTGGAACAGGGCGAACTCATAATATTGACCAACAATGTCTATGCCGGAAACATGTTCGTCGAGATGCCGTTCGGCGAAGCGGGTTATGTCAGCATGCCGACCTCTCCGCTCTCCATAGCCACCCGCCGCAACACGCCCATCTTTTCAATGTCCATACTGGAAACCGAGCCCTTAAGACGCATGGAAGCCACCGTCGAGCCCTTAAACGGCAACCGCCACGCAATTCCGGAAGACGGCACCGATAAACGGGACTATGCGAGAATGGCCCGGCTTGCACTCGACGCACGTGATCATCTGTTCAGACAATGCCAACGGGCACCGGATCAATTTCTGGTGGCTGAAAACCTTGCAGCAAGTCGGTTTGAGTGAGCGATCCCGCCAGGAGATTATTTCAGAGTACCAAATCGCCAGGACACCGGCCCGGCGCGGCAGCCAAATATCTTGTTGGTACGGTCCGCGATTCGCTCCTTCCAGGCACCATTGCCGATCATGAAGTCCACAGTCTTCATGCGTTGTTCAATGCCGAATTTAATCGCTTCGTGGACAATCAGCCAACCGGGAGAAAACTGTTCCCAGGCTTCGCTGTGTGCGAGTTTAGATAGAAAAAGCGTGCCATCGCGCTCAAAGAACAACAGACTTGCAATGCGTTCGGTATCCGATTCCAACAGGAACAGGTGGCTCCTGTTCCTTTCGTCCTGAATATTGCTGATCAATTGAAACCAGGCTTCCGTTTCCTCAGGTGCGACCCAATCCATAAGATCGCTACGCATCCCCGCCCAGCGCCTTTTCCTGTCGAAGAGTTCATTCATCACATCACGGCGTTCCGCTGCATTTGTGATCAGCCTTGGAGCCTTGGCGCCGGCCTTCTCAATTCTCCGGACGAAATTGCGTATTCGCTGCCGTCGATTCGTTGAGATCCGTGAAAGATAGTGCTCCCAGCTCTCAAATTCAGAAATGTTCAAAGACGGCGCCGTCGTCAGCAACTTTGTCGGCAGTCCAGTGGCATTAAGCAACCGGTGAAGATTTGAGCCTTCAAGTACAAAGCCGATTTTCAACACCCGGTTCAACAAGGACGTTGAAAGAACACTCTTGAAATGTCGGGCGGCAACCTCGATTTCGACATCCGGATCCAGAAGCACATCGTCATAAAGCGGCGTTTTGGAATCCAGCCAAACCAGCTTGTGCGTTCCAAGCGGCTCGCGGACCCGCACCATGGGCACGCCCATCACGAGAGTGCCCCCCCGGTCCCGGAAGACAACAATATGAAGCTTGCTCCCGGAATCAGCGCGGTGCCGGTCCCAGTTTGCCCTTATCACCTCGTACCGCGTGAAAAACCCCTGTGGTCCGCATCGCGCATTCAAGGCCGACCATTCCCGCTCAAGCAGACCGAGCCCATTTTCGCTGTCGACGATTTCCCACTGGTAATCCATATCTCCGGGCGATTGCACAACCATTTCAGATCACGTTCCGAAACCAGTGTTTCAGTTGCTCGAAACGATTTGGCATATGTACAAAATCGACCCCGCATCCGGCGAGGCTCTGCTCGCGCCTGTGTAATACCTTAAGACTATCTGCAACGATCATCAGGCGCATCCGCGCGGTGCCGCCTTTCAGGCCGCCAAACTCCGGTTCGAACGTGGCCAGTGGGATAATCCAGCCGTCACGGAAGCCCTGATCGCAACGCCGGATCATCTGCGCAAGAGTGCCTTCCGACCTGCAAAATGCCAGACGTGCAAACCGGGCACCTGTGCCCAAATTACTGCGCCGCAACGCCTCATACAGAAAAGCAGAGCTGGAAACTGGCCGAAAATTAAGGTCAATCACAAAAGCCTTGCCATGCCTGTCCAACAGAATATCGAACCCGCACAGACCTCGAAAACCCAGTTTGCTACCGGCTTCGGCAATTGAACGGCCGATCGTGAGGACATTTTCTTCCGGGCTTGCATCGACGGCGTACAGATTTCCCGCATGAATTCCGCTGCGAATGCAAATCTGTTCCGTTGCCCCTATTTCACACACGGTCCCATCCGCCGTGACGGCAAATTGCACGCACCAGTTCCGCACCGCTTCAATCAGTTCCTCGGCAATCAGAGTCTCAGCATCCGCGAAGCGTGACAGAGCACGGTCGATGTGCCTGCGCCGGCGACAGATCGCAACGTCCAATCCACCGGCATTGGGTTCGTTCGTTGCTATCTTCAGGGCAATCGGCGCCACCAAGGTGTCGCGCTGGTCGCGGCTGCCATTGTCGATTGTGCGGCGTCTCGGGATATTCTCCGGACCTGACAATTGGGCAATGTTTTGTTTGTTGTTCAGGTGGGCGAGACAATCGGAAGCGACAAGAGCGGCTTTCTTTTCAGGCAATTGTACGCTGGACGGGTAGACGAAAACCGCGGTCTGGCCATCTTCAATACGTCGCATGAGGGCATTGTGGTAATCGTCGGGTGTTTCATAGGTTTCAATGGCGCTGCCTATGTTGACACCGCAACGCTCCATCAATTCCAAGCCGTCGGGAGACATGGCGGCTTTATGCACAAGCATGGGAAATCCGCCGGCACATGCGATCAGATTCGCGGTCATGAACTCGACCGCGTGCAGATCTGAAGGCACCCATTTTGCCGATGGATCTTCCAGACGCGGCGCCAGAAAGGTTCCGGGCGGATAGATCGCCGTAAGCTCCGGAAGGGTCATCCGCTCGTCCCCGTTCTTGCCCGCCGGAACCGCATTTTGCGCTTCAGCCTCTTGAACCGACGCTTTATTTCCGAGACCGGCACCAGTCGCTGCAAACCCTTTGTCCGCTCATAGCGTCGCAGCCCCTTATCTATCGATGCGACGATGTCACCGTGCCCTCCCTTGGCCAAAGCGAATTTCCGCATTTGCTTCAGATCGGACAGCGAACCTTCCCCGGTGACACGCAAATCCGGTGTCGCTGGCGCAGCGGCATCGAATGTCGTTGCCGAATTTCGAATATCCAGAAGATCAAATGAGGCCTGCATGAACAAGCACTTGTCGCATGCCCCGCAATTCTCGAACTGAAGATTGCAGACCCTGAGCCGACGCATCAATTCCGGTTCACGGCCAAGGCGGTCAATTTTCGCAAGCCGATCAACCATTCCATGATGCTCGATGCCGGCGCCGGGCGTGCTCCAAAGGCCATCGAGCGCCGGATGGGAGCCCCACCTGCGGTTCCAGGACGATTCGTCCGCCGATGAGGCGATGAGCTGATTGTCGAATTCGTCGGCCAGCATATGTCTGATCGCAGCGAGAACCGCGCCGTGATATTCGACCCAACCAATCAGCGCATCGGACGTTCGCCTGATGTCCGTGGATACGAATATTGCATTTAACTCATAGTGACCGGCTATATCCCGCGTGATGGCTTCGAGCCGTTCGGCATTTTCCTTGTCGTTCGGATTAACATCCGCACCTATGACCGTGACCAGCCCCCCGAGCTTTTCACCCGATTCCACAAGGGAAAAGCACGAATCGACACCGCCGGAGAAAAAGAGGCCGGTCTTCCGGTTGGCAGGATATTGCCGGCGCGTCGTCTTAGCCAGAATCGAAACCGGCTGATAGCCCGGATACCAGGCACACAAGAGCTCCTGTATGTCGCCCGATTGCTCCATCAGGTCTTCGTCGACCTCGCAATCGATGCGCAAGTCGACACCCAGTTCCAGAGCAGGCAGCAAACCGAGGCACAACAGCGCATCGCCTGAGGCAGTGAGCGGAGCGCCCGCTGATTTGAAATGAACCAGCCGTTCATAATGACCGGACGAAAACCGCACAGTCAGGGGGGTTCGATCGCTGTCCTGAACCGGCATCGATGGTGCGAATGAGACAGACAGGCACCCAGGCTTCATTGTCTGCTCATCGTCGATCATGTTGATGGATGAGGTATGAACTGCGCATTCTGAGTCGCATGACGAGACCGAAACATTCAGATAAAATGGAAAGAATTCCAAGTATTTGCAGGCACATTAGCAGCAATTGATCAGAAACGGTACTTGTGGTTTAAGTCGATCATGGGGATATTTACTCGTATTAGCTCTTTTTCCGGCCTGCTTGACGAAGAATTTAAGCATCCTGCACCACACATTATATGGCGTATCCGGTCAATAGTCCGCGGCCACCCGTCCAGGTCTATTGCTCTTCTACCCCCGGATATCCGCAGTTCCGGAAGATACATTCGCCTGACAAAATTTGAGAGAAGATCTGCCTTCTACAACAGAATGTTGTATGCGGCTTTACATAACAAGATCTCTCAAAAACTGTGGCTCGACAAAGTACGGCCAAGTGTTTCACCACCGGTGACTCACTACGTCGCCGGCGACCGCGTTGTCCCCATAGCCGATGGGGTGTCCGCAATCACCAAACGGTCGCAAGTGCCGTCACTTCTGGAAGGTGACCGAGCCATCTTCATCAAGCCGGCCGACGCAGGCAAAGGTGCCGGTGCTTTCAGGGCGGCACGTGAAGGGCGGGGCTTTCGCATCAACGGCGACTATCTTGACAGGTCAGGCATGGACCAGTGGGTCAAGGGGCTTCCGCTCGGTTTCATGATTTCCGAGATCATCGAACAATCAGCCTGGGCACGTCAAATATTCCCTGACGCCGTCAATTCTGTCCGGGTGCTGACTGCAACGTCCGCGGTCGACTACAGGGTCGTCATCCTCGCCGCAACCCTCAAATGCGCGACCAGCCGCTCGGCGCCGACCGATAATTTTCTGAAGGGAACGGGCGGCACCGTTTCGGCCATTGATCTCGAAACCGGTGTGCTTGGCCCATGCGTGTCATTTAATGAAGAAAGGTTTGCACGGACGCTTTCCGATACCCATCCGGAAACAGGGACATTGCTGGCGGGTGTTACGGTGCCGCATTGGCAAATGATTTGCGAAACGGTCTCCGAACTGTCCGGCATCCTCCCGCGCCCCGGATTGGTGGGCTGGGACATCGCGCTGCGCGAAGACGGCGTCACCGTTATCGAGATGAATACGCGACCGGGGGTCGATTCTGTCCAGAGCGCTGCCTCGCTGCTCGACACCGAACCCAAGAGGCGCATCCTCGCCGAATTCCGCATGATTTGAAACGCAAGAAACAGGGCCTGCCGAATGTGTGGAATTGCAGGAATTTGGCATCGCAAGGACCGGGTAACGGAAACTGACACTGCAGATATCCGCTCAATGATCCAGGAGATTGCCCATCGAGGGCCCGATGGGCAAGGGTTTTGGTCAAATGAGCGCCTAGCATTTGGCCACTGCCGGTTGGCTATCCTCGATCCGTCGGACCGAGGACTGCAACCGGCAACCACGCCCGACGAAAGCGGCGCTCTGGTTTATAATGGTGAAGTCTACAACTTTCGGGAACTGCGCGCTGAGCTGCAAAGGGTCGGCATAAACTTCATCAGCGAAAGCGACACCGAAGTCGTATTGTGGGCACTTCATCATTGGGGAGTGGAAGAGGCACTGCAACGTTTTACCGGAATGTTCGCATTCGCCTATTTCGACAAGCGCAAGGAGGCCCTGTGGTTGTGTCGCGACCGTCTCGGTATCAAGGCGCTTTCCTTTGCGTCAGTCGGCGACCGCTACATGTTTGCCTCCGAGGACAAGGCACTGCTCAGGGTATCCGGCTTCGAAACACATATCGACACACGCTCCCTGACCCTGGCGCTTGCGTTTCAGAGTGTTGATTCTTACCTCTCTTCCTTCCGGAATGTGAGAAGGTTACCGCCGGGTGCCTGTTGGCGGATAGACAATGACGGTGTTCACGAGGGGTCATTCTGGCATGCTCTTGACGCGCTGGATCCCCTGAGGCTGGGCGAGCGCCGACCGGACACTGAAAGGGCAAAGACAGAGCTGGAAGCGCGTCTGCGCGCGAGTGTCGGAATGCACTGTCTGTCTGATACAGAGCTTGCCACCGCCTGTTCCGGCGGAGTCGATTCAGGCATGATCACGGCTCTGACACGCGAGTTCGTCAATCCGTTCCATGCCTATGTCATCGATCCGGATACCGGTGTCAGCGAAGCCGAGGACGCACAGCGAACCTGCTCGGGATTGAGCGTGCCATTGAAAAGGGTCGCACTGGACCGGGCTCAGTATTTGCGGCTGCTCGCCACTTCGATCTACCACGTTGAAAATGGTAATCTCAGCAATGCAACACCGGCACTCCTCGCACTGACGAGACGCTGCAAGGCCGACGGAATCAAAGTGCTTTTGACCGGCGAAGGCTCAGACGAACTGTTCGGCGGTTACCCGTGGCACGCAAAATCCGCGCGCCGTGCATCCATCTTGTCTCTGATCGCCGCTCTCGGGCCAACGCGAAGCGCCCGGAAACGGCGACTTGATCGCCTGATCGATTCCGCCTTCGTCAATGCAATGGGAGGAATGACACCCAGCGTTGCGATGAAGTTTGCTTCCTCTCTTTCGGCGGCATACAATTTTCGCCAGCATGACATAATGGAGGCTCTGGAATTCCTGAAGCCAATATCTCGCCGGGTCTATGCGGGTAACGGGATTTTCGACCTGTGTGGTCACATGCAAGGCATAATCCATCGTCACGATCGCGTTTCAATGGCATCTTCAGTCGAATTGCGCGTGCCGTTTCTGGAGAACGGAATAATCGACTTTGCCCTCAACCTGCCGCCTGCGCTCAAATATCGAAAACGGCAGGGAAAATGGCTTTTGAAACAGGTGGCATCGAGATATTTGCCTGCGCAGAATATTCTGGCAAAGAAGAAGGGCTTTCCCGTAACCAACGACTATTTCGAGGGTACTGAGACACTCCTGAACGGCGGCGTGCTGCGTGAGTTAATGGGATGGAGTATTGGGGAAACCGGCCGCTTTGTCGCAATGTGCGGGGCAAACCCCTACCTGCGCGCGCGCCTTGTCGGCCATGAGGTCTTCGCACGCATTTACGGCTCGGGAGAAACAGCGGAAGACGTTGGCGAAAAACTGGTCGGCGCTGCCGGGCGCTGAACCCGCGTTCTTCAAGCCTCCGTAGCCGTCTGACAGGAACCGGGCCTGCGAGAGGCTCGGCCGTCGTGGACCCGTCGGGACGGGTCGGCATGCCTAAGATCAGCCTGTTGGAAACATGCAACCCTGGCAGCGTCATGGGCCATTTCAAGAACGCGGCTGGGTTCAGCCGTTGAACGCACGGCACTGATGTGTCCGAAAAGGAACAGCGCAAAATATTGTCACGCATTTGTTTCAACACCGCGCTAACAAATCGCGGATGATGAAAGACTGCCTTGCAATAATCGACCTTCAAAACGACTACCTTGCTTCTTGGGATCCAGATGAAACCCAGAGTCTGGTGTCAGGTGTCAACAAATTGGTTTCCTGCTTTCGCAGCCTTTGCCTACCGATTGTCTGGATAAAGACCGAGTTTCGTCAGGACCTGACAGACGCCTTTTTGGAAATGCGGGACAAAAACGTCCGCCTTGTCATTGAGAACAGTCCAGGAGCGGAGTTGCACCCAAAGCTTGACTGGCTGGACGGTGACGAAACAGTGACCAAGAAACGATACAGTGCGTTTTTTCGAACGAACTTGGATGACTTTCTTCAAGACAACGATGTGGAACGTCTTGTCCTTTGCGGCATCAACACACATGCCTGTGTGAGAATGACGGCCATCGACGCTTATCAGCGAGACCTGCGAGTGGTACTCGCGGAAGATTGCATTGGCTCCCATGACCGGCGGCATTCAAAAATCAGTCTGGACTATCTTAACGGCAAGATGGCCTCACTCACTGGCTCCAAGGACATCGTCAGTTCATTGACAAAGGAATTCAATCGCTGATGCCGATTGGAAGCACGCGAAGTGAGCAAACGCTTCGTCCATTGCGATAATGCAGCATCGGCCAGATGAGTGCGGCAGAGCAGACCCGGAAAGACTGGCGGAGAGGAAGGGATTCGAACCCCCGATACGGTTGCCCGTATGCCGCATTTCGAATGCGGTGCTTTCAACCACTCAGCCACCTCTCCGCGTCATGGTCGGCATAAAGAATATGCGGGCGCTGTCTTACCCATTCAAGCGCCGCAAGACAAGGCCGTTTTCGCATCCCGTCAAAGATACGGCCACAACCGGGAACCATTGCCGACGCAGGGGTGAAGGAGGTCCGGCGGCAATCCATTTGCACCGCGGCGCTGCAACGCCATGGACAAGTCCATGGCGATTGTCGTATCGACCGTCCCGAGAGGGGTCAGGTTTGAAAATCGCACATATCGTATCCCATTGGGAACGGAACGGCGTCACCAGCAGTTGCCACAGCCTCATCGCCGCGCAATTGCAGCGGGGGCATGAGGTACATCTGGTGCACCGGTCGGGTGCATGGCTTTCTTTACAGGACTTTCCAACCCCGCTGACAGCACTCGGCAGCAGCCTTGAAACCCGTCCGGCTGAGATACGCAGGATTGGTTACGATATCCGCGACAGAGGATGCGACGTCATCCACTGCCATGGCAGCAGGGCCAACAAATACGGCATGGTGTTTCGTATAGCGGCAAACGCTGCAGTCGTCACAACAGCGCACAGCCGCAACGTCCAGATACCCTTTGCCTTTTTCAAGGCTGTGATTGCACCCAGCCATCAGACAGCCGCGTTTCATACCCGTTTCAATCTGGTTGCCCGCTCAAAAATCCACGTCATTCCGAACTTTGTCCCCATCAGCCCGCAGCCGCCGGACAGAACGCGGGCAAAGACCGCGCTGCGAACGTTGCTGGGACTTCCTCCAGACGCCTTCACGATCGGTATGGTCGGAAGCGTCGGTCCGCGCAAGAACCAGACCGACGGTCTGAGGATCCTTAGGGAACTGGTCGCGATCGATCCTCGGGTCAAGTTGGTCGTCGTCGGCAGCCTTCATCATGCAAAACGCCTGGAGGGCTGGGAGACACTCCTGAACGATCCGCAGATCGAGGCGAATGTCGTTTTGACCGGCCACCGCGACGATGCGCCGTCCATGATCGGCGGGTTTGATGTGTTGTTGAGCACGTCGAAGAAGGAGGAAGGCCCGGTCGTCGTACTTGAGGCGATGTCGCAGACCGTGCCTGTCGTCTCCTATCTGACCGGCCAGGTCCCTGACCTCATTCGCAGCGGCACAGACGGGTTTGCCGTGGCGGTAGGGGATTGGCAAAGCGCCCGTGACGCCATCGGCGCCCTGCTCAAGGAACCCGGCCTTGCCGAAACGGTCGGCCTGTCAGGCAGGCAGCGCCTGCAGGAAAAATGTGGCGAAAACGCTGTTCTTGCGGAAATCGAACGGGTCTACGAGCGGGTGACGGACACCAGCAGGACCGCCAGCTCCCGACCATAGCCGCCAAGCCACCACTCAACGAAAAAATCTCGGTCCCGGAAGGGCAAAAAACACCGCCCGCTTCTTGACTTGGCAAAGGCTTTCCCTTATCCCGCAGTCATCCATGGCGTAAGGTGACTTGCGCCATCTGTTTTTGTTGGACCAGGTTCCGAAAAATACAGCTGCGGGAAAACCCGTCAAATGGCTTTTGGGGGTCACGACAGCGACCTTCGGCGCGATTGGGCGACGATTTGCAAACGACTGATAAAAAGACGGCTGCGCGGTTCACCGTGGCAAGCCGGACCGAACGGCGAAAGGCAAAAAAATGTTCGCAGTCATTAAAACAGGCGGAAAGCAGTACACTGTCGCCGCCGACGACCTCCTGAAGGTCGAAAAGCTTGCCGGCGATGCCGGCGACATGGTTGAGTTTACGGAAGTTCTGATGGTCGGCGAAGGCGCCGATGCAACCATCGGCAAACCCTTTGTGGACGGCGCGCTTGTCACCGCCGAAGTTGTCGAGCAGGGACGCGCCCGCAAGGTTATCGCCTTCAAGAAGCGCCGCCGCCAGAACTCCAAGCGGACCCGCGGTCATCGCCAGCACGAGACCACGATCCGCATTTCGGAAATCCTGACGGGTGGCGCCAAGCCGAAGAAGAAGGCTGCCGCTCCGAAGAAAGCCGAAGCCAAGAAGACCGAAGAGGCTCCGAAGGCAAAGGCACCTGCAAAGGCCAAACCTGCTGAAGAGGCGAAGTCCGCTGAGAAGCCCAAGGCCGCACCCAAGGCGAAAGCCGCCAAGGAAGAGCCGGCCACGATTTTCTCGGCACCCAAGGGCGATGCTGACGATCTGAAGAAGATCTCCGGTGTCGGTCCGGTTCTTGAGAAGAAGCTGCATGCATTCGGCGTCACGCAATACGCGCAGATCGCAGCTTTTTCGAAGGACGATATCGCAAAGCTCGACGAGGCCTTGAATTTCAAGGGCCGCATCGAGCGTGACGACTGGATCGGTCAGGCCAAGGCCCTGGCCGGCGAAGCGAAGTAACGGTTACGAGGTAAGGAGTAGACCAATGGCACACAAAAAAGCTGGCGGTTCGTCGCGCAACGGACGCGATTCGGAATCCAAACGCCTCGGCGTGAAGAAATTCGGCGGCGAAGCCGTCATTCCGGGCAACATTATCGTGCGCCAGCGCGGCACGAAATGGCACCCGGGACAGGGTGTCGGCCTCGGCAAGGACCACACGATCTTCGCAACGGTCGAAGGCAATGTGCAGTTCCGAACAAAAGCCAACGGCCGCTGCTATGTGTCCGTAATGCCGCTTGCGCAAGCAGCGGAATAGCCGGTGGGGACAGCCGGCGTCTCATCGACCCGGCTGAAACATTTCAGGCCAAGAGTTGTCAGGGGAGATGGGGCGCCATCTCCCCTTTTCATTTGCAACTGGAGGACTGAAAATGGAAGCGGATAGTCAGGAAGATGAGAGCCATCACGAGCGGGCGGGTTGTCCGGTTCTCGTGACTGAAAGGCTCGTTCTGCGCACCCCGCATACCGAGGACACGGATGCCCTTACCTGTCTCGCCAACAATGCCCGGGTCGCAACGATGGTGTCGCGTATGCCGCATCCCTATACCCGCAAGGACGCAGCGGATTTTATCCGACGCTCCAAAACAGGCGCGATCGGCAAGTGCATCTATGCAGTGACCAATGCCGAAGACGGGCGTTTCCTGGGTTGTTGCGGGATCGAGCCACAGGACGATCCGGCAACGCTAGAGCTCGGATACTGGATCGGCGAGCCCCATTGGGGCAACGGCTATGCCACGGAGGCCGCACATGCGGTCATCGACATGGCCTTCCGCACCCGCAGCATCGACTGCATCGACGTGCGCTGCAGGGTCACCAACCTCGCTTCGCGCCGGGTGATCCACAAATGCGGTTTCCAGTTCCAGGGAACGGGAATGGCCAAATCGCTGGCGCTTGGCAGCACGGTTCCCGTCGAATGGTACCGCCTCGACCGCAAGACATGGATCTCCCTGCGCAGCTGGGCGGCGGCATGACATCAAGGCCCGTGGTGAAAACCACGGGCCTCTTCTTTTGGCAATGGACGGCAAGGCATGACAAAGCGGAAAAAATCGAGCAGGCGCAGCAAATGGCCCGCAAAGCGTTTTCAACGATTGCCTTTGACCTTAAAGCATGCGGGCTTTATCCGTATGGCCGACAAAACCAACGCAATCGCAGGCGGATAGCTGACAGATGAAATTTCTTGATCAGGCAAAGGTCTATATCCGCTCCGGCGACGGAGGCGGGGGATCGGTCTCATTCCGCCGTGAAAAATACATCGAGTTCGGCGGACCGGACGGCGGCGATGGCGGCCGTGGCGGCGATGTCTGGGCCGAGGCCGTGCACGGCCTCAATACGTTGATCGATTATCGCTATCAGCAGCATTTCAAGGCGAAGACCGGCATGCACGGCATGGGTCGCAACCGTACGGGAGCCACCGGCTCGGACACGATCCTGAAAGTGCCGGTCGGCACGCAGATCTTTGAAGAAGACAATGAAACGCTGATCTGCGATATGATCGATGAAGGCCAGCGCTTTCGTCTGGCCGCCGGCGGCAATGGCGGCTTTGGCAACGCGCATTTTAAATCCTCCACCAATCAGGCGCCCCGCCATGCCAATCCCGGCCTGCCCGGCATTGAAAAGACCATATGGCTGCGTCTGAAACTGATTGCCGATGCAGGCTTGGTGGGCCTTCCGAACGCCGGAAAATCCACGTTCCTGTCCAGCGTCACGCGCGCACGCCCGAAGATCGCCGACTATCCCTTCACCACTCTGCATCCCAATCTTGGCGTTGCCAGCGTCGACGGTGGCGAATTCATCATTGCCGACATTCCGGGGCTGATCGAGGGCGCTCACCAGGGCTCGGGCATTGGCGACCGCTTCCTCGGCCACGTCGAGCGCACACGGGTCCTCCTCCACCTTGTCTCTGCGCAGGAGACCGATGTTGCAGATGCATATCGAACCGTACGCGGGGAACTCGAGGCCTATGGCCACGGTCTTGGCGAAAAACCCGAGATTGTCGCCCTGTCGCAGGCCGACATTCTTGACGAGGAATTGCAGGCGGCGCTTGCTGGCGAGCTGGAAGAAGCCTGCGGCCAGACACCGCTGGTCCTGTCCGCCGTATCGGGCCAGGGCATGACGGCCGCCCTGCGCAGGCTGGCCGCCATCATCGAGGATGATAAAAACGCCGGGCGCGAGGACAGCAGCGCCGAGGGGGCGCGGGACTGGAGCACATGATGCGCAGCACCTGCCTCGCCAACTATCGGCGCATTGCCATCAAGGTCGGCTCCGCGCTGCTGGTGGACCGTAGTGACGGTCTGCGGCGTCACTGGGTCGAGACGCTTTGCCTCGACATCGCCGCGCTCAGGAAAGCCGGATGCGATGTCCTGATCGTCTCATCCGGATCGATCGCCCTTGGCCGTACCGTCATGCAGGGAACCAGCCTTGGCCATGCCAGCGGCAGCCTGAAACTGGAAGAAAGCCAGGCTGTCGCCTCGATCGGCCAGATCGCTCTTGCCAAGGCCTGGTCCGACGCACTGTCGAAGCAGGGTCTCGTAGCCGGCCAGATCCTGCTGACGCTTGACGATACCCGCGAGCGGCGGCGCTATCTCAACGCCCGCGCAACCATTGAACAGTTGCTGGCAGCCGGTGCAGTGCCGGTGATCAATGAAAATGACAGCGTGGCGACCAATGAAATCCGCTATGGCGACAATGACCGCCTGGCCGCACGCGTGGCAAGCATGGCCGGCGCCGACATGCTGGTTCTGCTGTCGGATGTCGACGGCCTCTACACCGCGCCGCCCGACAGCAACCCCGACGCTGGCTTCATGCACCATATCCCCGAAATAACGCCGGAAATTGACGCCATGGCGGGCGATGCAGGTTCCGAACTGTCGCGCGGCGGCATGAAGACCAAGATCGAAGCCGGGCGCATCGCCACCAAGGCCGGCTGCGCCATGATCATCGCGTCCGGAAAGCGCGATCATCCTCTGCGCGCGATCGATGAAGGCACGCGCCACAGCCTGTTCGAGCCCAGCACCTCGCCGGTCACGGCGCGCAAGACGTGGATTGCCGGGCAGATCGATCCGGGCGGACGGTTTTTTGTCGATCCCGGTGCGGAAAACGCACTGAAGACAGGCAAAAGCCTTCTGCCGGCCGGCGTCAGAAAGGTCGTCGGCAGTTTTCTGCGGGGCGATACCGTCGCCATCTGCAATCTGGCCGGATATGAATTCGCCCGCGGGCTTGCCGCTTACGGGTCTGACGAGGCCCGTCAGATCGCCGGTCGCAAATCCTCCGAGATCGCCGGAATTCTGGGCTATTCGGGCCGGGCCGCCATGGTTCACCGCGATGACATGGTGTTGACAGGGGCGCAAATAGCCCCGAATGAAGACGCGTAAGGACGCCAGGAGCAAGACGATGCTTGATGAAGTTGCAAAAGAAACGGACGTGGCCGCTGTCATGGCGGAACTTGGCCGCAACGCGCGCAGCGCAAGCGGCCCGCTGGCGATTGCAACTCCGGAGCAGAAAAACAAGGCCCTGAATGCCATGGCCGACGCGATCATGGCCGGAAGCGACGCCATCCTCGCGGCCAATGCCATCGATATGGAAAAGGCGTCGGCTTCCGACATGGCAGCGTCATTCCTCGACCGGCTGAAGCTGGACGCGGACCGGGTCGCCGCCATGGCACAGGGCATCCGCGCCATCGCCGCGCTGAAGGATCCGGTCGGCGACGTGATGGCCGAATGGACCCGGCCCAACGGTCTGAAAATCGAACGCGTGCGCACACCGCTCGGCGTCATCGGCGTCATCTATGAAAGCCGCCCGAATGTCACAGCCGATGCCGGTGCTCTTTGCCTCAAAGCCGGCAATGCAGTGATCCTGCGCGGCGGCTCGGATTCACACAATTCCTCGGCCGCCATCCATGCATGTCTTGTCGAGGGCCTTCGTGCCGCCGGCCTTCCCGAAAACGCCATCCAGCGTGTTCCGGTGACAGACCGCAAGGCGGTCGGCGAAATGCTGAAAGGTCTGGACGGCTCCATCGATGTCATTGTCCCGCGCGGCGGCAAGAGCCTTGTTGCACGGGTGCAGGGCGAGGCGCGTGTGCCGGTTTTTGCCCATCTTGAGGGCCTGTGCCACATCTATATCGATGCGTCTGCGGACATCGACATGGCGACGGCCATCGCCGTCAACGCGAAGATGCGCCGCACCGGCATTTGCGGCTCCGCCGAAACTTTGCTTGTCCACCGGGCAGCCGCCGAAACACACCTCTTGCCGGTCCTGACTGCGCTGAGTGCAGCGGGCTGCGAGATTCGCGGGTCGCATGAGGTCTGTCACGCCTTTGCGCAAGCCGTTCTGGCGACGGAGGAAGACTGGTCGACCGAGTATCTTGCGCCGATCATCTCCGTGACGCTGGTCAATGGCATCGACGGTGCCATCGCTCATATCGGCCGCTATTCCTCCAGCCACACCGAAGCGGTCATTGCCGAGGATGCAGGTGTTGTCGAACGGTTCATGAATGAAATCGATTCAGCGATCCTTTTGCATAATGCATCCACCCAGTTCGCCGACGGCGGCGAGTTCGGCATGGGTGCGGAGATTGGTATCGCCACGGGCAAGATGCACGCGCGCGGGCCGGTTGGCGTTGAACAACTCACATCCTTCAAATACCGGGTCCACGGCGACGGCCAGACCCGCCCCTAATCGGAACCGCCATGCACGGCAATGAGATCCCAGCAGCGCTGTTGCGCATGCCCCATGTCGAGCCCGGCATGGCGGTCGGCCTGTTTGGCGGATCTTTCAATCCTCCGCATGAAGGCCATGTGCTGGTGGCCGAGACGGCACTGCGCCGGCTTCGTCTCGATCAGCTTTGGTGGATCGTCACGCCGGGCAATCCGCTGAAGGATCACGGCGCGCTGGCAAGCCTGGCGACACGCATGGATCTGAGCCGGAAGATCGTCCACGACCCACGGGTCAAATTCACCGCGTTCGAAGCAGTGCATAATCTGAGCTATACCTCTGAAACGCTGGAATTTGTCCTGTCGCGCAACCGCGGCGTCGATTTCGTCTGGGTCATGGGAGCGGACAATCTGGCGGGATTTCACCATTGGCAAAACTGGCAGGCAATCGCCAATCGTGTGCCGATCGCTGTTGTCGACCGGCCCGGCTCGACGCTGTCCTACCTGTCTTCGGTTATGGCCAAGACGTTCGGGCACGCGCGGGTCGATGAAATGCAATCGGTTGCACTCGCACGCATGCGCCCGCCGGCCTGGACCTTTATTCACGGTCCGCGCTCCCCCCTGTCGTCGACAGCGCTCCGCAATAGCGGAGCTTCGGGGCGGTCCGAAACCGGCCAAAACGGCTAAGCCGTTCAAAAAGCAGCGGAAAAATCGTGATGAGCTTTGTCTTGAAACCATTGGCGTTCCATGCCTATCTTTCTAGGTGTTTGCTGCAACGGTTATTGTCTGAGTCGTTTTTGACGATTGGCAGCCGTTGAAGCGGAGAAACACCGGCAATGGGGCCGGAAGACAAAAAGTCTCCGTAGGGGCAAAACAGGGCTTGTTCTGTTACAGAAAGGAAAGACACTGAGAACAGCACATAGCAAAGGAAATGCCGCAAGCGTTTCCTCATCCGCACTGGAAAGCGGCAATGCTGCATTCCATGCGTTGAAACTGGTCCTCGCCAGCCTCGAGGAATCCAAGGCGGAAGACGTTGTCTCCATCGACATCACCGGTAAGTCTGCGCTGGGCGACCACATGGTTGTATCGTCAGGGCGTTCAAGCCGTCATGTCACGGCAATCTGCGACCATCTGTTGCGGGAACTTAAAAGCGCGGGTTTCGGATCGGCGAAAGTGGAAGGATTGAGTCATGGCGACTGGGTCCTGATCGACGCCGGAGACATCATCGTTCACGTGTTCCGCCCCGAAGTCAGGGAATTCTACAATATCGAGAAGATGTGGATGGCCCCTGAAGTCGAAGAGGATACCGTGCACTAGCATCACGATTCGGCCGCGTCGCCCGACAGGCGAGCAGGTTGATGGAAGTGACGCAAGGAGCTGGCAAACTATTGAATCCGTGTGGTTTCAGGCCGCACTGTTCAGTCTGAGCAGGTGCCCCGCCATATGGATTGCCTTTAATGAGCGCCCCGGCCGCCGGGACGACGATGGCGTGAGGCAAAATGCGGGTAACGATTTACGCCGTGGGCAAGCTCAAGGCCGGTCCGGAAAGAGAACTCTCGGCACGCTATATCGACCGATTTAAAAAGGCCGGCGCGGCCAGAGGCCTGAATTTCAACCGCATCGTGGAAATTACCGAAAGCCGGGCAACCGACGCAGCCACGCGCAAGCGCGAGGAATACGAAGCGCTTGAAAAACAACTGCCGGATGATTGTGTTCTTCTCGTTCTTGATGAGCACGGCTCCACCATGTCTTCGCGTAGATTTGCCGATACCCTCGCCGGCTGGGCCGATATCGGCCGCCGGGACCTTGCAGTCGCGATCGGTGGCGCGGATGGCCATGACGACAGTCTCCTGGACAAGGCCGACAAGGTCCTTTCCTTCGGAAAACTCACCTGGCCGCATCAGATCGTGCGCATCCTGCTTGCCGAACAGCTCTACCGCGCCGCAACCATCCTGACCGGGCACCCCTATCACCGAGACTGACCGCCCATATTAACCATTCGCCACGCTCTGCCACATCACGGCCACGCTTGGTTGGCAGACAGCATCAAATCGTATCCGCGAACTTCACGATTTGAGACATGGCATGACGATCGTGAAGATGGCGGACCGTCGAGGCCCCCCGCACACGGTGTTTTGCGTTGCCACCGGCGGCGATCGGGCTATGGTGTCGGGAGCTTTTGGGAGACCGTGATTCGCAGGATAATGCAAAGCAATCTGCCCAAGCCCGCGACCGGCAAAAGGGACGGATCGGCGCGCAGGAGCGCCGGCTTTGCCGTGCCCGGCGGATGGGTGGCGGCCATTGCATTGTGCACGGTCATCGCCTTGCCGCTCTTCGCCGCTGCCCAAACCTCAAAAACGCCGAAATCGGCCCGTCCCGGCGCTGCCACCATCGAACAACTCGATGAACAGCGCAAAAAGGGCCTCGGCGAGCTTGAACGACTGTCTGCCGATATCGAGCTTTCGAAAGAGCGTCGTGAAGCCCTGGAAGACAGCATCGAGGCCCTCAAGAAGGATGAGGTGACGCTGCGCATCGAACTGGTGCAGAGCGCAAAAACGCAAAAGAAGCTCAGCGAGGATATCTCCGAGAGCGAATTGCGGCTGGCAAGTCTCAACGGCCGAGAAACCAGTGCTCGTGCCTCGCTCAACGCACGGCGCGGCGTGCTGGCGGAAGTTTTGGCCGCACTGCAGCGCATGGGGCGCAACCCGCCGCCGGCCCTGCTCGTAAGCCCTGAGGATGCGCTCTCATCGGTCCGCAGTGCCATTCTCCTCGGTGCGGTTGTGCCGGAAATTCGAGAGCAGACGCAGCAGCTCGTAGATGATCTGAAGGAACTCACCGACATCCGGGCATCCATAGCCAATGAACGTGAACTGCTGCTGGCAACACTCGAAAACCAGGCTGAAGAGGAAGAGCGCCTGACCCTTTTGCTCGCTGAAAAACGCAAACTGACCGAACAAAGTCAGGAGAAGCTGGCCCTTGAAGCTGAAGCATCGCAAAGGCTCGCTGCCCGCGCCAAAAGTCTTGAAGACCTGATTGCCTCTCTGGGTACCGAAATCGACTCGGTCCGCAAGGCCGCCGCAGAAGCGCGCCTGGCGGAAAAGAGACGTGAGGAAGAGGCCAAGGAGCAGCGCCAGAAGGCACGCGAACAGGCGCGCGAGGGAACACCGGACGCCAACCGTATTGCGCCCGCATTTGCCTTCTCCAAACTCAAGAAGAAGCTCGAACTGCCCGTCGCCGGCAGCCAGAAGTTCGGTTTCGGGGAAGATGATGGGTCCGGTCAGACTCTGCAGGGCATGACCGTCTCAACCGTGGCTGACGCGATTGTGACAGCGCCTGCCGATGGTTGGGTGGTATATTCAGGTCCGTTCCGCTCCTACGGGGAATTGATTATCCTCAACGCAGGGGACGGTTATCACCTGGTATTGGCCGGAATGGGCAGGACAAATGCCGACATCGGCCAATTTGTCGTGGCGGGCGAACCGATAGGCCGCATGACCAGGACAAAGGTGGTGTCGGCATCGGTATTGGCTCTAGCTTCGACGGAGCCAACGCTCTACATTGAATTTAGAAAAAACGGAAAACCCGTTGATCCGGCTCCGTGGTGGGCCAGCAATCCGTCCGGAAGGGTACGAAATGATTCGTAAGGTACTAATTCTGACCGTCGGAGTTTTCATTGGCGCGGTATCAGTCACCGCGCTGCAATATTCCGGCTCGTCGGCCGTCGCGGCCAACTCCGAAACCTACAAACAGCTCTCCATTTTTGGTGACGTGTTCGAACGCGTGCGCGCGCAATATGTAACACCGCCGGAGGAGAAAGAACTGATCGAGAGCGCGATCAACGGCATGTTGACCTCGCTCGACCCGCATTCCAGCTACCTCAATGTCGATGACGCGAACGACATGCGCACCCAGACGCGCGGTGAATTCGGCGGCCTCGGCATCGAAGTGACGCTCGATCAGGACAGCGAACTGGTCAAGGTGATCACGCCCATCGACGAAACGCCTGCCTCCAAGGCCGGCGTCCTTGCCGGCGACCTGATCTCGGAAATCGACGGCGAAGCGGTGCGCGGCCTGACCTTGTCCCAGGCCGTCGACAAAATGCGCGGCCCGGTCGGCTCCGATATCAATCTGACGATCCTGCGAGAAGGTGCAGATGCGCCGATAAACATCGAAATCACCCGTGCGATCATCAAGATCCGGGCTGTAAGGCACCGGGTTGAGGACAATGTCGGCTATGTCCGCGTGATTTCCTTTACCGAGAAGACCTATAACGACCTGGCAAATGCCATCAAGGATATCGAAGACAAGATCCCTGCTGATGAACTCAAGGGCTATGTCATCGACCTGCGGCTCAACCCGGGCGGTCTGCTCGATCAGGCGATCAACGTGTCCGATGCCTTCCTCGACCGTGGGGAAATCGTTTCGACCCGCGGCCGCAACTCAGAAGAAACCCGTCGCTACAATTCGCGCCCGGGCGATCTGACCGACGGCAAACCGATCATCGTGCTTGTCAATGGCGGCTCCGCCAGTGCCTCGGAGATTGTCGCGGGCGCCCTGCAGGACCACCACAGGGCGACAGTTGTCGGCACCCGGTCCTTCGGCAAGGGCTCCGTTCAAACAATCATCCCGCTTGGCGAGAACGGCGCGCTGCGCCTGACGACGGCGCTCTACTACACGCCGTCCGGCAAGTCGATCCAGGGAACCGGCATCAAGCCTGACATCATTGTCGAGCAGCCGCTGCCCGAGGAACTGCAGGGCCGGGTCCGTGAAACCGGAGAATCGGAACTGCGCGGGCACATTCAGGGTCAGGATGAAACCGAAGAAGGATCCGGCTCCATTGCCTATGTTCCGCCAGAGCCCGAGGATGACGAACAACTCGGTTTTGCGCTGGAACTGCTGCGCGGCGAAAGAACCGATCCGGCATTTCCACCTAGCCCGGACAACACGTTGAAGGCGGCCAAGGAGGTTGACAAGGAAACCCCCAAGACCGAATAAGCTTAAAGACACCGCCCGCGAAAGCGGGCGGTTCTGAATCAGGATCAAGGTTGAACCGGCGGCTGTGGACACAGGTTCCGAACTAAACAAACCGCTTGGGCAGGATCGGCGGCAAAAAAAACCGGCGGCAGGTAGCGGCCGGAAGGGCCGCTGGATGATTGCGGGAATTGCCGTGCTCATCCTGTTCGGCGGTGCCGGATACATGGCGTTGCAGCAAAGCCCGTTGCGCGGTGCGCCAGAACCGGCTGAAAAACAAGTCGCCGCCAGTGAACAACCCGCACAATCCGAACCCATCGTTATTGAGGGCGGCATTGCCTCAGAGGAACGTGTTGCTGGCGATTCAGGCGCGGAAATCGCACGCACGCTGACCGATGAGGGTGGGGTTGTTACGACCATCTCGCCGCGCGACAGGTCCGGTGACGGACCTTTGATCATCTCAGGCGCTGAAACGGTCGGGCAGGACCCGCGCATGGCGCATCTGCCGGTCCCCGAACTTCTTGAAGATACGGACTTCGGACGCCTGCCGATCAAGAGCGCCGACGGGCGGCGCGCACTCGAGGCCTATGCACGCCCCTGGTCCGGCGCACGCGGCACCCGCATTGCCATCGTCGTCGGCGGTCTCGGCCTCAGCCAGACCGGCACGCAATATGCCATCGCCACCCTTCCGGAGGAGATAACCCTTGCCTTCGCCGCCAGCGGCAACAGCCTGCAGCGCTGGCTGCAGGAAGCCAGACGGGCAGGACATGAGGTCTTGTTGCAGGTGCCCTTCGAGCCCTTCAACTATCCGCAGAACGATCCGGGTCCCCATACGCTGGTTGTCGAAGACGGAACCCCACAGAACCTGGCCGATCTGCATTGGGCGCTCGGCCGCATCACAAATTATACGGGCATCATGAATTTCATGGGCGCCCGATTCCTGTCCGATCCCGACGCCACCGAACCGATCATGCGCGATATAGCCCGCCGGGGTATTCTCTTTCTTGATGACGGAACTTCGGCGCGAACGGTAACAGGCTCACTTGCTTCCGCGATCGGCGTTCCCCATGCAACCGCTGACATGGTGGTCGATCACGAGGTAAACCGCATTCAGATCATGAAAAAGCTGGACGAAGCCGAGCGTATTGCCCGCAGGAACGGATCGGCGATCGCCATCGCTTCGGCCTTTGAGACCAGCGTCAACGCCATCGCGGCATGGGCCAATGAAGCCAAGGCGCGTGGTATTGAAATCGTCGCCGTTTCGGCGCTTGCTGACGACCCGGAAGATTTTTGAAAAGATGAACAAGCGCAAGACCGAACTCATGGCATACCGGCCCTGTGTCGGTGTTGTTGTCATCAACAAGGAAGGGCTCGTCTGGGCCGGTCACCGTATTGCCGAGGAAAAGGGTGAACTGTCGCCCTCCGACTTCCGCTGGCAACTGCCGCAAGGCGGTATCGACAAGGGTGAAGAGCCCATCGACGCGGCAAGACGCGAGCTTTACGAAGAAACCGGCATTCGCAGCATATCGCTGCTTGCCGAAGCGCCCGAATGGATCAAATATGATCTGCCCGACCATTTGATGGGCGTTGCCCTTAAGGGCAAATATCGCGGTCAGACCCAGCGTTGGTTCGCCTTCCGGTTTGAAGGTGACGAAAGCGAAATCGCCATCAATCCGCCACCCGACGGCTACAAGGCGGAATTCGATACCTGGCAATGGCGGCGGCTCTCAGACCTGCCCGGCCTCATCGTACCGTTCAAGCGCGGCGTCTATGAAGAGGTTCTGGCCGCCTTTTCCCATCTGACGGTGTAGGTCGATGAAACTGATCGGCCTTATCGGCGGTATGAGCTGGGAATCGACCGCCATTTACTACCGACTGATGAATGAAGAGGTCAAACGCCGGCTCGGCGGCCTGCATTCCGCCCGCATCCTTCTGCATTCGGTGAACTTCCATGAGATCGAGCAGCGCCAGCATTCCGGCGACTGGCAGGGAACGGCTGAAATCCTCTCCAAAGCGGCTTCGGGACTGAAAGCCGCCGGCGCCGATTTCCTGGTGATCGCCACCAACACGATGCACAAGGTTGCCGACGAAGTGGAGACGGGAAGCGGCCTGCCGGTCTTGCATATCGCCGATGCGACAGGCAAGGCATTGGTTGAAGACGGGCGTCGGCGTGTCGGCCTTCTGGGCACACGTTTCACCATGGAAGAAGATTTCTACGCCGATCGTCTGCGGAGCGCCTTCGGCCTTGATGTCGTGGTACCGAACAGCAAGGAACGCGACGCCATCCATCGCATCATTTACGAGGAGCTATGCCTCGGCGAGGTCAGGGCCGATGCCCGCAGATTCTTTCACGCCGCCATCGATGACCTGCGCGGCGACGGATGTGACTGCATCATCCTTGGCTGCACCGAACTGACGATGGCCGTCGACGAGACCAATAGCGCGCTGCCGCTCTACGACACAACCGCCCTTCACGCCGTGGCGGCGGTGGAACAGGCGCTCAAAGTACGACAGCACTTCAGTTAGTTTTCCGACAAATCCTGTCGGGCTCTATCAAGGTCGCCCCCTGAGTTGGCGTAAATCCATACGGCCTTGCCGGCAAGATTGTCGATTGGGATCATGCCCATCGAAAGGCGGGAGTCCAACGAATTGTCCCGGTTATCTCCAAGAACAAAAAAGCTGTTGTCGGGGACTTCAAACTCCGGCGTATTGTCGAGTTCGGTATTATCGTAAAGATTCAGGATTGTGTATGATCGCCCGAAAGGCAGGGTTTCCCTGTAACGCGCTATCCCTGTTGTTCCATCATAAAGGTAGTCTGACATTTTCTCTTGTGAAAGTCTGACGCCGTTGAGAATGGTGTAACCATCCACCATTTGAACGGTATCACCCGGCAGTCCTATGACTCGCTTTATGTATGAAGTTTGTGGATCCTGAGGCAGCCTAAATACCACAATATCACCACGATTTAGGTTGTCCGGCCAAGGGCGGCTTCCGAACAACACATCCGAAAACGGAAAGCTGTAAGGACCATATCCGTAAGCTAATTTGTCAGCAAATAACCTATCGCCAGGCACCAGAGTAGGCACCATTGATCCCCCTGGGGTTGAAAAGGGCTGATAGATCAACGCTCTAACTAAAGCGGGAGGTATAATTGAAATGACAAGAACACATAGAAAAACCATCCACCATCTCGAGTAAAGTCTGTGAGGCAGGCTAGTTGGACGCAGCCACAGCGTTATGCCTATGGATACGACACTAAAACCCATAAAGAAAATCAAAGGGTAGTTTCCAACTATTTGTACCGGCAGCTTTGGAAGGGCTGCAAAGTCGAAGTAAAAGAAAAAATAAAGAGCGGCCATCGCGAAAGCCACAACGGCTGCAAATCTCAACCTACCTATCCAGAGTAGACCGCCAATCAAACCCAGAACTGCCGTTAGGACTACAGTTGAGACTGTGCCTCTGGGTTCTGGGTTTGATGCCATTGTGAAATATCCTAACAAATGGATTGATGTGCAGGCCGCACTTACATGTCACTTGCAAACACAAAAAAGCGGGCTTTTCAGCCCGCTTGCCTCAGGAACCGATCTTCAAAAGATGCTTATACCGCGCTTTGCAGCGTCGTCAGGTGATCGAGTTTTTCGGAGATGCGCGCCTTTTCGGCATCGTCCGTCGCATCCTGCAGATCTTCCCTGGTATTTTGAATACGCTGTGCAATGTCCTCATGGTCGATCTCGTCGACATGAACCGCGGATTCTGCAAGCACGGTGCAGCCTTCCGGCAGGATATCGGCAAAACCGCCGAACACCACGTAGCGGTTCGACCCGCCCTCGGCGGATTTCACTTCGACGATCCCCGGCTTGATGGTGGTCATGACCGGTGCATGGTTGGCCATCACCGTCATTTCTCCGTCAGCGCCCGGCAGGATAACCTCGCTGGCCGCTTCCGACAGCAGCAGACGTTCCGGAGAAACGAGTTCGAAATTAAAGCTTTCAGCCATCGCTGGTCACCTTTTTTGGTGGACATGGGGCGGGCCGAAGAGCCCGCACCGTTATCAACGCCTTAGGCTGCCTCGGCAGCCAGCTTCTGAGCTTTCTCGATCGCCTGATCGATACCGCCAACCATGTAGAAGGCGGCTTCCGGCAGGTGGTCATACTCGCCTTCCACCAGGCCCTTGAAGCTCTTGATCGTGTCGTCGAGATCGACGAGCTGGCCGGGCGAACCGGTAAAGACTTCGGCAACGAAGAACGGCTGCGACAGGAAACGCTCGATCTTGCGGGCGCGTGCAACGGTCATCTTGTCTTCTTCGGAAAGTTCGTCCATGCCGAGAATGGCGATGATGTCCTGCAGGGACTTGTAGCGCTGCAGGATCGACTGCACACGGCGGGCAACATCGTAGTGTTCCTGACCGACAATCATCGGATCAAGCATACGCGACGTGGAATCGAGTGGATCCACGGCCGGGTAGATGCCTTTTTCCGAGATCGCGCGGTTAAGAACCGTCGTTGCATCCAAGTGCGCGAACGAGGTGGCAGGCGCCGGGTCGGTCAGGTCGTCGGCCGGGACGTAAACGGCCTGCACCGAGGTGATCGAACCCTTGTTGGTCGTCGTGATGCGCTCCTGCATGGTGCCCATATCTGTGGCGAGCGTCGGCTGATAACCCACGGCCGAAGGAATACGGCCAAGAAGCGCGGACACTTCCGAACCCGCCTGGGTAAAGCGGAAGATATTGTCGACGAAGAACAGCACGTCCTGACCTTCATCACGGAACTGTTCGGCAATGGTCAGGCCGGTCAGCGCAACACGGGCGCGCGCTCCGGGCGGCTCGTTCATCTGGCCGAAGACCAGCGCGCATTTGGAACCTTCCGTGGAGCCGTCATGCTCCTTGGGGTCCTTGTTCACGCCCGATTCGATCATTTCCCAGTAAAGGTCGTTGCCTTCGCGGGTGCGCTCGCCGACACCGGCGAATACGGAGTAACCACCGTGCGCCTTGGCGACGTTGTTGATCAGTTCCTGAATGAGAACGGTCTTGCCAACACCGGCACCGCCGAAGAGGCCGATCTTGCCGCCCCTTGCATAGGGCGCCAGCAGGTCGACGACCTTGATGCCCGTGACCAGGATTTCCGCTTCGGTCGACTGATCGACATATTCCGGTGCATCCTGGTGAATGGCCCGTTTGGCGGTGGCTTTGACCGGACCGGCTTCATCGATCGGCTCGCCGATCACGTTCATGATGCGGCCTAGCGTCTCGGCACCAACCGGCACGGCGATCGGCTCGCCCGTATCGGTCACCTTCTGGCCACGGACGAGACCCTCACTGGAGTCCATGGCAATGGTGCGCACGGTGTTTTCACCAAGGTGCTGCGCGACTTCCAGAACCAGACGGTTGCCGAGGTTGTCGGTTTCCAGCGCGTTCAGGATCGGCGGCAGGTGATCTTCAAAGGCGACGTCGACGACGGCGCCGATAACCTGCGTGATCGTTCCGGTCACACCGGCCGGCTTGGCTGCCGCCTTAGCCTTGGCGCGGCTTTTTGCCGGCTTTGCTGCCGCATCAGCGGATTTTGTTGGGGTAGCTGCCTTAGCCATATCGTAATTACCCTCTTCTCAGAGCCTCTAGAGCGCTTCCGCGCCCGAAATAATTTCAATCAGTTCTTTTGTAATTTGCGCCTGGCGCTGACGGTTGTAGTTGAGCGTCAGCTTGTCGATCATATCCCCGGCATTGCGGGTCGCATTGTCCATGGCCGTCATGCGCGCACCCTGTTCCGAAGCCGCATTCTCAAGAAGGGCACGGAATATCTGCACGGCAATGTTGCGCGGGATCAGGTCGTCGAGAATAGCGGTTGCATCCGGCTCATACTCGTAAACAGCGTCGGTTCCGGTCTGCTCGGCTTCTTCGTCGCCGGTGCCGGACGGAATGATCTGCTGCGCCGTCGGCACCTGGGTGATGACCGACTGGAATTCCGAATAGAACAGTGTGCAGACGTCAAACGCGCCTTCATCGAAAAGGCCGATGACCTTCCTGGCGATATCGTCCGCATTGCCAAAGCCGATACGCTTGACTTCACGCAGATCGACCCGGTCAATGATCAGATTGCCATATTGCCGTTTCAGGACATCATAGCCCTTCTTGCCGACACAGAGGATTTTGACGTCCTTGCCCTGACCCTGAAGCTCACCGATATGCTCACGCGCCAGGCGGGAAATCTGCGAGTTGAAACCGCCGCACAATCCGCGCTCGGCGGTGCACACCACCAAGAGATGCGTCTGGTCCGAACCGGTCCCGCTCATCAGGCGTGGCGCATCGTCGGCATTCACCACCGCACCGGCAATATTGCCAAGCACCGCGCTCATACGCTGCGAATAGGGCCGCGCCGCTTCCACCGATTCCTGTGCGCGCCGAAGCTTCGCCGCGGCGACCATCTGCATCGCCTTGGTGATCTTCTGCGTCGCCTTGACCGTGGCGATCCGGTTTCTCAGATCCTTAAGTGAAGGCATCCGTTATCCGTCCGTTACTGCTTGCGTCCAATCAGGCGAAAGACTTGGCGAACGCATCGATCGCAGTCTTGAGCTTGCTCTGGATGTCGTCGCTCAGGGCCTTTTCGACACGGATCGCTTCAAGGATATCCTTGCCGTCCGCACGCATATGCGCCAGCAATCCTTCCTCGAAAGCTCCGACCTGCTCTACATCGAGACCGTCGAGATAGCCGTTCACACCTGCAAAGATGACCGCGACCTGCTCTTCCGTCTTGAGCGGCGAGAACTGCGGCTGCTTCAGGAGTTCGGTCAGGCGCGAACCACGGTTCAAAAGGCGCTGTGTTGCAGCGTCCAGGTCGGAACCGAACTGGGCAAAGGCAGCCATCTCGCGATACTGCGCCAGTTCACCCTTGATAGAGCCTGCAACCTGTTTCATCGCCTTGATCTGGGCCGAAGAACCCACGCGGGAAACCGAGAGGCCGACATTCACCGCCGGACGGATACCCTGATAGAAAAGGTCAGTTTCCAGGAAGATCTGGCCATCGGTAATGGAGATCACATTGGTCGGAATAAAGGCCGACACGTCATTGCCCTGCGTTTCGATCACCGGCAAGGCGGTCAGCGAACCTGCGCCATTGTCTTCATTGAGCTTCGCAGCACGCTCAAGCAGGCGCGAGTGAAGGTAGAAAACGTCGCCAGGATAGGCTTCACGTCCCGGCGGGCGGCGAAGCAGCAGCGACATCTGACGGTAGGAAACGGCCTGTTTGGACAGGTCGTCATAACCGATCAGCGCGTGCATGCCGTTGTCGCGGAAATATTCGCCGATCGCACAGCCAGCGAACGGCGCCAGGAACTGCATCGGAGCCGGGTCGGAAGCGGTTGCGGCGATGATGATGGAATATTCAAGCGCACCGCGCTCTTCGAGCACCTTCACGAACTGCGCGACCGTCGAGCGTTTCTGTCCGACAGCAACATAAACGCAGTAGAGCTTGTCCTCTTCCGGGCCATTGTCGTGGATCGGCTTCTGGTTGAGGAAGGTGTCGAGAATAATCGCGGTCTTGCCGGTCTGGCGGTCGCCGATGACAAGTTCGCGCTGGCCGCGGCCGATCGGGATCAGCGCATCGATGGCCTTAAGACCTGTCGACATGGGCTCATGAACCGATTTACGCGGGATGATACCCGGCGCTTTGACGTCAACACGGGAACGTTCCTTGGCATTGATCGGGCCCTTGCCGTCGATCGGATTGCCGAGGGCGTCCACAACGCGGCCCAGCAGTTCCTTGCCGACAGGCACATCCACGATGGCGCCGGTCCGCTTGACGGTGTCGCCTTCCTTGATGTCCCGGTCAGAGCCGAAGATAACAACGCCGACATTGTCTGATTCAAGGTTCAGGGCCATGCCGCGAATGCCGCCCGGAAACTCCACCATCTCGCCGGCCTGTACATTGTCGAGGCCGTAGACACGGGCGATACCGTCACCGACGGACAGCACCTGACCGACTTCGGAGACTTCTGCCTCCTTGCCGAAATTTTTGATTTGATCTTTTAGGATTGCGGAGATTTCCGCGGCACGGATGTCCATCAGCCGACCTCTTTCAGTGCAAGCTTAAGGGTAGAAAGTTTTGAGCGAAGGGATGTGTCAATTTGACGCGAGCCGACCTTGACGATCAGACCGCCCATGATTGACGGGTCGACGGTGACATGAATTGCCACGTCTTTTCCGGTGACGCTCTTGAGCGCCGCCTTCAATTCTTTTTCCTGCTCGCCGGTCAGTACCCGGGCGGATGTGACATCCGCCGAGACCTCGCCGCGATGCTGCGCCTCGATGATCCGATAGGCACGGATGATACCCGGCACGGCGAACAGCCTGCGGTTCTTTGCGACCACACGTAAAAAATTGCCGACGAGACCGGTAAACCCGGCCTTGTCGGCGATTGCTGAAATTGCCTTGAACTGATCGTCGGCGGAAAACACCGGACTGACGATCAATCGTTTGAGATCTTCACTGCTGTCAATCAGTGATTCCAGACGGTTGAGTTCTTCTGCAACGGCCGTTTCGGATTTGGCTTCCAGCGCCAGGTCGAACAGCGAAGACGCATACCGTTCTGCAACACCGGAAATGAGCGAAGATGTGTCTGCCACGTGTGCTATTTTCTCTGAACTGAATTCAGGGATTCTGAGCCGGAGGCGAGCGTCTCCGTAAATCCTTGAATTTGTTTCGATTTCTCCCCAACCGCAACATCACATCGCTGAGCCACGGTCGAATTTCGTGGTTCGTCTAGCACACGTGTGTGGGACTCGCAACACGCTTTACCCCCTGCTTTAGGCGGACTGTGCGCAAACTTGCCCGGCAAACGAATGAATCCGGCACGCAAGGCACCCGGCGACCGGGAACTCAGTGGCCATGCGGCAACCATTGAGTGTCCGCAATGCCGCTCGCGTCACCGATTGATTGCGCTAGATCAGCCCGAAGACAAAGGCAAGCGGCAGGATGGCAAGCACAGCCTCGAACAGCGTGGACAATACATTAAAGCGCGTCGCCGCTCCATCGAAGAGGATAGAGACCAGCCTGCCCAGTGCGGTAAAGGCCCAGGAAGCGCCCAGGGCCAGATAGATCAGAGGCTGGGCAAGCAGAATGCAGCAAAGACCGCACCCCAGATAAAAACCCGCCATCGTGGCACGCCCTTCGGCAATCGCATCCGGGTGCGCATTTGCCGTCTCAAGCCTCAAAATGCGGAAGGAAAGGCGTGGCGCCGAAAACAGCAGCACGCCAAAACCAACCGTTATCACCGCCACGGCGAATGCCAGCCATTCGCCTGTCGTGCCGGGCCAGTAAAATGCGATCATCCCGTCTCCCCTCGGACTGTTACATGAAACTCTGTGGATCGATATCGATCTGTACACGAACCGATCCACGCGGGCCGGGCGCCGCCGCGATCATCTGCGCGACATAGGCCTGTATGTCGGACTGTTTCGTGCCATGAACCAGCAAACGAAACCGGTAGCGCCCGCGAATGAGTGCCATCGGCGCCTCCGCCGGTCCCAGAACCGAAATATCGCGCGCGCCCGGCGCTGCCTGTCGCAGGCTGCGCGCATAGCTTTCCGCCGCCACGCGGTCGGCAGCCGAAACAATCAGCGCCGCCATGCGGCCAAAGGGCGGCAACCGCGCGTTTTCCCGCTCAGCGATCTCCCGCTCGTAAAAGGCATCGCGGTCGCCTGAAACAATCGCCTGGATGACCGGATGCGCCGGCTGGTATGTCTGGAGAAGGCCGATGCTCTTACGTCCCGAACGCCCGGCGCGGCCTGTCACCTGCGACAGAAGCTGAAAGGTGCGCTCGGCGGCCCGCGGGTCGCCATTGGCAAGCCCGAGATCGGAATCCACAATCCCCACCAGTGTCATCATGGGGAAGTTATGTCCCTTGGCGACAAGTTGCGTTCCGATGACAATATCGACCTCGCCCTTGGCGATTGCCTCCAGCTCAAGCCTCAACCGTCGAACCCCGCCGGCCATATCTGAGGAGAGCACAATGGTGCGGGCATCGGGGAAATGGCTGTCGACTTCCTCCGCTATGCGCTCCACGCCGGGGCCGCAGGCAACAAGGTGATCAAGCGTGCCGCACTCCGGACAGGCTTCCGGGGCCGGCTCATTGTGGCCGCAATGATGGCACTGCAATTGCCGACGGAAGCGATGTTCGACCAGCCAGCTTGAACAGTCGGGACATTGGAACCGGTGACCGCAAACCCGGCACAGTGTCAGTGGCGCGTATCCGCGCCGGTTTAGAAACAGCAGCGCCTGCTCGCCCTCGGCCACAGTCTTCTTCATCGCTTCCAGCAGCTTCGGCGACAGGAAGCCGCCCCGCGCCGGCGGATCACGGCGCATGTCAATCAGATGCAGGTCAGGCAGCGCCGCACCACCGAAGCGCTCCGGCAGCCGGATATCGGCATATTTGCCGCTGTCGGCATTGACCCGGCTTTCAATCGACGGCGTTGCCGACGCAAGAATGGCCGGAAAGCCTCCAATGTGGGCACGCACCACAGCCATGTCGCGGGCGTTATAAAAGACCCGGTCTTCCTGTTTATAGGCGGCATCGTGCTCTTCATCGACGATAACAAGGCCGAGATTTTCAAAGGGCAGAAAGAGTGACGAGCGCGCGCCTGCAACGACACGAACATCGCCGGTCGCCGCCTGCCGCCAGACTTTCTCGCGCATGCGCGGCGCAAGCTCCGAATGCCATTCGGCCGGCTTGCAGCCGAAGCGCCGTTCAAAGCGCTCCAGAAAAACCGAGGTCAGCGCGATTTCCGGCAGCAGGATAAGCACCTGCCGGCCCTGCCGGATCGTCTCGGCCACCGCTTCGAAGTAAACCTCCGTCTTGCCCGATCCTGTGACCCCATCAATCAGCGATACGGCCGGCGGCTTTCCACCCTCACCGAGCAAACGGCGAACAGCAGCCTGTTGATCATCACTCAGTTCCGGCAAGCGGAAATCAGGATCGGGATGAGGCACCACCGGCTGCGGCGGTATCAGGATCGTCTCGAAAACATCTTGCTTCAAGAGCCCGTCGACAACGCTGACGGAAACACCGGCGGCCCGCGCCAACCCGGTGCGGGTCCAGCTCAAACCGTCTTCTGCCATGGCAATGACCCGTTCGCGGGCAGCCGTCATGCGCTCCGGACGCGCGCGTCCCAATCTCAACCCCTGTGTCGGAGCCGCCGGCTCGAATGCCGCCGGAGCGCGCAGCGCCATGCGGGCAACAAGACCCGGCGGCGACAATGTATAGGCCGCCACCCAGTCAAGAAACCGGCGCATATCCGCGGCAATCGGCGGGCAATCGAAGACATGGGTGATGGGGCGCAGTTTCTTCGGGTCAACCGCGTCGGTCTCGCCATCCCAGACAATACCGGCGACCTGTCTCGGGCCCAGCGGCACCTGCACGATCGCACCCGGAGCGGCCTCCAGGCCCTCCGGCACGGCATAGGAATAGGCCTGCGGCGTCGGCAGGGGGACCATGACCGGCACAATGGCAGTCTCGCAGCCAAGCGGCAGTTGCGGCGAATCTTTCATCTTGAGGGTGACCTTGCCCCGCGATTGATCTAAAGAAAACCCGCGACCGCCAATTAAGGAACGAGACATACGATGAAATTTTTTGTCGACACGGCAGATGTTGCCGAGATCGAGGAATTGAACGCGCTGGGTCTGTTGGATGGTGTGACCACCAATCCGTCGCTGATCATGAAGTCCGGACGGGACATCATGGAGGTGACAAAGGAGATCTGTTCAATCGTCGACGGCCCGGTTTCCGCCGAAGTCACGGCCACCGAGTTCGATGGCATGATGGCCGAGGCGGACATTCTGGCAAAGATCGCGGACAATATCTGCATCAAGCTGCCGCTGACCATGGACGGGCTGAAAGCCTGCAAGGCGCTGACATCGGCCGGACACAAGACGAATGTCACCTTGTGCTTTTCGGCCAATCAGGCGCTGCTCGCAGCCAAGGCCGGCGCCACCTTCATTTCGCCTTTCGTCGGGCGCGTTGACGATATGGCTGCAGACGGCATGGAACTGATCGCCGAAATCCGCAAGATCTATGACAATTACGGCTTTGCGACGGAAATCCTCGCCGCCTCCATCCGCACCGTCAATCACGTCAAGGAAGCCGCTCTGATCGGCGCGGATGTGGCGACCGTACCGCCGGCGACCCTGCGTGCACTCGTCAAACACCCGCTGACGGACAAGGGCCTTGAGGCCTTCCTGGCCGATTGGGCAAAAACCGGCCAGAAGATCGGGTGAGCCAGGCAGGGATTGGTCGTCAAAACCTCTGATTGAACACCCGTGTGGAAGCACCCGGTAGCTGTCGTAAGCCGCATGCGGCCAAGCCGTCACCGTCATTGACTACCCCCGTCATCAGGGGGTAGGTTTCGCCGCATGTACAATGACTCCGACAAGCCTGCTCAGGCACCCGGCTTCAAAGCGTCTTACTTTGACGGTGAAGTCATCCTCTACAACGCCTCGCATTCCAATGCGCTGTGTCTGAACGAGACCGCGGCACTGGTGTGGAGCCTGTGCGACGGAACCAACTCGGTCGCAGACATTCAGCAGACACTGTCGGATGCCTTCGATGGCGCCAAGGACATATCTCAGGATGTCGACGCGGCGCTGGAACAGTTGCAGGGAAAGAAGTGCATTCAGCTCAATGCCGACTGAAAAGACCGTAGGCCTGGCGGGGGCGACGGTCTGCATTTCAGCCAGGAGCGCCGCTGCACAAGAGTTGCTCCACTTCCTGTTCTCCGAGTTTCGCCAGGTTGATACTGCAAACGGCAATCTGTCGTTGGAGCTTGATGGCGATGACCAGTCGGGCTTCATCCTTTTTCGGGACGGATCCGAGGTCTACCGGGACAAGCAGCCCGCCGACGCAGCAGTTCTGTTGCTTGCCGAAGTCATACACAGCCTGGCATCGCGCGGGCGTGGCGAACTGATCATGCATGCGGCCGCCATATCGGCCAACGGGCGCTGCGCCTTGCTGCCAGGGGTTTCCGGGGCCGGAAAATCAACCCTTTCGGCATGGCTAGATTTCAGAGGCTATCACTGTCTGAGCGACGAACTGGCCTGTATCGCGCTGGACCGGGCGATGTCGACCTTCCCACGCCCGATCTGCCTTGAAACAGACGTCCAGAGCGCTCTGGCACAGGAGATCGGAGCGGCACGACACGAACACCGCCTGATTGCGTCCGAAGAAGCCATTCTGCTCAAATCGAAATCAGGGGTTCCGGCTGAGATGCCGAGGTTCGACGCGGTCTTCTTTGTAACCTACAAGGAAGGCAGCCGAACGGTGATCAACGCCGTTCCCCGGAGCAAGGCATCGGTCCGCCTTCTGGGCAGCCTGGCCAACGCGGATAATTTTGACGATCGCGGCTTTGCAGAGTTGAGCGAGGTTGTTCAGGGCGTCGACGCCTATGAGATCACCTATGGCGATCTTGCATATTGTGGTCCCGACATCCTCCATTTTCTCGATGATCTGGGCTTCACGACAGATCACTGATCAGGCGTCGCGTCAGCCTAACGGACAATCGGCCGCGTGATCTCCGCCAGTTCCTCGCCCGCACTGTCCTTGAGCCTCACCGTCCAGCCGGCTGCTTCCTCGAATGATTTATAGGGCTGAATGAATGCAGGGCGCCTTTGATCGAAAATCGCACGGACCTCGTCCCCGTGCATATCCTTGCGATAGATGGACTCTCCGAGGGCATTGTTGATCGAAACGTACAGGGTTTCGTAGTCCGTTTTCGGATCGTAGGTACCCTCGGGCAGCAGGACGCGGCACCAGAAATCGTCGACATTGTTGGAGACCCACTCCTCATCCGATCCGTAGATCTCGGGATTTGGCGGCTCGTGGTTTTCGAATGTGTAACGTTGCACCGCCTTGAGTCGGAAATTCACGCCGGCATACCGCTCATAGTGCTCCAAAGAGCGAGCAGGCCCGAAACCCAGGTGCCTGAAGTCGATATCAGCCTCTTCCTGCTTGAAGAGGATCCGCATCCGACGCTGGCTGTCCTCGTTGCGTTTGTACCAGGAAACGGTCGCGCCCTTTTCCGGCACGTGATCATTCCAATGGGTCGTGCGGTATTTGCGGGTGTATTCGTGCCAGACCACAACACGGTGCGGATAGAAGATATCGTAGCCATGCGTATAGGACCGCACCGCCATGCTGATCTCTTCACCATGGAAATAGTATTCAGGATCGTAAAGCACGTCCCGGCACCATTGGCCGATCGTGAATGAGAAGTGTCCGGAAAAATAACGGCCCGGAACCGGTGATTGACGCGCCTGCCAGTCCTTCATATGCGTCGGCCGGATCAGCAATGCACCTTCTGGCGTAAACTGGTCGAAACCAAGCGACGAGGGCGTATGGGACAGCGGCTGATCCTCATTCAGCGGATCGTAGGGTGGCGCATAGCAGGTAAGCAGCGGCTTTTCGCTGTCGATTGAATTGAGCATGTCTATGAGAATGACATCCCAATCCTCGACGAAGCGCTGATGGGCATCGACCTGCATCGAATAGTCTTCGCCATCGTAAAGGCTCTGAGTCTGCTGCCTCGCCCAGCCAAGACCTTTCGAAACGCTGTAGTGATGTTCGCGGACCCGGAACCGGCTGTCATCGGCAAATTCGCCGAGCGTCTCGGTTTCGTCCCGTTGCCAGCAAATGCCAAATCTGAGGTTTTCAGGGTGCCGGGCCTTGCTGACGCAATCCCGAAGCGTCGGCAACAGCTCCGTGTCGCGATAGGAAGCAATCTGTATGAAAATCGTCGCCATGTCCGCTCAGCACTGAATCGTATCAGGGCCGTGCCTGCTACACAGCCCTTCCGGCCTGGAGATTAATCGCAATGCCGCCCAAGCGCCATCTCCCTGGAACCTGGTCATCCCCGGAGAAGAGGACGATGACTCACCACGTATCGCTAATCAGAAAGGGAAAGAGAAGGCGATGGCGATGGCGATGGTGATGGAGAAGCGGGTGCCGGAGATGGAGAAAGCGACATGGATGGGCTTCCCGACGGGCTCGCCGGAGGTCCTGACACCGCGGCGTGCGCCGGCACGACGATGGTCTCAACAAGCGGCTTTGTCCAGTTTTTCGGAAGCACTGTTATGGAGCCGACCGCAACACTTGCAGCAAAGGCTTTCAATAGCTTGCGCCTGGATATCTTCTTCTTCAGCGGTGACACCATCTTGTAACGCTCGTCAAGTTTCGTGTTGCAGACTGACATCGACCGCGCTCAAGCGAGATCGCATCCTGATTTCGGACTTAAGGTTAGCCCCCTAAAAGCAGCGGGCAATGTCGCCAAGCCTTGAGTAAAAGTCAAGGGCAAAGGAAGGAAATACATAATAAATCTAGTAATCATTCACTATCAAATAACAATAATCAAAACCGCTTTCAGTATTATGATTCCACGTGTAATTTATCTGCAAATCTTATAAAAATCGGAAAGATTGACCCGCAGAGCTATCAATCAAGTAGCGTTTTTCGTTTTGTTTTTGTCAAAAAATACAAGTATAAATTGCACAAAAAATGAAAGACATAACCTTCGTAACTGCGGCAATTGATATCGGAAGAGCGGAACTTTCGAAGGATTTCGCAAGGCCGTTTTCATTCTACACAACACAGCTGCAAGCCTTGTGTGATATCGGCATGCCCCTGGTGGTCTATGGTCCCGCCGATCTCGGGCTTGACGATCGTCACAATCAGATACACGTGCCACTCGATCTCGAAACGCTCGAGAAACAGCCGGACTTCCAGCAAATTCAGAAAATCCGAAACTCCAAACATTGGCTGGAACAGGCCTCATGGCTGCCCTCCAGTCCTCAGGCGCGCCTGCCGCACTACAATCCGCTGGTCATGGCCAAGATGGGCTGGCTTGCCGAAGAAGCCCGCCGGAACCGGTTCGGCACCAGCCGCTTCGCCTGGATCGATGCGGGGATCACGCACACAGTGCCGCTGGACCTGTTGACAAAGGCCATCACGAGCGCCGAACTCGCACCCATGTTAAGCAGATTTCTTCTGCTTTGTTTTCCCTATCAGCCCGTACATGAAGTACATGGTTTTGAGCGCGCCGCAATGGAACGATATGCCGGCGGCAGGCCGATAAACTGGGTGGCACGGGGCGGCTTTTTCGGCGGGCCTGAGGCGTTTGTTGTCGAGGCGAACCGCCTCTACCAGGCCATGTTGAGTTTCACCCTGCACCAGAAGCTGATGGGAACGGAAGAAAGCATACTGACCATATTGGGCAATCTTCACCCGGACATCTTCGAAACCCGTTTCATCGGCGCCGACGGCCTCATCTGGCCTTTCTTTGCCGACATAGCAGCGCGGTCCGGCTCATGAATGCCGTTGAACGCTGGATCAGCGCAACGATCCGGGACAGCCTGAACCAGTCGGCACCAATCGTGAGCATGCGGTTGGGAAGGACGGCAAAAGACTGGTTTAAACTCCAGCGCCAGGACGAAAGCGGCTGGCTCCGCTTCACACTGGGTGCCGGTGTACCCACAGACAAGATCCTCGATCGGCTGAAAAGCCGAGGTCTGGGCCATGTCGACATCTTGCAGATCAATGTCCCGGGAACAGCGCTGAAAACCCTTGGCAAACTCGACATTCAGCGCCTCAGCCCGAAGTTCATACGAATACGCAAAAAACACTTGCCGGGCGCAGATGTCGCGGCGGCCGCACGGCACCTGAAGCAGAACGGATACAGGGTCGAATGGATAGCCAAGGAACTGGTCGCGATCCGCATTGCGGCCGCACCTGACAGCCGCCTGCTGACGGAAGCGCATGCAGACTACCCGCGACCTGTCCCTGCCCATGATGCCGCAGTTTACGTCATGAGCATGAATACGCCGAAACAGTTCGGTCTATGGCTGAACTCGGTGAAGCAGGCGTGCCCGGACCTTCTGTCCTGTAGGACACTGGTTCTGCAGGACAACTCAACAAACCCCACAACGCAGGCCGAATATGACGCGCTTTGCAAAACCTTCGGGTTCTCCGTCTTGCGTTCGGGCAATCTCGGCATCATGGGCGGACGCCGCAACGCTGCCAGACATTTCGACAATCTGGAACAGGCAAAGGGCATGTTCTGGTTCGAAGACGACATGTTGCTGCATGCCTCCGACGCGCCGCTTTGCAAGAACGGGTTTCGCTCCCATGTTCCCGGTCTCGTCGAAACCGCCTCGGCCATATTGGAGCGCGAGCAACTGGGATATCTCATGCTCAGTTTCACCGAGTTCTTCGGCGATCACCATCTGAACTGGGCGTGGTACCATCTGTCCAATGAGGAAAGACAAAAGGATTTCCCGGAAGGAACCTTCCCATCGACCATCGAAAACAGCGGGATAGAAAATCACACATCCTATCTCGTCGGCAATGTCCATTTCGACAATTGGCCGAGCTATGTCTCCAGAGATTTTAACCGCGAAATGTTCCTCACCGATGAGCCTGAGACGTCGCAGGAGGGCCATTTTATGGCCCGGGCCTACCGCCTCGTACGGACCGGCAAGTTTCGCGCCGGCGTCCTGCTGGCATCCCCGATCAATCACAGCCGTCATTTCCTGTATGACACGGACGAACGGATCGAATAACCGGACCTCCAAAGCCAGCCTTTCCAGCCATCGTGCCCATTCCGGCCGAAACGGCCTATGCCTCACTTAAGACCCGCTTATCAGCGCATATCCGGTCAGCAGCAGAGCAACGCCCGATGCAACGGTACGCAGTTGGTTCCAGAGTTGCCATTTTGGGGAGTACTCGGCCCAGATTCTGGCAGCCTCCGCCGGGTTTGCGGGGATGGTGATCGATGCGAGCGCCTCGTTCATTGGAACATTGACAAGCGCCGTGGGCACCAATGCGCCGGTAGTATAAAGACCTGCCGCAAGCCCAAAAAAGATTGCGCTCCTGTACAGGCCGGACATCGCAAAAACGATGGCGCTGAATACCAGCACAACCGGCGTCAGGAAGAAGGCGGGGAAAAACACGACATTGCGCACCGATTGGTTCATGGCCTGCATTGCTTCGATCGCTGTCCTCGAGTCGGCAGCGTCAAGGCCCCACATGGTCGAGCAGACCCAGGCATAGAAGAACCCGAAAATCGCGCCGGTGAAAAGCAGCGATGTGAGTGCTGAAATCGTGGTTATCAATGTGATACCCCCCGGTGCGACGGCCCGGCAAAAACCCGAAGAAGCAATACAACGGAGGCAAACTGACCGCAGACGACAGCGGGCCAGATGAGGTCGAATTGTTCGTCGAAATATTTCTGCGGTCCGAATGAAACAAAAGCGCACAAAACCGCAAGAACACACAGGACAGAACCCGTGCGGGTCGCAGCCGATCCGGTCATCAGCGCCGCTGCTGTGACGGACAGCGACATTCCCAGAAATGGCCCGATACCGAAAAGCGGCGTCGTTTCCGGCGGGTGCGGTGGCACCCCGGCAAAAAGTGCTCCGAGCATCACAAGTTGCAGGATTATGAGCGCGGTCAGGGCGGCCGGCGCGGCTTTGTCGCTAGTGAGTTCCATATTAACCTCCAAAAGCGTAATTATATGTACGGTTGCAAGTATCCGTAATTTTCGTTACGGATATTGTCAAGTGTTTTATGGAGACTGATTTGAGGCAGGAAAATCGTGCGCGCCGCCAGCAGCAGATCGAAGAGGCGGCCTATGCGGTTCTGAAGGAAAAGGGATATGCGGGAACCTCGATGCTGGCGATCGCGAAACGGGCCCGGGCTTCCAATGAAACCCTGTACAACTGGTATGGCGATAAACGCGGGCTTTTCTGCGCGCTTGTTGCCCGCAATGCGGATGAGGTGCGCGGTGACCTGGAAGCATCTTTGAAACAGGGCAGATCGGCTTTGCAGACACTCGCCGAACTCGGCCCTAAACTTTTATCCATGCTGACCGGAACACGCGCCGTAGCGCTGAACCAGGCGGCGGCAGCCGATCCCACGGGAGAACTCGGTGCAGCGATCTCGGAAACCGGGCGCGAGACCATCGCGCCGCTGATCCGCCAGGTTCTGGAACAGGCGCGCGATACCGGCAATCTGTCGTTCGAAGATCCGCAGGACGCAACCGAACTCTATCTCGGGCTTTTGATCGGAGACCTGCAGATCAGGCGGGCCATAGGCCGGCAGCCGGAGCTCGATCCGGACTACATCGCGCGGCGATCAGAATTGGCCTTGGAGTACCTGAATACGCTTTTGTCGCCCGACGGGACGTTTGCCACACCTTAAAACGGGAATAAACCGGAACCGGCCGCGTTCTCCTCTCATGTCAGTTTTGTGACAAAGCAGGAGAGTATCGTGAGCGTGTCGGCCTATTCCATTTCAGACCCCTTCCCTCATGGGAACATGGCGGGGTCCGTTTCCAAACTGGTTCAAAAGTCGGCGCGCCCAATCCTCACCGCTGTGCTTTGCGCTTTGGTCCTGCTCGCGGCGTGGTCACTTCCCGCCGGTCTCGAAACGGGCGGCAGGATCGCCCTGGCGGTCACGGCAATGGCCATCATCGGATGGACGCTGACCCCGGTTCCCGATTCCGTTGTCGCCGTCAGCGCCGCCCTGGTCCTCGTTCTGTCGGGTGTGGTGCCCGAAGAACAGCTTTATGCAACGCTCGGCCGCGAGCTCATCTGGCTTCTGGTTGCCGCGTTCGTCATCGCGGCCGTCGTAAAGACCAGCGGGCTGATGGAACGGCTGGCCTTTGCCGCCGTCAGGCCCTTTCGCAGCCTGACCGGCTTCTTTCACGCGCTGGCATTTGTGATCGCGGCAACGGCATTCCTCATTCCTTCGACCTCCGGCCGCGCCGCCTTGCTTCTGCCGGTCTTCATGGCTCTTGCCGACCGCATGCCCGGCAAAGGCTCCGCCCGTGCGCTCGCCCTTATGTTTCCCACCGTCATCCTGCTTTCCGCCGGCGGCTCGATCATCGGCGCCGGTGCTCACATGGTCGCGGTGGAAACCATCAACCGGGCCGCCGGTGTATCGATCGGCTATCTGGAATGGCTGATGCTGGCATTTCCCTTGACGCTGCTTTCAAGCCACATCGCCGTCGCGCTGATCATCGCGCTCTTCATCCCACGCGATGAACGGCACGCTATTCTCCAGGCAGAAGGCTCCCTGTCAGCCACACATGATTCGCGGCAATGGCGCATTGCAACTGTGCTTGTCGGGATCGTCACGCTTTGGATCACCGCGCCATGGCATGGCATCGACATCGCGCTGATCGCGATTGGCGGCGCCGTTCTGCTTTTGACCGGCCCCTTCACGACCGAATCCCCGAAGGTCATATTCCGCAAGGTTGAAGTCGAGCTCCTGATCTTCCTGACCGCAACCGTGGTGATTGCCGACAGCATCATCCTGTCAGGCACCAGCACATGGATGGCAAACGCGGCCCTTTCTGTGCTGCCCGATGGCTCCACCGGTTCAACCGCACTCATCGTCACCTTCCTGACCATCATCGCCGTTCTGTCCCATCTGGTGATCAACTCGCGCAGCGCCCGTGCCGCCGTGCTTGTGCCGGCCTTGACCCTGCCGCTGGCGGGTTTCGGACATGACGTCGTCACCTTGGCGCTCGTGACGGTGCTTGGCACCGGCTTCTGCCAGACCATGATGGCAAGTGCCAAGCCCGTTGCGCTCTTTGGCAATGCGGACCGCGAGACATTCACGCAGTCTGACCTTCTGCACCTCGCGATCCCGCTCCTGCCGGTCAAGACCGCGATCATCATCGTCTTTGCGCTCTTCATCTGGCCGCATCAATTGCCGCAGGACACCTCACCGGTGCTGGCGACACAGGCCGAAATTGTTTCAAACACCGGGATAAGTCAGCGAATTGCAGCGACCGGCAATGAGCAGGTCTGCACACCCGAGCACCTGCGCGCCGTCATGCTGACAACCATCCGCGATCGCAAAATGTGGGCCGCCGGTTGGTGGCATGTCTGGGACCGGTTGAAACGGGACGGATATCCGGTCGAGCGCCAGGCGGTTCGCGAACTTTACAAGAGCGAGGACATGGTGCGCCTGCGGTCCCATTCGGCCCGCCTTTATGCGTCGGACCTGGCACCTGCAACCATCGGCATCGCCGAAAGTGCCTGCCGCGTTCCACGGCAATTCCTGTCCGCACCAAGCCGTATCCCGGTTCCAAAGCCCAAGCCCGTAGCCGCTTGATTAAAAAGAGGAAAAATTGCCTGATACGGCGATTTTTCCGTTTTTGAGGGAATAGATTTCGTGCTTCGGCGTTCTCCTTTCACAGCAACACGAAAGGACGAAACAATGTCTATCAACGTTCTGATCGCCCCATCCGGCTTCAAGGAATCCCTTGATGTCGATGATGTCGTGGAGGCAATTTCCGAAGGTGTGAAACGCGCCGTTCCGGACGCAAACCTGATGAAGGCGCCGATGGTCGATGGCGGCGAAGGTTTCACCAAGGGCCTGATTGAGGCCACCGGCGGCAGCCTCCACGAAATCGTCGTGACGGGACCCGTCGGTCAGCCGGTTGACAGCTTCTTCGGTTTTCTCGGCGGGCAGGACGTACCCACCGCCGTCATTGAAATGGCCGCCGCTGCCGGTTTGCGCCTGGTGCCACGCGACTTGCGCGATCCGACAGTCACCACGAGTTTCGGCGTCGGCGAACTCATACGCGCTGCCCTGGATTCCGGTGCAAAACGCATATTGATCGGTTGCGGTGACAGCGGCATCAACGATGGCGGCGCCGGAATGGCGCAGGCCCTTGGCGCCCGGCTCACCGATATGCGTGGCGACGATATCGCCCTCGGCGGCGCCGGTCTTGCATCGCTCGCCCATATCGATCCCTCAGGCCTTGATCCAAGGCTCTCCCGCGTGACAGTCGATGTCGCCGTGAACTGGCACAACGTCCTGTTGGGCCCGAAGGGCGTTGCCCGGGTCTTTGGCCCGCAAAAGGGTGCGAGCCCGAAGCAGGTTGAACAACTGGAACAAGCTTTGGAAACCTATGCGGAACGTCTTCGGATCGATCTTGGCCTCGATATCGGTTACGTCAATGGTTCCGGCGCATCGGGTGGCCTCGGCGCCGGCCTTGCCGCCTTCGCCAACGCAACCCTGCATCCGCGTTTTGATATTGTCATGCAGTATCTCGACTTTGAAGCCATGCTCGGCGATGCCGATCTGCTGATCACGGCGGAAGGATCGCTCGACAGCCAGAGCCCCTACGGAAAGGTGCCATGCGAAGTCGCAAGGCGGGCACGCGAGCTCGGCATCCCGGCCATTGCCCTTGCCGGTACGATCGGCAGTGGCGTTGACCGCACTTTCGATGCCGGCATCGATGCTTTCGCCTCCATCATCAAACGCCCCTGCACACTCGAAGCCGCAATCGGCAGCGCGCACAAGCTCTTGCGCCGCGCCGCCGAGGACGCCATGCGCATGATCATGGTCGGCACACGGCTCGATATGCAGGCAAGGCCCATCCGGGTATCGACGGCAATGCCATTTGGCACTCAATCCCGGTTGAACCTGACCAACTAACAGCATAAACAATGGCCGCGGCCAAAACGGGCTTTCTATCCGCAGGTGCCTTCAAGGCCGCGCTCAAACAGCGCGGCCGTCGTAGACCTACTGGATACCTTCGCGCGGATCGTCATCATCAAGATAGGCTTTGACACTCAATTTGATCATATAATGATCGGAGAGATAGAGATCATGGGCCGCCAGATCGGATGAACGCAGCACGTATTGGCGAGAATACTTGAACTCATCACGGCCCTCCGCAACGAACACACGGTCGAATGGAGCTTCGCCGTACTGCTTGCTCCAATAGGTCGCCCCGTCATTGTTGTTGAGGTCGATCAGTCCGCTGTCCACGAAGCGCTCAATCGCCGGTTCTTCATTGTTCAGAATGTTTGTATCGCCGATCAGAATCAAGCTGTTGTCGATTTGGTCGCGTACTTCGTCGAGCTGCTCGCACAGGACCTTTGCTTCCTTGCCGCGAACACGACGGTTCTTGGTCACGCCACCGTAATTTGACTTCATGTGCAATGGAACGAGCGCAATACTCTTCGTAACCTCCGTTTCAATCCACTCGTCATCCTGGTCAAGTCGCCAAACTTTCAACTTTGCCGAAAATTTCACAGCGTGAGGCGCGCGATCCCACAGATTGTCATCGCCATCCTTGTGCGGCACGTCGATTTTCATGTGCGCTGTTTTCTGGACCCTGTTGGCGTTCCACATCACAGCGCAAAGCTGCGACTTGTCGCCGGCATTCCGATTCGGAAGAATGAGATAGGACCACGGATCACCCAGATGCTCCTGCAACAGGTAGCAGACCACATCCAACTCGGCATTGCGGCGGTCATCTGTGGCACTTGATGAGATAGTCGGTCCACCGTCGTTGAGTTGAATTTCTTCATCCGCTTCGGTCACATAGATTTCTTGAAGCGCAATGATGTCCACACCGGCCATCTCAATATGATCGGCCAATGCAAAGGCACTCTGGCGCTTAGCCTCTCGGCTGGAACCAGACAAGTGCTCAATATTCCAACTTGCTATCTGCAGAAAACTCATCACACCCTCCGTCGCAATTCTGTTGTAGATAAGTAATCACCCAGTATTGGGCGATTGATCCTATGTGTACGGCACAACTACTGCGTTTATGTGACGCATTTGTTTTAACCTGATTTACAACGATTGAGACCATTACTCTTCATCGTCGATCCGCCCCGTCAGCGTCATGCCTTCGATCCAGGTGGCGCCGTCGCGGCGGATGACGGTTTTTGCACGCACACCGCACCGCTCGGAAATGGCGTCCGCCAGCGCCTGTGAATGGGTCACAACCCAGACCTGGCAGTCGGCGGAGGCGTTGGCGATCATGGCGGCTAGCGCCGGAAGCATATCGGGATGGAGGCTTGCCTCGGGTTCGTTGAGCGCAATGAAGGGCGGGCGGCGGTAGGACAAAAGCGCAGCCGCCAGCGCCAGGAACCGGATCTGTCCGTCGGACAGTTCGCGCGGTTGGAACACACGCTTGGGAAACTCTGGGAGCACAAGGCCGAAACTTGCATATTCCTCCGGCACGGGAATGGATAGCGCAGCACCCGAAAAGGCATCGTAGACCGCTCGGTCGAGATCGATTGTATCCTGGCGCGTATGGGCAATGGTCGCAAAAACCGCAGCAATGTTGGCTCCGTCCTCGTCAAGCATCGGCGCGGTGATGGGCAGACATGGCAGACGCAGGGGCGAGCCTGCATCGGAGCGGAAGCCGTGGTAGAAGCGCCATTGTCCGATAATGTGCCGCAGTGTGCTGATTTCCGGATAACGACCGGCATCGCCAAGCAAAAAAAGGGCCGTTTCCGAAGTCAGGGCCTGCTCCGGATAGTCTTCCATTCGACCCGATTCGCCACGAGCCGTGATGTGCGCGCCTTTGCGCCGCATGGTCACCACCGGGCGCCGGCCGGTATCGACCGTCAGCTCTTCAGTCTTGATCTGCGCCTCATGGAGAAAACCCGCAGACGGCTCTGCCTGTTTGTATCCCGTTTCGACACTGTAGCCGTAGACAATGCCGGTGTTCTCGTCGACGATCTCCGCCGAAAGCCGGATCCGGGCCTTTTCCTGCTTGCGCGTGCCACCGCTCCAGAACGCCGAGTAAATGCCGCCCTCTTCGGCAACCAGATGCGTCAGACGCCCTTCGGCAGCCGCCTTGACGAGTTGCAGCGCCCTATAGAGGTTGGATTTCCCGGCTCCGTTCGCGCCGACAAAGAGATTGACCGATCCCAGATCCATGCGGATGGATCGCAGGGACCGGTAATTCGCGGCAGACATGGTGCGTAAATACATGCCGAGAAGCTATGCCGAGTTTGTTGCATCGGCAAGGCAGCCTTTAAGATTCTGACCGGGACGTGAAGGTCCCTAGGCCGCCGATACCTGATGCTCCTCGTCTCCGGTCTCGATCTGGGTTTCATACCCGCCATGTGTGGACTGGAATGACGCCGCTCCGCCAAGATCGAACTGCTCGATCTGGCTCGTCAGGCCTTCAAGCTCCCTTGCGAGACTATGGGTAGAGGCCGTCGTTTCTTCGACCATCGCTGCGTTCTGCTGGGTGAACTGGTCCATCTGGCTGACGGCCACGTTGATCTCCTGCAGCCCGGCGGACTGTTCGCGCGACGAGTTGGCAATGGCGTCGATATGCTGATCGATATCCACCACCTTGCCCGCGATATTGGAAAGCACCGAGCTGGTCTTGTTGACCAGCTCCACGCTGGAAGTGACATGCACGTCGCTGGTGGCGATGAGACCGGTGATTTCCTTGGCAGCATTGGAGGCGCGCTGTGCCAGTTCCCGCACTTCCTGCGCAACCACTGCAAAACCCTTTCCGGCCTCACCTGCCCGGGCCGCCTCAACCCCTGCATTAAGAGCCAGGAGATTGGTCTGGAAGGCGATGTCCTCGATCACACCGATGATCTGGCCGATCGTCTTGGACGATTCCTCAAGCTCCTGCATCGCGTTGATGACCTTCTCGACGATTTCGCCGGATTCATCCGCATCGACCTTCGCCTCGGAGACCATCTTGCGTGCTTCCTCGGCCCGTTCCACCGCGTGTTGAACCGTCGTCGTGATCTCGCCGAGCGCCGCCGCGGTTTCTTCCAGAGACGCCGCCTGCTGCTCGGTTCGGCGCGAGAGATCATCGGTGGCCGTGCGGATCTCGACGGAGCCTGACGTGATGTTCCCTGCACTTACGCTGATATCGTTGAGCGCCGACCGCAGCTGGTCGACGGCGCGGTTGAAATCAATGCGAAGCTGATCGAGATCGCCGCTGAAGGCGACATCGATACTGGCGGAAAAATCCCGTTCGGCAAGGCGCCCGAGGCCAGCGCCGATCCGGTCTATGGCCGCGTTCAGATCTTCCGCCGCTCTTTCTTTTTCTGCTTCGCGCCGCGAACGTTCTTCATTCGATTGGGCGTGCAGTTCATTGCTCCTTGCCGATTCTTGCGACAGGGCTTCCTGCGCCGCTTCCGCGTCCCTTGTCGCTGATTCGGCTGCGATCAGGGAGCGTTCGACCGACCAGGACATCATCAAGAGAACGCCGCTTTGCAAAAGCAGGACCACCGCGTGAAGCACAACGCGGCTAAACTCCGATTCGCCCGGGAAGACGGCTGCCGGAAGGGCGAAATAAAGAACCAGATGGTGCAACGCTGTCGCGATCGTAAAGGCAATAATCGCCCGCCAGTCGATCCAGGCCGCACAAACGGCCAACGATGCAAAGAAATACATGTGCATGTCGATCTGCAGCGGCGAATTGGTAAAGGCGTAAACGAGCAGCGACACCAGGGCAAACTGGGTAATCGATGTAACGATCCGGGTCACCGGTCCCGTCCGGTCGAAATACCATGTTGCCGTCGCCGCCAGCGTGACGATCAGGCCCCCGCCCAGGAAAACCGGAATGGAAGCATCGGTGCCGTAGATCGCGCGCGCCAAGAGGACAGCGACATTGATCCACAAAAGCGCAATGATTCCGCATGATACCTTGGAGCGAAGGGCTTGCAGCGCGTTCATCTAGGAATTCCTCTTCAAACAGCCATAGGCGAGGGTGTGATCCAGCACGGCGACCGCACCGTTTTTCATGAGCCGGACCGGAAAGTCCTGCTCGTCGGAATGGGCAACCGCGATCCAGTCATAACGGCCGCTGGAAACAAGGCTCCCTCCGGCCTTGGAAATGACGTTGACCGCGTGACTGCCCTGCCAGGGCGCAGTGACCACGACCACATAGGATCCTTTAGGCAGCACATAGGCGGCAAGCACCACGCCGGCTGCCAGAGCCGCGTTGGCCGCGATGACCATCCAGCCTTTACGGGTTATGGACAAAAAACCACCGTCGCATTGTGTCCTGCGAAAAATCAGACCAAATCGGGAAAATTGCTCCGGCGAGCATGTGGCGGCGGCTTCATGCCTCACGAAGCGCAACACGGTCACCTGAAATGGCTGTCAACCGCCTGAGACCAAGGACATGACGTTGCACTGCATGCACCTTGGTTCAACCTAGGGTACAATTCTTTCAGCCTGGTAAACGGAAGACAACAACAACCAGCAGGAAGGCCCGAAAAGTGCCCTGTCAGGCCGCTGCGGGCGTACGATGATGGAACCTGCAGTCCGGATTATCCGCAAGTTCGAAAACACAGTGATGTTCGAGTGAACGGGTAATCTCGGCCACATCGCCTTCCAGGTCATCCGGCGCAATCAGGTGACCGATATTGAACTGGAATGTCTTGCGCTTCTTGTTCAGCACCTCGTGGAAGACGGTCATGTCGCGCAATTCCGTCGAGTGTTTCGACAGCCAGTAAAAGAGGCCGGAGTTCCGTGCGGTCATATTCACGGGCAGCACCGGCAGGCCATAGCGCCGCGCCAGACCGACTGCCGACTGTTTCCATGGCCGCTCGTTCAGCCGGCCATTGGCCCAGTAGGCAATACGCCCGGAAGGGAACAGGATCGTCGCCTTGCCTTCCTTGACGGCCCGGTTGGTCAGCTTCAGCGTCTCTCGCGCTTTCACATTGCTTTTGTATTCTTCTCGCCATTCGACCGGGATGATGATCTCCGCATAGCGTGGATTGACCCGCAATGCGTCCCGGTTCGCAAAGATCATCATGTCGGGTCTGCGATGCTTCAAAAGATCGAAGACCGCAACGCCGTCGGCAATGCCCGTAGGATGGTTGCAGACCAGAATGAAGCCGCCGCTCGCCGGGATGCGTTCTTCGTTGTTCACCTGCAACTCAAGGTTCAGCAGGCCACTCGCATACTCCATCGCATCGTAGCCGGGCATATTGGCTATGGCATCGGCAAAATCGATCGCCTGACGGTAATGCAAAATGGAATAGAGGAACGGCCGCATCACCGGCCATAGCGGATTCTTCACGATCTTCTGGCCGCGTTCGGCAATGAGCTGATCGACGACATGGCCCGGCTGACCATAGGAAACGAGCGCAAGCCTATCGGCCAGGTCATCCAAATTAGTCAGATGAAAGCGCTTCTGGACCATTCGTCATCCCCGCAAAGGTATACAGGTTCTATTGCAGCCAATTGTGTACTCACAATGACAGAGCCCGGCCCCGCTCAAACGCCGAGTTAACCGTAACATAACCGCACTGGGCAAGAATGCCATAATTATCGACTGCAGGTGACGTAATGCCTTAAGGCCGGGTCTTCAACCGGCAAACGGACTTTATGCAGGATAAACAACCCGGTATTTGCCCATAGGACCGCTCTGAACTCATGACCAAGGAACCGTTTCTCGTTGCGGCAAAACCGGAACTCCAGCGCCAGATGCACGATTGGGCGGACAATCTTGAACGCCAAAGACGCCTCTCGAAACACACACTCGACGGCTATTTGCGCGATCTAAGGCAGTTTTTGACCTTTTTGACCGGCCATCTGGGCGGCCCGCCGGGGATTTCGGACATTTCGGAGCTGCGCCCCGCCGATATGCGCGCCTTCATGGCTTTCAGGCGCAAAAACGGCGTCGGCGCCAGAACCCTCGGCCGAAGTCTTGCGGGCATACGCTCCTTTCTGCGTTTCCTGGAGAAGCGGGGCCTTGCCAATGCCGCCGGCATCAATGCCATGCGCGCGCCGCGGCAGCCGAAATCTCTTCCAAAGGCGCTGACCGACACGCAGGCCGTTGCGATCACCCGCAACAGTGAACAACTGGCCGAAGAACCCTGGGTTGCAGCACGTAATGCGGCGGTGCTGACTTTGCTCTACGGATGCGGCTTGCGTATATCCGAAGCCCTGGGGCTGCAGCCGGCCGATTTTGCCGGCAACCCGACATCGCTGAAGATTGACGGCAAAGGCGGAAAGACACGCATCGTGCCGCTCATACCCGCAGCCACGGAAACTGTCGGACATTACCGCGATCTTTGTCCCTGGCATCTTGAAGCGGAAGGGCCACTTTTTCGCGGTGTGCGCGGCGGCGCCCTTCAGCCGGCGATCATCCAGAAGGAAATGCGCAGGCTGCGTTCGGCGTTGGGATTGCCGGATACGGCAACGCCCCACGCGCTCAGACATTCCTTTGCCACCCACCTTTTGGCCGGCGGCGGCGACCTGCGGTCAATCCAGGAACTTCTTGGCCACGCCAGTCTGACAACGACCCAGATCTATACGGCTGTCGACACCACACGCCTGCTGGAGGCCTACGGAAAGGCACATCCGCGCGCCTGAACACGCGTAAGGTTTTGTTAACCGCAAGCGAGGCAAGCTTCTCCAAACGCCTGTAAATTAACGCTTTGCATGCCGCAATCGTTTAAAATACTTCCACTCGTTCAACCTGACGGAATGATCATGACGTTCCTTTCACCCCCTTTGCTTCGACCGGTTCGCCTACGCATCGACTGGGCCCTTGCAGCAGCCATGGCGCTGCATCTGCTGTTTGTCGCAACGTTTTTCGTAATTCTGGCCTTGGCCACGTCGCAGGCTCGGGCCGAGGAAATTGCCTGCCGGGGTGAAAATCTGCTCGCAACCATGGCGCAGGACGACCCGGAAACCATGAAACGGATCAAGGCTGAAGCGGCGGCAATCGTCAACGGATCCAGCCTGCTTTGGCGCATCGAAAAGGACGGAGCGGCGGTCTCCTGGCTTTACGGAACAATGCACACCACGGATCCGCGCGTCCTTGAACTCGGCGCAACGGCCCGGGGCGCCTATGACGACGCAGCGGTGGTGGTGGTTGAATCCTCGCAGATCGTTGAACTGGAGCGGGCCATGGCATCGCTTATGACCGATCCCGATCTGACAATGCTCGATGCAGGCGTCACGCTTGAAGGGCTTTTGAGCGAAGAGGACTTCGATCTGGTGGAGACGGTGCTTGAAGAGCGCGGCATTCCGATGGCTTTTGTCTCCCGTATGAAGCCCTGGTTGATTTTCAGCATGATTGCCGTGCCCGATTGTGAAATCGAGCGAAGAGCCAAAGGCATTGCTTTTCTCGACAAGGATCTGGCGACCGGCGCGCTGGACAGCGGCAAGACACTGGAAGGGCTGGAAACGCTGAAGGAACAGCTGTCGATCGTATCGGGTCTTCCGCTCGACGTTCAGGCGCGGCTTCTTGCCGACACGGCCGCGCTGAGCCCGGTGCTCGATGATGTCACCGCCACGATGACGGATTTGTATCTCGACGGTCGCATTGACATGATCATGCCCTTTGTCGAAGCCGCGACAATGGAGACCGGCGAGCTGGACAGTGGCGCCTATGCAAAGTTCGAGAAAGAACTGATCGAAACGCGCAACAAGACCATGGCAGAGCGCCTTGATCCGATCCTCAAGGACGGTGGTGCATTTGTCGCCGTCGGCGCACTCCATATCCCGGGCAAGGACGGTCTGGTCGAACTGTTGCGCAGCGACGGCTATACGGTCACCGCGGTCAACTAGGGTACAAGCACAGCCTACATATGAATCGGCTTGTCATAGGCTGCGAGCGCAGCTTCCTTGACGGCCTCGGACATGGTCGGGTGTGCATGACAGGTGCGGCCGAGATCTTCGGCGCTTCCACCGAATTCCATAAGCACGGCGGCCTCGTGAATCATATCCCCGGCGCCAAAGCCGACAATGTGAACCCCAAGCACCCGGTCCGTTCTCTTGTCGGACAGCACCTTAGCAAAGCCGTCGGACTGCAGCATGGCGCGCGCCCGGCCGTTTGCTGAAAACGGGAACTTGCCGACCTTGTAGTCTATGCCTTCGGCTTTCAATTCCTCCTCGGTCTTTCCGACAGAGGCAACCTCCGGCTGGGTATAGACGACGCCTGGAATGACACTGTAATTCACGTGTCCGGCCTGCCCGGCAATAATTTCGGCAACCGCCACACCCTCGTCTTCAGCCTTGTGGGCGAGCATCGGCCCGGCGACAACGTCGCCAATGGCATAGATGCCGGAAACATTGGTCTGGAAATGCTCGTTGATCTCAACCCGGCCCGCCTTGTCGAGCACGACCCCGGCTTTCTCAAGCCCAAGTCCTTCCGTATAGGGTTTGCGTCCGGTCGCAACCAGAACAACATCGGCGCTGATCGTTTCCGCATCGCCGCCCTTGACCGGCTCGAACGTCACCTTGGCCGAACGCGAGGTCGCCGAAACGCCGGTCACCTTTGCACCCAGCTTGAAGGTCAGCCCCTGCTTGCCGAGCATGCGCTGAAACTGCTTGGAGACATCCCCGTCCATCTGGCCGAGGACCTTGTCCAGAAACTCGACAACCGTGACCTTTGCCCCCAGCCTTGCCCAGACGGAACCCAGCTCCAGACCGATGACACCGCCGCCGACGACAATCATTTCCTTGGGAACCTTGGGCAGCTCCAGTGCACCGGTCGACGAGACAACGATCTTCTCGTCGAATTTGACATCGACGCCCGGGATACCGGCCACATCAGAGCCGGTGGCGATGACGATGTTTTTCGTCTCCAGTTCGACACTGTCGCCCTTTTCTGGGACAACGGATACCTTGCCCTCGCCAAGGATCGTCCCCGTGCCGGTAAAGACATCGATCTTGTTTTTCTTCATCAGGAAGGCGATGCCGTCCACATTGGATTTCACCGTCGCATCCTTGTGGGCCATCATCTTATCAAGGTTAAGCTTCGGCTTGCCTGTCTCGACACCAAGTTCCGGCAGGGCGTGACTGGCTTCTGAAAACATCTCCGAGGCGTGCAGCAGCGCCTTGGAAGGTATGCACCCGATGTTGAGACAGGTGCCGCCCAATGTGGCGCGTTTTTCGACCACCGCCGTCTTCAGGCCGAGTTGCGCGGCTTTGATTGCACACACATAGCCGCCGGGGCCGGTACCGATCACAACAAGATCGTAACGTTCAGCCATCTATCTGTCCCTTCTATTCCTCTCCTGCTGCCTATTCCTGGCAAGCGACAAGGTTAAGTCGTTCGATCTGATCTTGCGGAATTCGCTCCGCCAAGTCTGGCAGGCGCTTTGTCAGCGCCTCCGCCAGTCCTTTAAGGTGAAGTTGTCCGACCGCCGGCGCATCGGCGGCGCCGAGCTCGACGGTACCGCCATTGTCGTCGATCCCATACATATGACCGCGCCAGACCGTGCAGGCGTCCAGCTCCACACCGGTCACATCCCCATCCGGGCAGTTGTCGAGGATAACGCCGGCAATGCCGGGTTCGTTTTCGGCCTCGAAGACAAATCCGTCATAGGGTTCCTCACCGGCGACCAGAAACCGGAAGCTCATATTGTCGGATCCGTTGAATTCCAGACGCACAGCATCATCATTTGCAGCATAGCCGGCAAGAACCTGCGGGCAGCGCCTTGCGACCGTGTCTTCGGTCTGGCCCGGTACGGGCAGCATCAGCACGGCGGCCAAAGCAAGCAGGCAAGGGCTGGCATTTCTCATCGGCTGTTTCCTCAACAGCTACAGATCAAGCACGAGCCTTTCGGGATCCTCAAGGCTTTCCTTGACCCGCACCAGGAATGTCACCGCTTCTTTGCCGTCGACAATCCGGTGATCGTAGGACAGCGCCAGATACATCATCGGACGGATGACAACCTGTCCGCCCAGCGCCACGGGCCGCTCCTGGATCTTGTGCATGCCAAGAATGCCCGATTGCGGCGCGTTCAGGATCGGCGATGACATCAAAGAACCGTACACACCGCCATTCGAGAGCGTGAAGGTGCCGCCCTGCATGTCGGCCATGCTCAGCTCACCATCACGGGCAGCAAGGCCAAGCCTGCCGATTTCCTGTTCTATCCCGGCAATCGACATCTGATCGGCATCACGCACGACAGGCACGACAAGGCCCTTGTCGGTGCCGACGGCAACGCCGACATGGCAGTAATTCTTGTAGATGATGTCCGTTCCGTCAATTTCCGCATTCACGGCCGGAATTTCTTTCAGCGCATGGCACACGGCCTTGGTGAAGAAACCCATGAAACCGAGTTTCACACCGTGTTTCTTCTCGAACAGTTCCTTGTATTTCTTGCGCAGCTCCATCACCGCCGTCATGTCCACCTCATTATAGGTGGTCAGCATCGCCGCCGTATTCTGGGCGTCCTTCAGCCGCCGTGCGATGGTCTGGCGAAGCCGGGTCATTTTCACCCGCTCCTCGCGCGCTTCGTCTTCACCGCTGGAGGGTGCACGGGCCACGGCGGGCGCCGGTGCAGGTTCGCTGATACCCTTTGCCAGGGCATCGATGACATCGCCCTTGAGCACCTGCCCGCGCTTGCCGCTGCCGGCAACCTGATCGGCATCAATCTTGTTTTCCGCCATCATTTTGGCAGCCGACGGTGCCGGCGGCATATCCGTTCCCGCGCCTGATGGTACCGCCGGCGCAGCATTGGCAGGCGTGGCATTCGCCGGTTCTTCGGATGCTGCCGGTGCCTCGGCCTTGGCGGCCGGCGCAGGAGCGCCCGCGCCCTCGGCAATCTGGCCAAGCAGGGCGTCCACCTCCACCGTATCGCCCTCGTTGGCGGTGATCTCGGACAGCGTGCCAGCCGTCGGTGCCGGCACTTCGATTGTCACCTTGTCGGTTTCAAGCTCGACCAGCGGCTCATCGGTGGCGATCGCATCGCCGACCTTCTTGAACCAGGTCCCGATGGTGGCCTCGGTCACGGACTCGCCGAGGGTGGGAACGCGGATTTCTGTGGCCATGATATTCAGTTTCCGTTTTTCAAAAATGGCTGTCGTTCAGGTCTCTAACTGCCAAGGGCATCCTCGAGGAATGCTTCCAGTTGCGCCTTGTGCTTGGACATCAGGCCGGTCGCCGGCGAGGCGGCCGCCGGACGCCCGGTGTAACGCACCCGCTGATATTTGGCATCGATATGCGCCAGCACCCATTCCAGATAGGGATCGATGAAGGCCCATGCACCCATATTCTTCGGCTCTTCCTGACACCAGACCATTTCGGCGTCTCGGAACCGCGACAACTCGTTGATCAGCGCCTTGGCCGGGAACGGATAAAGCTGCTCAAGCCGCAGCAGATAGATATCGTCGATGCCGCGTTTCTCACGCTCCTCGTAAAGGTCGTAATAGACCTTGCCGCTGCACATGACGACCCGGCGGATCTTGTTGTCCTTCTGCAGCTTGATCGGCTGGTCCTTAAGCACCTCCGCATCGTCCCAAAGCAGCCGGTGGAAGGAGCTGTCACCGGCCATTTCCGAGAGCTGTGACGTCGCCCGTTTGTGACGCAACAACGATTTCGGCGTCATCAAAATTAGAGGCTTGCGGAAATTCCGCTTCATCTGGCGGCGCAGAACATGAAAATAGTTAGCCGGCGTTGTACAGTTCGCCACCTGCATATTGTCTTCGGCGCAAAGCTGCAGGAACCGCTCCAGCCGCGCCGAGGAGTGTTCCGGCCCCTGGCCTTCGTAACCATGCGGCAAAAGGCACACCAGCCCCGACATGCGCAGCCATTTGCGCTCGCCGGACGAGATGAATTGGTCGAAGACCACCTGCGCACCATTGGCAAAGTCACCGAACTGGGCCTCCCAAAGGACCAGCGCATTGGGTTCTGACAGCGAATAGCCGTATTCGAAGCCAAGCACCGCCTCTTCCGAGAGCATCGAGTTGATAACCTCGTAGAGCGCCTGCCCCTTGCCGAGATTGTTGAGCGGAATATAGCGCTCTTCATCGCTCTGGCTGTAAAGCACGGAGTGGCGTTGCGAGAATGTGCCGCGCTCACAATCCTGACCGGAGAGCCGCACCACATTGCCTTCCAGAAGCAGCGAGCCGAAAGCCAGCGCCTCGGCCGTCGCCCAGTCGATCCCGTCGCCGGTCTCGATCATTTTTGAGCGATGGTCCATGAACCGCCGCACCGTGCGATGCGCCTCGAACCCGTCGGGAACCGTCGACAGTTTGCGGCCCATCTCTTTCAGGTTCTTGACCGTCAGCGCGGTCTTGCCGCGGCGCTGTTCGTCCTGATTGTCGGCAACCCGCATGCCGGACCAGACGCCGTCGAGCCAGTCGGCCTTGTTGGGCTTGTAGGAATTGCCGGCCTCAAATTCCTGTTCCAGGAACGCCCGCCAGTCGGCCTTCATCTTCTCGACCTCGCCGACGCCGATCAGCCCTTCTTCAACGAGCTTCCTGGCGTAGATCTGCAACGTCGTCTCATGCGCGCGGATCTTCTTGTACATGATCGGCTGGGTAAACGCCGGCTCATCGCCCTCGTTGTGGCCGAAGCGGCGGTAGCAGAACATGTCGAGCACCACCGGCTTGTGAAACATCATGCGGAACTCGGTCGCGACCTTGGCCGCATAGACAACGGCTTCCGGATCGTCGCCGTTGACGTGGAAGATCGGCGCTTCGATCATTTTGGCAACATCGGACGGATAGGGCGACGAACGCGAGAAACGCGGATTGGTGGTGAAGCCGATCTGATTATTGACGATGACATGGATTGTTCCGGCAACGCGGTGACCGCGCAGGCCCGAAAGACCAAGACATTCGGCGACAACACCCTGGCCGGCAAACGCCGCGTCACCATGCAGAAGCAGCGGCAGAACCCTGACCCGGTCCTTCAGCGGCACAATCTCGCCCCGCGCATGGCCTGCCAGCAGATCCTGCTTTGCCCGCGCCTTGCCCATCACGACGGGATTGACGATTTCCAGGTGGGACGGGTTGGCGGTCAGCGACAGGTGAACGCTGTTTCCGTCGAACTCCCGATCCGACGAGGTTCCCAGGTGATATTTCACGTCACCGGACCCTTCGACTTCGTCGGGCGTGAACGAACCGCCCTTGAATTCGTTGAAGATTGCCCGGTGCGATTTGCCCATGACCTGCGATAGCACGTTCAGACGGCCGCGGTGCGGCATGCCGAGCACGATCTCTTTCAGCCCCATCTGGCCGCCGCGCTTGATAATCTGTTCCAGCGCCGGAATAAGCGATTCACCGCCATCCAGGCCGAAGCGCTTGGTGCCCTTGTATTTGACGTCGATAAACTGTTCGAAGCCTTCGGCCTCGACAAGTTTCTGCAGGATGGCGATCTTGCCGCGCTGGGTGAATTCGACACCCTTGTCCGGGCCTTCGATACGCTGCTGGATCCAGGACTTTTCTTCCGGGTTCGAGATGTGCATGAACTCGACGCCGATGGTCGAGCAGTAGGTGCGCCGCAAAATGTCGAGCATCTCGTTGATGGTCGCATATTCAAGGCCGAGCACATTGTCGAGGAAGATGCGCCTGTCGAAATCGGCCGGGCTGAAACCGTAATTCTCCGGCGACAGCTCGTTGTAGTCCTCTTTCTCTTCGGCAAGGCCCAGCGGATCGAGATTGGCGTGCAGATGTCCGCGCATGCGATAGGCGCGGATCATCATGATGGCGCGAACGGAATCGCGTGTCGCCTGCTGCACCTCGTCATCGGAAAGGACTGCCGCACCGTTGGCCGACTTGTCCTTCAACCGCGACTCAATATGTTTTTCGACAGCGCTCCAATCGCCGTCGAGTGCCGAGACCAGTTCGCCATTTTCGGCAATCGGCCAGTTGTCCCGTTTCCACGAGGCGCCCTGCGCAGCCTTGCGCACCGCGTCCGCATCGTCCTTCAGGGCGGCAAAGAAGCTCTGCCACTCGGGCGGCACCGAGGACGGGTCGTCCTCGTAGCGCGCATAGAGGTCTTCAATATAGGATGCGTTGCTGCCGTAGAGAAACGATGTCGCCTGGAAGGTTTCGTTGGCGTCCTGTCTTGCCATCAGCCCTTTGCGGGTTCCCCCGCCTCCTTGATACGTTGCGGCCTCGCCGCTCAGTGTCCTGCACCGTTTTCCGGTGCCGCGCATTTCCACCCGAATCAAATATGCAGTCCGAACCCGTCCTTGTGGAGTCCTTCACGGCACATTTGATGCCTCTTGCCGCTCATGCGGCTTCAAGGTTCTTTTCCAGCACCGTTTTCGGCGCTTTTGTTATCCGGACACAATTGCGTGTCCGCTGCAAAAAGGCGCGGCGGCCAGCGCGCCGCGCCCTCTCATCTTATTCGTTCAGCAGCGCGACAAGCGTACTGCCGAGCTGGGCCGGCGACGGCGAGACGCGAATTCCCGCAGCTTCCATCGCCGCAATCTTGTCTTCGGCCCCGCCCTTGCCGCCGGAGATAACCGCGCCGGCATGACCCATTGTGCGTCCGGGAGGTGCCGTACGTCCGGCGATAAAGCCGACCGTCGGCTTGGAACGGCCTTTCTTTGCCTCATCGGCAAGAAACTGCGCCGCTTCCTCTTCGGCCGAGCCGCCGATTTCGCCGATCATGATGATCGACTTGGTCGCATCGTCGGCAAGATACATTTCCAGCACGTCGATGAACTCTGTGCCCTTGACCGGATCGCCGCCAATCCCGACCGCCGTTGTCTGGCCGAGACCTGCATTGGTCGTCTGGAACACCGCTTCATAGGTCAAGGTGCCCGAGCGCGATACGACGCCCACGGAGCCTTTCTTGAAGATATTGCCGGGCATAATGCCGATCTTGCATTCCTCGGGCGTCAGCACGCCGGGACAGTTGGGCCCGAGCAGCCTGGACGAGGATTTTTCAAGCCGCGCCTTGACCTTGACCATGTCGGAAACCGGAATGCCCTCCGTGATACAGACGATCAGCGGGATCTCGGCATCGATTGCCTCGATAATGGCCGCAGCCGCGCCTGCCGGCGGCACGTACACGACGGAGGCATCGGCTCCCGTCCTTTCCTTGCCTTCGGCGACAGACGCAAAGATCGGCAAATCGACGGTGCCGTCCCCGACATTGCCCGTCCAGGTCTGACCGCCCTTCTTGGGGTGAATGCCGCCGACCATCTTGGTCCCGTAGTAGGCAAGTGCCTGCTCGGTATGGAACGTTCCGGTTTTCCCGGTCAGGCCCTGCACCAGAACTTTCGTGTCTTTGTTGACGATGATGGACATCGATCAGGCTCCCTTCACCGCTTTGACGATTTTCTGTGCGGCATCGTCCAGATCGTCCGCTGCGATGACATTCAGACCGCTTTCATTGATGATCTTTTTGCCCTTCTCGACATTGGTTCCTTCAAGGCGCACCACCAGCGGCACCTGGAGACCAACCTCCTTCACCGCTGCCACAACGCCTTCGGCAATCGTGTCGCAACGCATGATGCCGCCGAAAATATTGACGAGAATGCCCTCAACAGCCGGATCGGCCGTGATGATCTTGAACGCCGCCGTGACCTTCTCTTTGGACGCGCCGCCGCCAACATCAAGGAAGTTCGCCGGTTCAGCGCCGTAAAGCTTGATGATGTCCATGGTTGCCATGGCAAGCCCGGCGCCGTTGACCATGCAGCCGATATTGCCGTCGAGCGCCACATAGGCGAGATCGAATTTCGATGCCTCGATCTCCTTTTCGTCCTCTTCGGTCGTATCGCGCAGGGCGACGATATCGTCATGCCTGAAGAGCGCGTTTCCGTCGAAGGACACCTTTGCGTCAAGCACCCGCAGCCGGCCATTTGTCATGACGATCAGCGGGTTGACCTCGAGAAGGCTCATATCCTTGTCCATGAAGGCCTTGTAGAGGATAGGAAACAGCGTCATCCCATCGCTGCGGGCATCACCCGACAGCGCCAGGGCATCGCACAGTTTTGCCGCATCGGCGTCCGTCACACCGGCATCCGGATCGATCGGAAGGGTGAGGATCTTTTCCGGCGTTTCCTCGGCGACAGCCTCGATATCCATTCCGCCTTCCGTCGACACGACAAAGGCAGGGCGGCCAACGGTGCGGTCAACCAGAATGGACAGATAAAGCTCGCGATCAATGTCGGCGCCGTCTTCGATGTAGAGCCGGTTGACCTGCTTGCCATGCTCGCCGGTCTGTTTGGTGACCAGCGTATTGCCCAGCATATCGCCGGCGTTCTGCACGACTTCGTCGATCGAACGGGCAAGCCGCACGCCGCCGGCTGCATCGGCGGGAAGCTCCTTGAACTTGCCCTTGCCGCGGCCACCTGCATGGATCTGGCTTTTGACCACGTAGAGCGGTCCGGGAAGCTTGGACGCGGCCTCGGCGGCCTCGTCGGCGGAAAAGATCGGCACGCCCTCAGCGACCGGTGCGCCAAAGCTCTTGAGCAGAGCCTTGGCCTGGTATTCATGGATGTTCATGGATGGAAATCCCGTGTTCCGGCTATTTGAGGTTCGGCGCGATGGCGATGCAGGCCTCGCAAAGACCGGCGACAGCCCCGACCGACTTGTCGAACGCATCCTTTTCGGACTTGTTGAGATCGATCTCGATAACCCGCTCGACGCCGCCGGCGCCGATCACGGTCGGCACACCGACATACATATCCTTCACACCATACTGGCCTGAGAGATGCGCAGCGCATGGCAGCACGCGTTTTTTGTCCTTCAGATAAGCCTCCGCCATCGAGATGGCCGATGCGGCAGGTGCGTAATAGGCCGAACCCGATTTCAGCAGGCCGACAATCTCCGCACCGCCATCGCGCGTGCGCTGGATGATTTCCTCAAGCCGGCCCTTTGAACACCAGCCCATCTTGACGAGATCAGGCAGCGGAATGCCGGCAACCGTCGAGTAGCGCGCCAGCGGCACCATCGTATCGCCGTGACCGCCGAGCACGAAGGCGGTGACATCTTCGACCGAGACATCGAATTCATCGGCCAGGAAATGACGGAAGCGGGAACTGTCGAGCACGCCCGCCATTCCAACGACCTTGTTCTTCGGCAGGCCGGAGAATTTCTGCAGCGCCCAGACCATCGCATCCAGCGGATTGGTGATGCAGATGACAAAAGCGTCCGGCGCATATTTCTTGATGCCCGCGCCCACCTGCTCCATGACCTTCAGATTGATACCGAGAAGATCGTCGCGGCTCATGCCAGGCTTTCTGGCGACGCCTGCGGTCACGATACAGACATCCGCACCCTCGATGGCGGCATAATCGTTCGCCCCGGTCATCTCGGCGTCAAAGCCGTCAACCGGTGCGGACTGTGCAATATCCAGGCCCTTGCCCTGGGGAATGCCCTCGGCAATATCGAACAACACGACGTCGCCCAGTTCCTTCAAGGCTGCCAGATGGGCGAGCGTGCCGCCAATCATTCCCGAGCCGATCAATGCAATTTTATTTCGCGCCATCCAATGACACCTCCGAGTTCATTTCTCCCGGCGGCAACTGCGTCAGGTTGCCGCAAATCGGAAAGTTGATAGACTCCCAGACCGTTTTTGGCAACTCATACTTTTGATAGTAAGAATTTCAAACGGTTAGATAAACAAACACTTACGTAAACGTAAGAATTTTACGAACCTCTTCGCAAACTGTGACAAATTCAGATGTCGTGTTCTTCGGTTTCCGCGGCACGGCTGGCCGACAGATAGTCAACACTCTGCATTTCAAACAGGCGCGACGCGGTTCTTGCAAACTCGAAACCCTCCGGTCCCTTGCGGCTGATGTAAAGCTCCTCGGGCACGGCTGCCGCCGAAACGATAAGGCGTGTGCCGGCGTCGTAGAGCATGTCCACAAGGTTGATGAAGCGCTTTGCCTCATTGCGCCTGTCCTCATCCATGACCGGCACGTTTTCCAGAAAGACGGTGTGGTAGCGATGGGCGATGAGGTGATAGTCGCTGGCCGCAAGCGGCCTAGCGCATAATTCGTCGAAGCTGAACCGTGCGATACCGCCGGCCTCGAGCGGCACCTCAATCTTGCGGCCCTTCACGCTGATCGTGTTGGGATGCGCGATCTGGCCGAACGTCATCTCGTGCCAGACTTTGGCCATTGCAATGCGGGTCTCATCGTTGAGCGGCGAAAGATAGACCGGCAACTGCTGCAGTTTTTCCAACCGGTAATCGGTTCGCGCATCCAGGCTGAAGACATCGACACGCGATTTGAGAAGATCGATAAAGGGAAGAAAAAGCTGTCGGTTCAGCCCGTTGTGATAGAGATCATCCGGCTCGACATTCGAGGTGGCGATCAAGACACAGCCGCGCTTGAACAACTGTTCGAACAGCCGTGACAGGATCATCGCGTCCGCGATGTCGGTCACCGAAAACTCGTCGAAACACAATACCCAGGCTTCGGCGATGAGTTGGCTGGCCACCGGCTCGATGGGGTCTTCCTGTTTCGTCTCGCCGCGCTTGAGCGCCTGGCGATGCGCATAAATGCGCCCATGCACATCCGCCATGAAATCATGGAAATGCACCCGGCGCTTGCGCTCGGCAGCGATCTGCTCGAAGAAAAGGTCCATCAGCATGGTTTTGCCACGGCCGACCGCGCCATGGATGTAAAGCCCCCTGATGGCCGGGGCGGATTTTCGCTTGCGCGCAAACAGCCAGCCAAGATTGCTGGATTTGGCCGTCAGCCGGCGCTCGCGTATTTCCAGCAGGATCCGGTCAAGCGCCTCTGCCAGCTCCAACTGGGCGTCGTCGCTTTCAATGTCGCCGGCCTCGGCTAGCCCGTTATACCGCTCCGCGACAGTGATCCGGTCTGCGACACTCATTGGATAATTCTACCCGCGGCCGGTGTCCGTCACCTTTTGCTAGCGGTTCAGGCTGATCGGCTGTCCCGCAGACGTCGTGCCGTCAAAACGCTGCTCGCCGGACTTGTAGAGCGCAGCGAACTGGTTTCCGGAAGAATCGCTGAGCAGAACCTGCTTGCCGGCGACATCCCAGGCGGAGATGAGGGCCGCCTGATCGGTGCATCCGCGCGAGGCGGCGCGGTATCCGCCGGTCCACTTGGTCAGCGCAAGGAATACGTCACAGCTATTGCCGCCTGTCGATATGGTCCAGCGCCCGACCATGGCATCCCGCGTGACCTCGGGCGCATTGGCCGCAACAGCCTGCAGCTCCTGCTCGCTCGGTCCCTGCGTCGTCGGCGCGTCCGGGAAATCAGTACCTCCGGGCGGTGGAAGCTGCCCGCTCTGAATATCACCGACCGGCGCCGGCGACAGCGGCGCGGGCTGTCCGGGCCCCGGCCCAAAGCCCGTTCTCTGGCAGCCAGCCAGAGCGACTACGGCGCAAAGCGCGATCAAAGTCAGTCCATTCCGCATCAATTTTTCCCCATATCCAGACCGGGAATCACCGGCACCCCTTGTCAACACCTATATCGGGTCGTTGGCATTCAATACACAAAGATGGCAAAATTTGTATTAAATTTGCACAATTGAAGTCCAGTGAATTGATCCGTGACCGCCGCCCAGTCCAAATAAGAGAGCCCGGCGAACGATGATGCGGTGTCAGTCCGGATGGAATCTGCCAGCCCGCTGCTCTCTTCCGGCCAGGCTTTAGCCGCAGAAACCGGCTTATTGCGTCCTGTAGGATTTATCGATGCCGCGATGCGCTTCGTCGCCCCAAAGACTTTCCACCCGGGCATCACGCCGGCAGCCGAGCCGGTAGTACTGGTAGCGTATCGGATTCTTCAAATAATAGTCCTGATGGTAATCCTCGGCCGGATAGAACGTGCTCGCAGGTATGATCCGCGTGGCAATCGGCTTGTTCAAAACCTTCATTGCATCGGCGCTCGACGCTTCGGCCAGCTTCTTCTGCTCGTCATCCAGCGTGTATATGGCCGTTGAATAGCTCTCGCCGCGATCGCAGAACTGCCCGTCCGGATCGGTCGGATCAACACTGCGGAAAAAGATGTCCAGCAGTTCGGCATAGCTAACCTTCGAAGGGTCATAGGTAATCTTGACGGCTTCGCGATGTCCCGTGGTTTCGGTAACCACATCCTTGTAGGTCGGATTGTCCAGATGACCGCCCGTATATCCCGACAATGTTTCAACGACGCCGGGAACGTGATCGAAATCCGATTCGACACACCAGAAACACCCGCCCGCGAAAATCGCTACCTCGGCATCTTCCGGCGTTTCCGCCTGCGCCGAAACCGATGCCATCGGCATATAGGCCGCCAACCCTGCAAGGATTGCGGCAGCAACGGTGCCGGCGATCAGGAAGTTCCGCATAGGCGCCTTCTCCGGAATTTTGTGACGTCGATACTCGGGCCATTGGTGCAGAAACCAACCGCATTAACAAGTCAAACCCGGTCACGAGACCGTGACAACGGAAAGGGCGAGGTCACATGGCAGCCAAGTGATCCCTGTCCAATTGATCCGAATAGATGCATAGTCACATCTGGCGGACGATTGAGGGCGCATACCGCATGGCCGAACAGAACACGCTGAAAAGGGAGATCGGTCTCGTCGGGCTGATCGCCCTCGGTGTCAGCGGCATTATCGGATCGGGCTGGCTCTTTGCACCTTTGCTGGCATCGCAGCTTGCCGGGCCGGCTGCAATCATCGCATGGCTGGTCGGATCGCTCGCAATGCTGGCACTGGCGCTGACCTTTGCCGAAATATCGGCCATGTTTCCACTTCCTGGCGGAATAGCCAGCATACCACAGGTAACCCATGGCAATGTCGTCTCCATTGCAATGGGCTGGACCGCCTGGCTCGGCTATCTTCTGACTGCTCCCGTCGAGGTCGAGGCGACACTGCGCTATCTGGCACCCTATGCGCCGTGGATATTCAAGGGCCCGGCCTATGAAACCCTGACCTATCCGGGCTCACTGGCTGCCCTCGGGTTCATGGCGCTCTTTGTGGTTCTCAACGCACTTGGCGTGCGCCTTTTCACGCTCATCAATACCTCCGTCACCTGGGTGAAGGTGATCGTACCGGTCGTCATTACCGGAATGTTCATCGCCTCATCATTCGAGCCGTCCAATTTTACGTCAACAGGAGGCTTCGCGCCCTATGGGACGGTTGGCATTTTGTCCGCCGTCTCATCGGGTGGTGTCATCTTGTCGATGATCGGATTTCGCCATGCGATCGACATGGCCGGTGAGGTCCGGAACCCGGGCCGTAATGTGCCGCTGGCCATGATTGCCGCGATGCTGATCTGCCTGCTGATCTATATGGGGCTTCAGATCGCCTTTATCGGAGCCCTTTCACCGGCAGATCTCTCAGGCGGCTGGGCCAGCCTCCATTTTACGCACAAGGGCGGACCATTGGCGTCGATTGCCACGGCGCTTGGACTCCTGTGGCTTGTCAGCCTGATGAACACGACCGCCATCATTTCACCCTTCGGCTCGGCCCTTGTCGCAGTGGGCGCAAATGCGCGGCTGGTTCTGGCCCTGACCCACACGCGCTTCATGCCGCAGATATTTGCCAGTCTTTCAAGCTTCGGCGTTCCGCTTAACGCGCTGCTCATGAACCTTGTCATCGGCTGGGTCGCGGTGCTGTTCCTCAATTTTTCCCAGCTCGTCGCCACGCACAGCTCGCTTGTGGTGCTGTCCTTTATCGTCGGCCCGATCGCCGTTGTTGCACTACGGACGCTGGCTTCAGGCTACAATCGTCCCTTCCGCCTGCCTGCCGTCAGCGTCTTTGGTTATACGACGTTCATCCTGGCAACGCTCATCGTCTATTGGAGCGGCTGGCACACGGTCAAGGTGCTCGGATTGGCCATGCTGGTTGGGGCGGTGCTGTTTTTTGTGCGGCTGCGTTCGATGAACCGCGAGGAGCTCAATCTGCGCCAGGCCGCCTGGCTGCTGCCATACATTGCCGGTCTGGGCGTGTTGTCCTGGCTCGGCAGTTTTGGCGGTCTGGGTGTCATATCGCAGGGTTATGATATCGCCGCATGCGCAGCCTTCAGCGCCGTCATATTCTATATGGCGGTCCGCTGCGCCCTCACCCAGGCCGAGTTTGACGAACAGACGGACGATATTCTTGACCGCATCGGTTACGACGAGGCCATCATCCGCGATCTTGAGGTGTAAACGGCAGAGGCCCTAAACGCGCCGTTCCACCAGCATCTTCTTGATTTCCGCAATCGCCTTTGCGGGGTTAAGGCCCTTCGGGCAGGTCTGCGCACAGTTCATGATCGTATGACAACGATAGAGGCGGAACGGATCCTCCAGTTCGTCGAGCCGCTCGCCCGTCGCTTCGTCACGGCTGTCGATGAGCCAGCGATAGGCCTGGAGCAGCACGGCCGGACCGAGATACCGGTCGCCATTCCACCAGTAGCTCGGACAGGAGGTCGAGCAGCAGGCGCACAGGATACATTCATAAAGACCGTCGAGCTTGACCCGATCTTCATGCGACTGCAGCCACTCCGTCTGCGGCTCCGGTGTCGTTGTCTTCAGCCACGGCTCGATCGACTGGTGCTGCGCATAGAAATTGTTGAGGTCGGGTACCAGGTCCTTGATCACGGGAAGGTGGGGCAGGGGATAGATCTTCACGGCCCCCTCGATCTCCTGCATGCCCTTGGTGCAGGCGAGCGTGTTGGTGCCGTCGATATTCATCGCGCATGAACCGCAAATGCCTTCCCGGCAGGACCGGCGGAGCGTCAGCGTGGAATCGACCTTGTTCTTGATCCACAACAGGCCGTCGAGAACCATCGGTCCGCAATCGTCCAGATCAACATAGAACGTGTCCACGGACGGGTTTTTCCCGTCATCCGGCGACCAGCGATAGATTTTGAACTCGCGGACATTGGTGGCGCCCTCGGGCTTTGGCCACGTCTTTCCCTCGGTCATCTGCGAGTTCTTCGGGAGCGTCAATTCAACCATGTGCCGGGTTCCTGTCAGTAAACACGCTTCTTGGGCGCGATCTTGGCAAGTTCGATGCCGCCTTCTTCCTCGGTGGTCAGCGTCTCCGTACGCACGGGACGATAGTCCAGCGTCACCTTGCCGTCCTTGCCGATCCAGGCGAGCGTATGGATCCGCCATTTTTTGTCATCGCGGTCGGGGAAGTCCTCGCGCGCATGGGCGCCCCGGCTTTCCTTTCGTGCCTCGCCGCCATAGACGGTCAACATGGCGCAGTCTGCCAGATTGTCGAGCTCGAGCGTTTCGACAAGATCGGAGTTCCAGATCATCGACCGGTCTGTCGTGCGCACATCGGCGAGCTCCTTGTAGATCTCATCCATGCTGCGGCACCCGGCCTCGAGCGTCTCCTGTGTCCTGAAGACCGCCGCGTCCCGCTGCATCGCCCGCTGCATCTTGTCGCGCAGCGTTGCCGTCGGAATGGAGCCGTCGGCATGACGACGCCTGTCAAAGCGGTCCATAATGCGGTCGAAACAGGCCTGTGGCACCGGCGGAACATCGCTGTTGCGGTCAACCACCTCGCCGGCCTTGATGGCCGCGGCCCGGCCGAACACGACCAGGTCGATCAGCGAGTTGGAACCCAGCCGGTTGGCACCGTGAACCGATGCGCAGCCCGCTTCGCCAACGGCCATCAGGCCGGGCTGAATGCGATCGGGATCGTCCTTGGTCGGGTTGAGCACTTCACCGTGATAATTCGTCGGAATGCCGCCCATATTATAATGAACGGTCGGCAATACCGGGATCGGGTCGCGGGTCACGTCGACGCCGGCGAAAATCTTTGCCGATTCCGATATGCCAGGCAGCCTTTCGGCAAGAACTGCGGGATCGAGATGATCGAGATGCAGGAAAATATGATCCTTTTCCTTGCCGACCCCGCGCCCCTCGCGGATTTCCATCGTCATGCAGCGCGACACCACATCGCGCGAGGCGAGATCCTTGGCTGACGGCGCATAACGCTCCATGAATCGCTCGCCTTCGGAGTTGACGAGATAGCCGCCTTCTCCGCGCGCGCCTTCGGTGATCAGCGTGCCCGCGCCGTAGATGCCGGTCGGGTGAAACTGGACGAATTCCATGTCCTGCAACGGCAGTCCGGCCCGTGCGATCATGCCATGCCCGTCGCCGGTGCATGTGTGCGCCGATGTCGCCGAGAAATAGGCCCGGCCATAGCCGCCGGTCGCGAGCACCACCATCTTGGCACGGAACACATGGATCGTTCCGTCGTCCAGGTTCCAGGCCACAACCCCGGTACACACGCCATCATCATCCATCAGCAGGTCGATGGCGAAGTACTCGATGAAGAACTGGGCGTTATGACGCAGTGACTGGCCGTAGAGCGTATGAAGGATTGCATGACCGGTGCGGTCGGCCGCCGCGCATGTTCGCTGCACCGGCGGCCCCTCGCCGAAATTCTGCATGTGCCCGCCAAAGGGCCGCTGATAGATCTTGCCATTCTCGGTGCGCGAGAACGGCACGCCGTAATGCTCAAGCTCATAGACCGCCGCCGGCGCCTCGCGCGCCAGATATTCCATGGCGTCGTTATCGCCCAGCCAGTCCGATCCCTTGACGGTGTCGTACATGTGCCAGTGCCAGCTGTCCGGCGTCATGTTCTGCAGGCTGGCGGCAATCCCGCCCTGAGCCGCGACCGTGTGCGAGCGGGTCGGAAAGACCTTTGTGATGCACGCCGTGCGCAGGCCCTGCTCCGCCATGCCCAGCGTGGCGCGCAGCCCGGCGCCGCCGGCGCCGACCACAACCACATCGAACATGTGTTCCGTCAGCTCGTAGCCCTGTCCGTTGGTATTTGCCATCGCGCTGTCAGCCTCCAAATCCGAGTTTCAAAATCGCAAAAAGCGAAAGCGCGCCAATGGCGACGGCAAAGAAACTGTTGGCCATCAAAAGAACGACTTTCAGGCCTTCCCCGTGGATATAGTCCTCGATGACCGTTTGCATACCCAGCCGCATATGAATGACCAGCGATAGAATGGTCAGCGCCATGAGAACCGCGATAATCGGATTGCCCAGCGCCGCAGCAACCGTCTCAAAGGACTCGCCATGATAGACGAGCACAAAAATCACGAAAAAGATCGTTAGGGGAACATTGGCGACGGCAGTCAGTCTCTGGCGCCAGAAATGGTCCGTGCCTTCCTTGGCTGAACCCAGGCCGCGAACCCGGCCAAGCGGCGTGCGCATATCCATCACTACGCTCCCTTAAGATGAAATCAGGGCGATTGCCCAAAGGATGATGGTCAAGGAGACGGAACAGATCAGCGTGGCCCAGGCCATTTTTGTACTGACATGTTTGTCGAATGCCCGTCCCGTATCCCAGATGAGGTGGCGAATGCCCCCGAACATGTGATGCAGCAGCGCCCAGGTATAAAGAAACAGGATCAGGCGACCGATAAGCGATCCGAAGATCGCGTTGGTCAGTTCGAAATAGGACGGACCGGCCGCCGCCGAAATCAGCCACCATGCAAGCAGTACGGTTCCGAAATAAAGCGCCCCGCCGGTGATGCGGTGGACGATCGACATAACCATAGTCGGGAGCGGTTTGTAGATACTCAGATGCGGGGAAAGGGGTCTGTTCTGTCTGGCGTTGGCCATGGGGCCTCCGAATTCAGTTCCATATCGCGTCCGGGCTCTCAGCGCTGCGGCTGCGGCTCTCGCCGGATGTTAATAGTGTCTTTGCCGCGGTGCGTCAAAGCGCTGAATACACCGTGGTTTATGACAAAACCGGTCGTCTCCACGGCTTTACGACTCTTAGAACGCTTCCAAATCGATTGAAAGGCGTCAAAAGTCTAAATTCGCGATATAAACCCGGCAGAAAAAAATCTTGCACCGCGCAATATTGCTGCAAAACACGCGGCCATACTGCCCCTATCGCTCGAAACTGATGACGAATCCCGCCCAATCGGCGGTGGCGGCGAGACTCTCGTAGAGCTTTCTGCCTTCGTCCGGCTGCCGCGGCGCATTGAGCACCAGCTTGCTCCACCCACGTGATTCACCATCCTCGCAAAGCACATCCAGCATGGCCTTGGCGATGCCCTTTCGGCGCTGCGCGTGATGGACATAAAGGTGATCGACCTGACCGAAGCGCATGCCGGTGACAGCATCCGGCAAATCGTAGAAGATCAGAAACCCGACCAGTTCACCATCGATCCGCGCACCCAGGAGCTGCGCCACCCGGTCCTGAAGCAGCGTTTCGGCATAGAACTCGTCCGGCCTGCGGGGCGCGCCGCGCTTGAGCGACTGCGCATAGGCAGCAATCAGAGGGGCAAGTTCGTGCGCATCTTTCAGCCGCATCAGTTTGATATCGATTTTCGGTTCGGCAGTCATGGTGCCCGCAATACTCCGCTTTCATGGACATTTGCCTTACTCATAGAGCAAGTCTGGCTTAGATTGAAACAAAAGGTCACCCGCCATTAAGTGAGATGTGCGGCTGTTAACCTTAACAAAAGGTTTACATCCCCGCCCTTGGCAAACAAGCAGTGAAAACCCTAGATTTAACAGACGGATATCCGTGTGCGGTTGAATGAGTCAACATGCGGGGTTGTCCGCATTGGTTAACGAAACGAGCTTTGCCATGTCCAAGCGTTCACTCGTATCCCTCGCCGTCGCTGCAATGATTGCACCGATGCTCGCCGTGGCCCCGGCCAATGCCGATGGTGGTTTACCGACCAAGATCAAGGGTGTCGGCACCTATTCCGGCGCCATATCCGCCCGCCAGTTCAAGGGCAACGGCATCTATTTCTATGTCGATCGCGACCGGGGCAACTATGCGCCGATCAATCCGCCGAAGAAAATGCTGCCGAGACCCGGACCGAAAATCATCGATGTGGGTGATGCCCAGCCGGCGATGGACTGCGACGATCAGACAAAGATCTGCATCATTCGGCCTTGACGATGAAAGGCCGCTTTAGCCAGCGGCGGATGAGAATTTAATTCCGGATAGCTCCGACGCTTCTCCGACCGAGCGGACGCAATTGCGTCCATCACGCTTGGCCTGATAGAGCGCCTTGTCGGCACGCACATAGGCTTCTTCTATTGTCTCGTCCGCCTGAACCTGTGTGACGCCGAAGCTTGCGGTAAAGCGCGTATTGGAACTCAGTTCCGAATAGCTTGTTGATGCAAACGCGACCCTGAGCCATTCGGCGAACAGGCGCGCAGCGCGCGCATCCGAATTCAGCAGGTATATGCAGAACTCCTCACCGCCGACACGGCCGCACACGTCGCCATCACGCGCGCCAGCGCGCACGAGCCGGCCAAATGCGGCTATGACGCGATCGCCGACATGGTGGCCGTGCTGATCGTTGATCGACTTGAAATGATCCAGGTCGCAGATGACGAGGGACGCGGTCCCCTTGCTAGACCGCCGGTCGCGGGCTGAATGCACCGCCGCGTTGAAACCGTTTCTGTTGAGAAGGCCAGAGAGCGCATCGGTTTCCGATTGGCCTTTCAGATCAGCAAGCAGTTGATTGGCAAGCCTCAGCATGAGGAAGGTGGCAAGGCCGATCATGATCAGCGCATTGTTGATGTGCATGGCGACGGCAGCATCGGCCAGGCCATTTTGCACATTTTCAATCCGGGCCATCATTTCCAGCACCGGATGTGACAGGAAGTTCAGCATGGAAAGGGCCAGAAACGCGATAAACACCCGGTCCCGTTTGCCCTTTTCGGATCGCATCAGGATGAACAATCCGACCGCTTGCGCACCGGCAAGCGATACCGCTTCGACAGTCCAGGAAACCGGACCGATCGGCAACACCATTGTTGATATGAAGGTCACGACGAGTGTAACCGCGACAACCGTGTCAATGATCCGCCACGGCGTGGCGACCCGGTAGTGCCAGGCTATCCCGACATTCAGACAGGTGATCGCCATGATGGTGAACGCGAAGGAAACATAGCCGGCTATCGGTTGCGCCGTTACAAACGGAAGCGCGGCCGATGACAGGGCCGAAAGCAGGACGGCGGCAAAGCTGAGCATCCACCAAAGGGCCGATTTACGGCTTCGGTCAAACAGGAATATCGCCGACAATCCGCATATGACCGCGGCTGCAAGCCCCATATTGACCGCATGGATGTATGACAAACCCACATCGTCCCCCTTAGACATAGCGAGTACACGAAAGGGCCTAATTTGAAGTAAACGAATAGATGCCCGGCCACGCAATTGCGGGCACAAAACACAATAAAGGGGCGGATTACAAACCCGCCCCCAAAGGGAAAGAAGTCTTGGTTTACGGAAGGTTACCAGTCGCGAATATCGACGAACCGTCCGGCAACGGCAGCCGCCGCAGCCATCGCAGGCGAGACCAGGTGGGTGCGGCCACGGTACCCCTGACGACCTTCGAAATTCCTGTTCGATGTCGACGCGCAACGTTCCTCAGGCTTTAGCCTGTCGTCATTCATGGCCAGGCACATGGAGCATCCCGGCTCCCGCCACTCGAAGCCGGCATCGATGAAGATACGGTCGAGTCCTTCCTGCTCGGCCTGCGATTTGACAAGGCCCGAGCCCGGAACAACCATGGCATTGACACCTTCATTGACCTGGTGCCCGCTCAAGACCGCTGCCGCGGCGCGCAGGTCCTCGATACGCCCATTTGTGCAGGAACCGATAAAGACCCGGTCGATCGGAATATCGGTGATCCTGGTTCCGGCTGTCAGCCCCATATAGTCGAGCGCACGCTGTTTGGATGCCCGTTTGTTTTCATCCTGGATATCGTCCGGGTTCGGCACCACGCCGGTGACGGAAACCACATCTTCCGGAGAAGACCCCCAGGAAACGATGGGCGGCAGGTGCTGCGCATCGAGAACAACCGTGCGGTCAAACTCCGCACCCTCGTCGGTACGCAAGGTCTTCCAGTGCTCGACCGCCATATCCCAGTGTTCGCCCTGCGGCGCCCGCGGGCGCCCCTTGAGATATTCGAATGCCTTTTCGTCCGGCGCAATAAGGCCGGCGCGCGCACCGCCTTCGATCGTCATGTTGCAAACCGTCATGCGGCCTTCCATCGACAGATCCGTGATGGCCCGCCCCGCAAACTCGATCACATGGCCCGTACCGCCAGCCGTGCCGATCTCGCCAATGATCGCCAGGATGATATCCTTGGCGGTAACGCCTTCGGGGACGGTATTGTCCACCCGCACCAGCATATTCTTGGCTTTCTTCTGGATCAGCGTCTGCGTGGCAAGCACATGCTCGACCTCGGACGTTCCGATTCCGTGGGCGAGCGCTCCGAACGCGCCATGTGTGGATGTGTGGCTGTCACCGCACACGATGGTGGTGCCGGGAAGCGTGAAGCCTTGCTCCGGTCCGACGATATGCACGATACCCTGGCGGATATCGGCTTCATGGAAATAATCGACACCGAACTCGGCCGCGTTCTTGGCAAGCGCTTCCACCTGGATGCGGCTTTCCTCGTTCTTGATGCCTTCCTTGCGGTCGGGCGTGGTCGGCACGTTGTGATCGACGACCGCCAGCGTGCGGTGCGGATGGCGTACGCCGCGTCCGCTCATGCGCAGGCCCTCGAAGGCTTGCGGACTGGTCACTTCATGGACCAGATGGCGATCGATATAGAGCAGGCAGGTTCCGTCCTCCTGCTCGTTGACGACATGCTCGTCCCAGATTTTGTCATAAAGAGTTTTTGCTTCAGTCATAGGTAAAGGTCCGATTAGACGGTCAATGGCTAGGTACGGTTGAGGCTCTTGCTAGAGAAGGCCGTCAGAGTGCCGCAGGCGGGCGAAAAACCGCCCCGGCAACCGCTTGTGATCATGCACTGGCAGGTAGGCAATCGACGTCCCGCAACGGACACGGCCGGTATATTTCATGCCTGCAATGATCATGTTCTGGGTCATTGGAACCGTTCTTATCAAGCTTTTAGCGATGCGGCAATCAGCCGGCATCCGCATCAAAGCCGGCCCGGCGAAGCCGCCGTTCAAGCGCTCGGAGCATGAGCGACAGGCCGACCGTAAGCAGGAGATATATATAGGCGACGATGGAGTAGGTTTCAAAGAAGCGGAACGATCCGGATGCGTAGACCTTGCCCATCTGCGTCAGGTCCGCGACGCCGAGCACGGAAACCAGCGAGGAATCCTTGACCATCGCGACGAAGTCATTGCCGAGCGGCGGAAGGATGGTTCGCAGCGCCTGGGGCATGATGATCAGACGAAAACGTTGCCAGCGCGACAGACCGAGCGCCTGCGCCGCCTCGATCTGCCCCTCATCGACAGCCAGGATCCCGGCCCTGAAAACCTCCGAGATGAAGGCCGAATAGCCGATTGTCAGGGATATGATCGCCCGCCACATCAGTGAGATATCGCGAACCTTCAGCGGTTCGATCAGCCCGGCTTCCTGTAGCGGCGTGGTCAGAAAATTCCAGGCAACGACAAAGCCCGGCGCACCGACAAAGGCGATGTAAAACAAAAGCACCAGGATAGGCACGCCGCGAATGATCTCGACATAGAACCGGGCGATCTGCCGAAGGATCAGCGAGCGCGACAGGCCCATGACCGCGATGATCAGGCCGAGGATCGAAGCCAGCGTAAACCCCACCAGCGTCACGAAGATGGTCACCCATACGCCCTTAGACACGATCGAAAGGACCTGGGTATAAAGGTCATTTGTCGCAATGATGATGGCAATCACGGCGGCGATAATCCCCGCGGCGACGAGCCAGTATGGAAAATCCTTGTCGCTTGAAGGTCTGCTAGCGGCCATAGCGTCCGGTCGGTATGCGGGCAGGGCGTCCTGCCCGCAGGCTTTGGTTCACGGGTTTGGCAGTGTTGTTATTTGCCGAGCTCGTATTCCAGGAACCACTTGGTGTTGAGCGCGTCGATCGTGCCGTCGGCTTTCATATCCGCAATCGCGGCGTCAATCGGAGCCACGAGATCTGATCCCTTGGGAAAGATGAAGCCGAAATCCTCGGTTCCGAGCGGTTCGCCGATAAGTTTCAGCGCTCCATCCGAGGCCTTGACATAACCCTGCCCGGCCGTGCCGTCCGTCAACACCAGATCGACATCTCCTGCCCTGAGCGCCTGGACCTGTGCCCCAAACGTCTCAAACAGCTTGATACGCGGATTTTGTTCATTGCCGTCAAGCACATCGTAAACCGCGACATAAAAGGGCGTCGTGCCTGACTGCGCACCGACCAACCCGTCTTCAAGGGCTGCAAAACTTGTATGGTCGGCAAAGCGTTCCTCGTCGCCGCGCACAAGCATGAACATCTCGGAGCGCATATAGGGCGCCGAGAAATCCACCTTTTCCTTGCGTTCTTCCTTGATGGTGATCCCCGTCATGCCGACATCGTACTGCGCATCGGACACGGCCTGGATCATCGCATCCCAACTGGTGTTCTGGTACTCGACCTTCATGTTGAGGCGCTTGGCGATCTCATCCATCGCATCATATTCCCAACCGATCTGGTTTCCGGTTTTCGGATCGATGAACTGAAGCGGCGGATAGGCGTTTTCGGTCACGACGGTGACGGTCTTTCCGCCAAGGTCCGGCAGATCGGCTGAAATGGCGCCAGCCGGCGCGATCATTGCAGCGAGCGCCGCTGCCAAAACGGTTTTGACTATAGACATGAACAACTCCCTGGATTGCCGGGCTTTTGATCCAGCGCCGGCGAATGCGAACAATGTCACGAATCCGTCCGGCAAGACAAGTCGTCGCAGGTTTTCGCAAATGCCATCTGCGCAAACAAAAAACGCACGCCGGACCGGCGCGCGTTTCAAACTCATCCGATTGTCGGCTGAAACTAGCTCGACGCCTGATCCTCAGGCGCGGAATTGCTTTCCACCGGCTCCTCGGCAGCCTTGGCCGCAGCTTCCGCCGCTGCCTTTTCTTCAGCCTCGGCGGCTGCCTTTTCGGCGGCCAGAGCCTCAGCGGCTGCAATCTTCTCGGCTTCGATCCGCGCCTTTTCCTCGGCAAGCGCCTGGCGCTCGGCATCGTTCAGCTTACGGGCACGGATATTTGTGTTCTCGGTGATGCGGGCGGATTTACCGCGGCGCTCGCGCAGATAGTAGAGTTTCGCGCGGCGCACCTTACCGCGGCGCACCACCTCAACACCCTCGACCATCGGCGAATAGATCGGGAAGACACGCTCGACGCCTTCGCCGTAGGAAATCTTGCGAACGGTGAAGTTCTCATTGATGCCGCCACCGGACCGGGCGATACACACACCCTCATAGGCCTGTACGCGGGTACGGCTGCCTTCCGTCACGCGAACGGAAACGCGAAGCGTATCGCCGGGCGAGAATTCCGGCAGTTTGCGTTTGGCTTCGATCTTTGCGGCCTGCTCGGCCTCAAGTTCACGGATAATATCCATGGTCCAGAACCTTTCTTGTTCTAAAACGGCCAGAGCGCTTGACTGCCCTTCGGTCCTTGCCTCGGGGGTCGCCTTTCGGCGCAGCGGGTTCACCATTCTTTGCTTGATGGTCTCGGATTAAACCGATTTGCGGGGCAAATACACCAACAGGGCCCGATTGTCATCCCTTTGGTGTCTTTTTTTTGACTTCCAGAAGATCCGGCCGCCTCTCACGCGTCAGCTTTTCAGCCTGTTCGCGGCGCCAGACATCGACCCGTCCATGGTCGCCGGACAAAAGGACATCGGGGATGGGCCGATCCTCAAATATCGCAGGGCGCGTATAGTGCGGATATTCAAGCAGGCCGTCCTCAAAGCTCTCCGACTGACCGGATGCGTCGTTGCCCATGACACCCGGTAGCAGCCGCACCACAGCGTCGAGCAAAACCAGGGCGGCCGGCTCACCGCCGGACAGGATGTAGTCGCCGACCGAAACCTCCTCCAGCCCGCGCGCCTCGATAACCCGCTGATCGACGCCCTCGAACCGTCCGCAGACAATGACTGCCCCGGCACCCTTTGCCAACGTCCGCACACGCTCCTGGGTCAGCGGCGTCCCGCGCGGGCTCATCAGCAGGCGCGGCCGGGCATCGTCTCTCGGGCTGGCATGATCGATCGCGGCGGCCAGAACATCGGGTTTCAGCACCATGCCGGCGCCGCCACCCGCAGGCGTATCGTCAACGGTACGGTGCCTGTCGCCGGCAAAATCCCTGATCTGCACCGTTTCCAAGGTCCAGTCGCCGCGTTCAAGCGCCCGGCCGGCCAGGGAATGCTCCAGATGGCCAGGGAACATCTGCGGATAAAGGGTCAGCACGCTGGCGCGGAAACTCATGAACGACTGTCCTTGCGGGATGTTGCCGGCCGGTGCTTCGGCGGACGCCGCCGCCTGCTTCCAGGTCCCTCATCCTCACCCTGATCGTCAAGGCCGGCCGCGACCGGATCGACGATGAGTTGCCCGTCATCCCAGTTGATGTCGCAAACCGCGGTTTCCGAAAACGGGATCATCACCGCCCGCTTGCCGGGATCTGCAAGTTCGAGGATATCGCCGGCGCCGAAATTGTGCACGCTCGTAACGGTTCCGTAGGCCTTTCCCGCGTCATCGAGGACCGCAAGCCCGACAAGGTCTGTCTGGAAGAACTCGTCGTCCTCCAGCCCGTCATCCGGCAGACTGTCCCGTGATATATAAAGAGCGGTGCCCTTCATTGCCTCTGCCGCTTCCCGGCCGGAAACACCCTCAAGGCGCAGCACAACGACATTTTTGGCCGGGCGCACCGAAAGCACCTTGAAGGCCCGCCCCTTCTCGTCAAAGAGCGGTCCGTAGCTGCCCAGCGTCTGCGGATCTTCCGTATAGAACTTGGCGCGCACCTCGCCGCGCAACCCGTGCGGGGCGCCGATCTCAGCCATCAGGACGCGGTCGTCATCTTTTGCCATGACACGCTCCATACAACAAACGGGCGGCCTTATCAGCCGCCCGTTCGCAATCAATGGCGTTCCGCCTTATTCCGCAGCGGTTTCTTCAACGGCTGCTTCTTCGGCCGGTGCTTCCTCGGCCGGTGCGGCTTCAGCCTCGGAGGCAGCGGCTGCGGCTTCTTCTTCCTTCGCCTTCAGTTCTTCAAGACGCTCCTGCGCCTTCTTGCCTGGCAGCGCCTTTTTCGGATTGTTGCGCGCCGGGCGCTTGGCAATGCCTGCTTCATCAAGGAAGCGCAGAACGCGGTCGGTCGGCTTGGCGCCCTGCTCCATCCAGTACTTGATGCGCTCTTCGTTCAGTTCAACGCGCGCGGCATCCTTCGGCAGCATGGGGTTCCAGCGGCCAACACGCTCGATAAAGCGGCCATCGCGCGGTGCACGCACATCGGCGATCACAACGTGGTAGTAGGGGCGTTTTTTCGACCCACCGCGGGCCAGACGAATTTTCAAAGACATTCAATTTTCCTTTAAGAACGTGTTCGGATTTGCTTGCAGAGGGTCACTTCCCGTTCGCACCGTGCCGAAAGGCTTCGTGGTGACGGATGACCTCCTTGATGATGAAATTGAGGAAGGCTTCGGCGAAATCGGAATCGAGATCGGCCTCCTCAGCGAGTTTTCGCAGGCGTTCGACCTGCCGCTTTTCCCTTGCCGGATCGGCGGGCGGCATATCGAATTCGGCCTTAAGCTGCCCCACCGCCTGCGTGCAGCGAAAGCGTTCGGCCAGAATATGGATGAGCGCCGCATCGAAATTATCGATGGATCGTCTCAGTTCGTTCAGTCGCTCTTGCGGATCGATCGTCATTGGCTCACTTTTTCTTGGGCAGGCCGGGAAGCCCGCCGACACCCGGAAGCTTGGGTCCGCCGAGACCGGGAAGCTTGGCGCCGCCAAGCCCCGGCAATCCGCCGCCCTGTCCAAGGCCGGCGGCTTCCGCCTGTTTCTGCAGAGCTTCAAGCTGCTTGGGGTCGGGCATGCCGCCCATGCCACCCATACCGCCGGTCAGCCCGCCCATCATCTTGCCGAGCATGCCGGCCTTCTTGCCCTTGCCGCCCATGGCCTTCATCATGTCGGCCATCTGCCGGTGCATCTTCAAAAGCTTGTTGATATCCGCCGAACTGGTGCCCGAACCCGCCGCAATGCGTTTCTTGCGCGAATGTTTGAGAATGTCCGGATTGGCCCGCTCCTTCCTCGTCATCGAGGAAATGATGGCAAGCTGCTGGCGAAACACCGTATCGTCCAGCCCGGCAGCGGCGATCTGGTCCTTCATCTTGCCCATGCCGGGCATCAGGCCCATGAAGCCGGACATGCCGCCCATCTTCTGCATCTGTTTGAGCTGTTCCGCGAGGTCGTTGAGGTCGAACTTGCCGGCCTTCATGCGCTCGGCCATGACCTGCGCCTTCTCGGCGTCGATCGTTTCGGCGGCCTTTTCGACCAGCGAGACGATATCGCCCATGCCGAGAATACGGTCGGCAATACGGCGCGGATGGAATTCCTCCAGCGCGTCCATCTTTTCGCCGGTACCGATCAGCTTGATCGGCTTGCCGGTCACCGCTCGCATCGAAAGAGCCGCGCCGCCGCGGCCATCGCCGTCCATGCGTGTCAGGACAAGACCGGTAATGCCGACCCGTTCGTCGAAATTGCGTGCCAGGTTAACGGCGTCCTGACCGGTCAGCGCATCGGCGACAAGCAGGATTTCATGAGGGTTCGCCTTTGCCTTGATATCGGCCATCTCGACCATCAAAGGCTCATCGATATGGGTTCGTCCTGCCGTATCGAGGATGACGACATCATGGCCGCCAAGCTTGGCCGCCTGCACCGCACGTGCCGCGATCTCGGTCGGCGACTGGCCGGCAACAATCGGCAGCGTGTCGATGCCGGTCTGTTCGCCAAGCTGACGCAACTGTTCCTGCGCGGCGGGCCTGCGTGTGTCGAGCGAGGCCATCAGTGTCTTTTTCTTGTCGCGCAAGGAAAGCCTTGCCGCGATCTTGCCGCTCGTCGTGGTTTTGCCCGAACCCTGAAGGCCGACCATCATGACGACAACGGGAGCCGGGGCATTGAGATCGATGGGCACGCCCTCCGCGCCAAGCATCTCGACAAGCTCGTCATGGACGATCTTGACGACCATCTGCCCGGGCTTGATGGATTTGAGCACCTCGGCGCCAACGGCCTGTTCACGGACCTTGTCGGTAAAACCGCGAACGACTTCAAGCGCCACATCGGCTTCCAGCAGCGCCCGCCGAACCTCGCGCAGCGCCGCCGACACATCCTTTTCGGAAAGCGCACCACGGCCGGTCAGTCCATTGAGGATCGATCCAAGGCGGTCTTGAAGGCTCTCAAACATCCGTTGTTCCTTTGCTTTCAGGGCTGTTCCTGAAAGATCGTTATCTCCCGCGCCTTTGACAAGACCTGCATGCAAAGCACTAAGGCACCCGGGGGCGCATCGCGCTGCCGGGTGTTGGCTTCCGGGATCTCTTTATACCTGCACGGGTCCCGGTCAGCTGCTCGGAGTTATCAACTCGTCGCGGAATGCGGCGGATAAACAGCAATGCCCGGCAATTGTCAAGGAAGATGTGGCGTGGACAGTGCCGCCGGCCTGCGGGTACCGTTTCTGTAAGAGAGACATCAATCGGGTGCGGATGTCGAACGGGCAGCAGTCCTGATCTTAAAAAAGGTGAGGTCCAATGTCGGCAGAAAAGCAAGCGGGTCCCGTTGGCGGCCATACGGTCCTGGGCATCGCGACGCTGATGATCACGGCCTTTACGATCGGCACGGATTTTACCGGCGCGCTTCTGCTTGTGCCATCCATCGAATCCGAACTGGCCGCCGACATCACAACCACGCAGTGGGTTCTCAACATCTACGCCCTGTCATTTGCCATGTTCATGGTAACCGGAGGACGCCTCGGCGATACCCATGACCGGCGGCGCGTGCTGCTCATCGGTCTCGGGCTTTTCATCATCGCGTCGGTCGGCTGTCTCCTTGCCCCGGATATCGGTTTTCTGATCGCCGCGCGCGCGGTTCAGGGATTGGGTGCGGCACTTATCTGGCTAAGCACTATTGCGCTTGGCGCAACCAATGCCACCGAGGACCAGCGCGGCCTTGTCATGGGGCTCATCCTGGCTGGCGTCACAAGCGGCAATGTGATCGGACCGCTCATCGGCGGCGTTGCATCCGATCTTGGCGACTGGCGGCTGTTTTTTCTGGTCAATGCAGTACTGGGCAGCATTGCGGCCCTGCTTGTCTTCCGTCTGATCTCCCGGCAGCCGCCCCAGGCGGAAAACGAACAGATCGACTATTCCGGCATCCTGATCCTGTCTTCAGCCATATTGGCGCTGCTGTTTGTTCTCGATGTCGGCACCGATTGGGGCTGGGGCTCGCTATCCGTCATCGGCATTCTGTGCCTGAGCCTGTTGCTCTTTCTGGTGTTTCCATTCGTGGAAAGCCGGGTCGCCGATCCGCTTTTGCCGCCGCAATTGCTGCGCAATCGCGCGTTCATGCTGATACTTTGGCTCAACGCGCTCATGGTGCCGTCCTTCTTTGTCGCTTTCCTTTATGTTCCGCAGTTCATGCAAAGGGTGCTCGGCTGGTCGGTTCTGACCGCCTCCTTCGGCATGATCCCGCTGATGCTGCCCCTGGCGGTCGGTTCGATTGTCGCGGGAAATTTCTACAAGCCCTACAGCACAAAGCGGCTTCTTTTTGCCGGTTATGTCCTCATCGCGCTGGGCTGCGCCAGCGTGATCCTCCTGCCCTCATCATGGGGGTACTACGCCATTTTGCCGGCCATGCTGCTGATCAGCTTCGGCGCCCCGCTGGCCGTGGGCACTTCCGGCACCGCCACCGTCAGCGCGGTGGCCGCCTCCCGGGCCGGTCTTGCCGGCGGCTTGTCCTTCATGCTGCATCTGGCCTATGGCGCGATCGGCGTGGCGGTGGCCACAGCCATCATGTACGGCTCCGGCCTTATGCGCATTCAGGGCGCGCTCCGGGAGGCCGGAATTTCCATTTCCTCGGCCGATATCTCAATTCTCAATGCGGGATCCGCAAAGGCGGCAGCAGCCGGAGAGGTGCTCGCCCGCTACAGTGCCGGGGAAGCCGACAGGATCAGGTCGATCATCAGCCAGTCCTTTGCTGCGGGTATGAGCCTCGCCTACTGGCCGGTGTTGCTCTCGACAGTTCTTGGCCTCTTTCTGGTTGCCCTAATTGATGAATCCAAATTGCATGCCATTGACAATTAGACCGCAGCACATGCGGAGCAGAGCGGTACCCGAACAACAAGGCCGGCATTGACGATAACGACCGGATGGCCGCTGGTCTCATCCATCACATTGAGCCCGCCCTTGACGGCCTTTGGAATAACGGTGCCGTAGGGCAGGGCTTTGGACACCGCGTCCAGATTGATCTTCTCCGGTTCCCGGGCAGCGAGTGTCAGCTCGATCTGCATCGTGTCCGGGTCGATGCCGAGACTGCGGAACATGGTCAGCGAGGAATGACGGGTGGCGTCCTCGACCGCGCGGATCGCCGCCCTGGTGTAATCCATCGAATGCAACGCATTGCCCGTGCCCATCTCAAGCATGATGCGTTTGAGGGTCTTCTGGTCGCTCATGCCATGCCTCCTTCCGGCACATCGAGGTAAACAGTCAGGGCCGCATTGGCGAGAGTCGTGCCGACGCCGCCATCATCGCGCGCGATCTCCATCCCGCCCTCTTCGACACGAACCTCAGCAGAGCCATAGGGAAGCACGCCTGCCACTTTGCCGGTATCGACCTCATCGGGTCGCGGCACGCCGATCGCAACCCTGATGACCATCGCTTCCCTCGGTTGATCGAAGGCCTGCGCGAATGTGATGGAGTTGTGCCGCAGGGCTGCCTCCACAGCGCGCACCGCTGCCTTGGTACAATCGCCGCCGCGTATATCGACGCCGCTACCGAACTCCATCACCATGCTCTTCAATGCCATTTAATCACTCCGACGCTTCGGGCTCGTACCCAATTTGCAAATACTGGGTAATCAATCGGCCGGCCCATCTCTAGACCCTGGCGGTCAGGAATGATGTGACAGAGAACCCACATATGGCCCCTAATGTGGAAAAGTCGGAATCTCAGCGCTCCCTATCGCGCCATAAATGGTCTATCTTACCTCACGGCCTAAGGAGATGCGCAGCTAAACCGACCAGTCGTCTAGCAGGCGGCTGGCGGATTTAGTTCAATGAACTCAGATAGTTGAAAATCCTCTGATATTCGTGCCCCTGTTGAGCAATCAGCCAGATTCCAAGCGCGAAACCGCTGAGCCGACGATCTTCAGACCTGATCCACAGAAGTCAAAAACCGCTCCCGCGCCGCCGGATTTACCCGAAAATTCGAAATTCGGCGCACGATGTCGAACAGAAATCTCGCCGGCGCGCAGGACCAATCGTCATCTATCTCACGACCCGAGGGGCGCACATTGTGCGCAAATATACCTCTAGACCGATTGGTCTAGAGGCTCGCTTTTCGGATGGTGACCGGTAGGAATTCCACCGTCTCGACGAACGGACGAGAACCGCCCGGCTTACTCATACACTGCCGGGCGGTAACGGCTGCCGCCGCTCAACCGTTGTTCTCGTCTTCGTACATGACAAAGGATTTGTAGATGTAGCCCTTCTGACCCTTGTAGACGACACCGCACCATTTACAGTCGGTCTCGACCATGATCTCCGCATCCGCCGGCACGATGGTCAGCACCTCGGACTTGCTGCTGGGTCCGGCGCGCAGGTTCACCCATTTGCGGGCGCAGCCTTTCTTGAAGCCCATATTCTCAGCTTCTGCATTCGCCACCGCATAGGCCGAGACGGACGAAGCCTTGAATGCACCGTCATCATCGGTTGCGACCGACGCAACTTTAACAGGCTTGCTGCTGCGTTCCGCCCGGGTGATGAAGGTTCTGTAGATGAAGCCTTTGCGGCCCTCATAAACAACACCGCACCAGCGCGTGCAGTTTTCATCGGCGAATATATCGGCCTGTGCCGGCACCACCGCCAGCACCCGCGCCTTATTGTTGGGAGCCGAACGCATATTGACCCATTTGCGGGTCTTCGCGTTGACGAGACCCGGCTCAGGCAATGCAGTCGCGGCAACGGGTGGCGCAGGCACAGGCACGACGGATGATTGTTGCGGCACTTTGAAATGCTCCGCGCCAAGCGCCGTCAGCTTGCTTTCCATCTCGATAATTTCGGATTCTGTTTCCGCGAACTCGACTATTGCGGACGGCGGTATGATCGATCCCGTACGCGCGGCGTCCACGGTCTCGCCGCTGTCAGTAAGGGTTCCCGCCAAAATGGGCTGTGCAAAGGCAGTTTTGAAGCGTGCGGGCGACACATGGACACTGGGCGCACGCGTATCGGTTTCACGGCGCACGAAGCGTGCATCCGCTGCCCGCTCGACAGAACTCGCCGTAACGGCGGCTGAAGCGGAATTTGCTATCCCGCCCTGCGGCTTGCCCCCGTTTTGCGTTGACGAGGCCGCGTCCCCAACAACGCTGGCTGTTGCCAAATCGTTCGGTTCAGCATCCGGCTTGGCCGCAATCCTTGCCGCCGGCTTTTCGTTTTCGGCGGCAATCGCGGCAGGCGCCACCTCAAGCATCGACATGGCCGTCGCGGCAGGTTCCTGCAGAACGGTCCGGTAAAGCGCCGCTCCAACAGCGGAACCTGCCAGAATGCCAAAGACCGTGACGACGCCGATTGCAACCAGACGCCCCGGACCACGTGCAGGCACCTGCCGCCTGGCAAGACCGGCTGCAAACCCGCCCATTGTTCTAGCTTGTCTACCCATAAACTCTTACTCCAGTCACTTGTTGCCAGTGTGACGGTTCGCCTTGTGCGTGGTACGAGCCACCACCATGGACGCACAGCTAAGAATCCAACTGCGTGCCAAATTGTGGCGCGGCACATCCGGTAGCGGTCACTTTCCGAATCCGTTGCAAATCGGACGTGATACACGTTGCATCCATCCCTGACAGACTCGCGGCACGTGTAACGCCGGAAAGGCATGGGAATTTGAACCGCCCTGTCGGAAATGCCTTCAAGTAGCATTCAAAGGGCGGCCATGGCGGCGTAACACCGCACTGAAACATTGACGTGTCGGACAGCTCAACCGAAAGCAGGGAGACCCGAGTGACACACTTCCCAAAACCGAATTGACCGTCCGTCCAATGGACCGGGCCGACCGGGAGTTGTGGTCGGTGACGCTCGACCCCGAACAGCATACCTTGTGATCGGAGAGGCTCCTCGGCGATGGGGAGTCCGTTTTCCTGCAGGAGCCTGACAGAAAGAGGCGATCTGGAAAGGGTATCGGCACCGCATCCATTGGGTATTGAAGCGCACCGGACTGATCGCAATCCGAATTCCGCTTTGACTGGCGGAGCGTTCATTAGCCCGGAAAGCAACCTAATCGGGAATCAATCGTGTTTTTCCCCAAGCGATTTTGTGTCTAAAATGCGACAGGCCATCAATTCTGTTACATAGTGATTCTATTAAAAACCGCTGAGAAAGTTGTACTTTTTCAAACGAAGATATAATCTCCCCATCCTGGGCGAGCGATTAAACACACACTGCGTCATCGAGAGGCCTGATGAAAAACAACGCTGCGCGAAGCTTCCATGCCAACGGCAACCGGGGGGAGTCGGCGACACTCAAGCTCCACAACTCTATCTCCGAAATCAGCACGTTCACGGCTCCCGGCAACGGGGAGCGGTTCGTCATTTTGAAGGAGCATGAATTCCACGCCATGCACGATTCGCTGGAACTTGCCGAATCCATGGCAGCCCAGTCTCTTGTCGAGGCCGCCATTGAGCCGGCTATTGAACCGGCGACCCAGGAGATTGCACAGGCTGCACGCCATAGTGGCAGCGCCGTCACCTATAGCCGTGAATTGAGCGGTATGAGCCTGCGTCAGCTTGCTGCCCGAACCGGGCTCGATGAACACTATGTAGCAGGCATCGAAGACGGCTCGAGACGGCCAACGCTTTCGGCAATCTGCAAAATTGCCAAAGTGCTCAACACCACGGTCGATGAACTGATACAGGACTGACCCGTCCAGCGGTCGGCCCCACACGCCATGGAAACCCCGAACACAAAGCTTGAAGCTCTGCATCTGCAGAGCTGCCTGATCCTCTCTGGCCACATTGGCCACACGCTTTGAACAGAGGCTGATATACAATTGCGTGTATTGGCGCAATTTATATCGAAATGCGGGAATATTAACTGCCGATTAACACTGACACTCATAGATTTAACCCGCCGGACCCATGGATTTTGTCCATTTGCATGATGCGCGATTTCGGCGGCCCTGTCGGGCATGCCCGCTTCCCGATCAGAGGCAAAGCGCTAATCCATGCTGATTTCCCGAAAACTTCCGCTCGCTGCGGCCATACTGACAGTGGTTGCCATCGGCGCATCCAGCGTTGCCTCCCTCGTCATCAGTTCTCAGGCACTTGAGGAGAAATCCTTCGAGAAACTTGAGGCTCTGGTGGACGGTCGCAGAAATCAGATCGAAACCTATCTTGACGATGTCTCGGAAGACGTTCAGGCCCTTGCAACCGATGAGGACATCAGGAGCGCTCTAAGCGCATTCAGTTTTGGCTGGCGCTTTCTGGGCGACCATCCCATGACAGAACTGCAGGGCCGCTACATCGAAAACAATCCGCATCCTGCCGGCCAGAAGAACCTGCTCGAAACCGCCGACAAGGATGGATACGATTCCACCCACGCAAAATATCACTCCGGATTTCGCAACTTCATCCAGGACGACGGCTACTACGATCTCTTCATTATCGATGCCGCCGGTAACGTTGTTTATACGGTCGAAAAGGAAAGCGACTTTGCGACCAATGTTCTTGACGGACAGTGGAAAGATTCCGATCTCGGCAGGATTTTCCGCGATGTCATGGCGACCGGCACGGACAAGCCCTTCATTCTGACGGACTATCAGCCCTATGCCCCGTCCAATGATGCACCGGCAGCTTTTGTCGCCGCACCCATCGTGGTCGGCACGGATATTCATGGTGTCGTCGCGCTGCAGATGCCCAACGGAATGATTGCCCAGATCATGAACAACACCACCGGCCTCGGTGAAACCGGTGAGACGCTTCTTGTCCGCAAAGACGGTGTCCTGATCTCGGACTCGGTCAAATCACCTGAGGACAATGCCCTGAAGACACGCCTGGAAACCCCGCTGATTGCACAGACAACCCGCGATCAGATGACGACCGGCGACCTTCACGGATACCGAAACATGGTCGCGAAGGTCGCCTTTGCCCGGGTCGATTTCGGCGGCTCCGACTGGCTGGTCGCTGCCATCATAGACCGGTCCGAAGCGCTCGCCGGCATCGCATCCCTGCGCAATATCGTGCTCCTGATTGCACTCGGTTTGCTGGCCGCCGCTCTCCTGGCCGCCGTGCTGTTCTCGCGAACAATCACCAGACCCATATCGAGGCTGGTCGGAAGCATGTCCGAGCTGGCTGAGGGCAACACCGATCTGGATCTGCAGGGCGAGGGCCGCAAGGACGAAATCGGCGAGATGGTGCGATCGGTCGCCGTCTTCCGTGACGCGGCCATTGAGAAGGAGCGGCTTGAGCGCGAAGCAGAAGAAAACCGCTCACTCAGCGACCGCGAACGCGCCGAGCGGGAAGCGGCCAAAGCTGAAGAAACGCGCCGCATGCAGGAAGCCGTCGACGCGCTTGCCGATGGCCTTGCCCGCCTTTCCGAGGGCGACCTGACTGTCCACCTCGACAAGCCATTCCTCGCGGGTCTTGAACGGCTGAGAACCGATTTCAACGCCTCAGTCGAAAAGCTGAATATGACGCTGGGCAATATCAGCACCAGCACCGCATCCATCGATAACAATTCCCGCGAGATGCGCACATCGGCCGACGACCTGTCGCGCCGGACCGAACAACAGGCAGCCTCGCTCGAGGAATCCTCCGCCGCCCTTGAGCAGATAACCTCCGTCGTCAAGGGAACCACCGAACGCGCCGGCGAGGCCGCCAACATGGCAAGCGCCGCCCAGGTCGATGCGGAAAAGTCGAGGGCCGTGGTATCGGAAGCCATCACCGCGATGGAAGGCATCGAGACGGCGTCCGCCGAGATTTCCAACATCATCAATGTCATTGATGAAATTGCTTTCCAGACCAGCCTGCTGGCGCTCAATGCCGGCGTCGAAGCCGCACGCGCCGGTGAAGCGGGCAAGGGTTTTGCCGTGGTCGCTCAGGAGGTGCGTGAACTTGCTCAGCGTGCTGCCGTTGCCGCGCAGGAAATCAAGGAGCTGATCACAAAATCCGGCGGCGAGGTCAACAATGGCGTCAAAATGGTGCGCGCCACCGGCGAGGCCCTGTCCCAGATTTCTGAGCACGTCACGAGCATAAACGACACGATCAATGCCATCGCGACAGCAGCCAATGAGCAGCTGACAGGCATTGAGGAGGTCAATGCTTCGGTCAACCAGATGGATCAGATGACACAGCAAAATGCCGCAATGGTCGAACAGACAACAGCGGTCACCCACCAGCTTGCCGAGGACGTATCCGGCCTGTCGCAACAGATCGGCCAGTTTCGCCTTTCGGGCACAGCCGCCGCACAGCAACCCCCGCGCCTGCGGGAAGCGGATGCCGATACGCCTGGCACGCCGTCGCCCGCTCACAAGATGGTCAGGGCACTGACCAGCGCCTTCAAGCCGGCAGGCAATACCGCAAAGGCACCGGCAGCCGATCAGGACAACTGGGACGAATTCTGATGCAAAGCCGCGCTTTGCGCGGGTTCAGTTGGGAGCCGTTTGAGGTTTGACGCCAGCAGGAACGGTGGCAATCCTTTCGCCCTCGTCTTCCGACACCGGAGACGTTTCGTCCTTTAGCGACAGAACCGCAATCTCCTGCGGCTGCACAATGCCCTCCAGACTGTCGGCTCTTATCTCGGCTGTCAGACCGCCGTGATAACCCTTGGAAAGCGCATCCCGCCAGGTATCAACCGCTGCAATCAAGCGCGTACCCAGGACTTTGTTGTGTTTTTCCAGCTTGGCGCAATGATTAACCGCCGATCCGATAACCGTGATTTCCAGACGGTTCTCCTGCCCGACCGCCCCAAACGCCACGGGGCCCGATGCTATACCTATTCCGATACCGTTTTGACCGATCGCCTTGAGCGCCGGTTCCTGGGTGTCCCAGAGATCGGCGTCCCGAAGGATGCGTTCAGCCGCAACCACGGCCCGTAACGACGCCTCGGCACGGTCACCGTCAAAGCTGAACGTCGCCATGATCCCATCGCCCATGAATTTGTCGATCACACCCCCGCACTCCTGAATAATGGGAACGACACGGCTGTGATAACGCGACAGTGTACGCATGACGTCGGAGGCTTCCATGGTCGCGGCGGTGCGGGTGAAGCCGCGAATGTCGACAAAAAGGATCGCCGCCTCACGGTTTTCGCCCTCTCCGGCCTCCAGCCTGTCGGCGCTCTGGCGTATCCCGCTGGCAATGCTGGTGTCGAAAAACCGCGACAGATCGCTCGCCGCCTGCTCCTCTGTCACAGCGCTGACCAGAAGGTTCTTGGACGCATTGACGACAAGCGTCAAAACACCGGTGACCAACAGGATAGAAAGGATCTTGTCGACCTCCGCTCCGATCAAAATGGAATTGGAAGTAAGATATTCCACATAGGAGCGCGTCAGCATGTTATCGCCGGGGTCGATGCGCGTCACATAAAAGATCATCACGCCCCAGCCCACCGCTGCCATGGCACCGGCGGCAATAACGAACCGCGCCTCGAACCGCAGGGCACGAATGGCGATGAAAATGAACACATAAAGCAGCGTCGGCGCTTTCAGGATGAAGGATGCCGGCTGCATATACTGAAGATGAAAACTGATCATCAGACTGTACAGCAGTCCGAAGTCGAAAAGGATGGAGCCGTAGACCGACCAGTGCGGCAGCCTGTAACGCATCGACCAGATAAGACCGATCACGCTGATGATCAGATAGGCGCCGAGCACCAGGGGAACCGGTGAAAAGGCCTCGTCCGGACTGGTTTTCGGGCTGACGATGTAAATCACCGAAAACAGGATAACGATGGTGAGCTGTATGAGGCGCGCCATGATTTCATTGGCGCGTTCCCGCGTTTCAAGCGCCTCTTGGACGCGCTTTGGCAATTGGTCCAGCCGCTTTGTATTGCGGAACTGTTTCGTGACAAGTTCTATTGCAGACAACGCGTGTCTCCATATGGCAGGCGGCAGCTGTGTTGCAAATGCCACATTAGCCGGGAAGGCGATTCAAGAATACCAGTTCGTTGCACTCATGCGCATCAATTCACTTGAACCCGGCGTGATCGCCGGTTGATAATCAATCCGTTAATTTGATGGTGCGGGAGGCGCCGATGAGGATCATCGACCAGGATAGCCAGCCAATGGAGGAATGGTGGCCGGGCGTCACGACGCGCATGCGCACCTCACTGCTGACCGGTTGCCGTCAATTATGCATATTCGACCAATGGTCCGCCCCCGGATGCGGCGCGCCGACTCATGTCCATGCCGTTGAAGAAGTCATCCGCGTGGTCGACGGTATGGCCAAGGTCTGGGTGAACGACGAAACCGAAACCCTTAGGGCTGGGCAATCGGTCATCATACCCGCCGGATGCCGCCACGGCTTCAGCAATTGCGGCTCGGAAACGCTGCATATGGAAATGACGCAGGCCGCTCCGATTTTTGAGGCGACCTATCAGAACAAGGCTGAAATGGCACTGCGCTGGACCGATCGCTAGAGCAAGGCTCGCCCCGATTGTTCATCCAGCAAGAGAAAGAACACCGTTTGAGGCCTTGGTGAAGGCCTGCTTCAGATCCTCGATCAGATCCTCCGCCTGCTCCAGGCCAACCGACAGCCTGACAAGTCCTTCACTCACTCCGGCTGCCTCGCGCGCCACCGGCGGCACGCCCGAATGGGTTGTCGAGGCCGGATGACAGACAAGCGATTCCGTTCCGCCGAGACTGACCGCCAGCTTGAAGAGCTGCAGCGCATTGAGAATGCGAAAGGCAAGTGCACGGTCATCCTCGACGACGAATGAGAAGGTCGACCCAGGCCCGCTGCACTGGCTGTCATAGACCGCGCGCGCCTGTTCGTCCGCATTGTGTTCGGGATGCAGAACCCGGCATGGAATGATCGTGTTCATGGAAAGCCAGTCAGCCACGCGCCGTCCTGTGTCGGCAGCCTTTTCCATGCGCAGCGTCATGGTCTCCATGGAGCGGGCAAGCATCCACGACGAATGCGGGTCCAGCTGAAACCCAAAGGCGCTGCGGGTCATCCTCACCGGATGCAAGACATCCCTCGAACCCGTAATACCGCCGGCGATCAGATCGCTGTGCCCCCCGACATATTTGGTCAGCGAGTAGACGCAGATATCCGTTCCGAGCGAAATAGGCTTTTGAAACACCGGCCCGAGCATGGTGTTGTCGCAGACAATCAGCGGCCGGTGACCGGAGCTTTTCGACCACGTATCGACAACCCTGCGCGCCATTGCGAGATCGATCATTGCGTTGGTCGGATTGGCGGGCGTCTCCAGATAAAGCAGTTTCACCGGCCCGTGACGCGCCGCCTTTTCCAGCGTGTAGATCAGCGCGCCTTCTGACAGCCCGTCCACAAAGGGGATCGGCTTGATGCCCCAACCCGGCAGCACCTTGCCGATCAGCGATTCGGTTCCGCCATAAAGCGGGGTGTAGTGAACGATGGAGTCGCCGGGCCGCAGAAAAGTCAGGAATATGGCGCTGATCGCCGCCATGCCGGATGAGGTCAGCAAAGCCGTCTCGGCGCCATCGAACAATGCGAGCCTGTCTTCGACAATTTCCGTATTCGGATGATTGAAACGGCTGTAGACAAGCCCGCCGGCCCCGCCTTCCTCCGGCGCGGGTTTGCGGCCCGCCACGACATCGAAGAACGCCGCACCTTCTTCCGCCGACTGAAATGCAAAGGTCGATGTCAGGAAAACCGGCGGCTTCACAGCCCCTTCCGACATGGACGGTTCATAGCCGTAGGACATCATCTGGGTTGACGGATGAAGTTCATGACCGCCGATTTCGGTTCGGCGGAAGGTTTTTTTTGAAGACATGGAACGCCTCCTCCAATGAGGAGTTTATGCTGAGTAGATTGGCCGTTTCCCGCTTATTTTGCTATTATACGGGATCGATATAGAGGTTTTCCGCTAAAATGATCGACAATATTGACCGGAAGATAATTGCAAGGCTGACCCGCGACGGCCGGGCAAGCGTTGAAACCGTTGCACAGGCGGTCGGCCTGTCGCCCACACCGACACGCCGGCGTATCCGCCGGCTGGAAGAAACCGGTGTGATACGCGGCGTACGCGCCGACATCGATGCTGAAAAATGCGGATTGGAACTGGCGATCTACGTGTTCATCAAACTTCTGAACCGCGACCGCAAGACGATATCCGACTTTGAATCCCGGATCATGGCGCTGCCGGAGGTCCAACGCTGCGACCTCATAACCGGCCCGCACGATTATATCCTCATGCTGCGCCTGGCGGGAATGACGGATTACAACCGCTATCTGCGTGAGGTGCTGGCTGAACTGCCGGGCGTTTCCGGCATCGAGACATCAGTGGTCATCGGCAAGGTGAAGGACAGGCCCTACCTGCCGCTGGACCCGGTCTAGTGCATGATTGACTTGAATCTCGGTTTGCACCGATTATCTCATGATCATGGATCAAAGGAACAATCACCCCGATCCACCCGTTTCTGGACGCGGCGGCAAGAAGAAGCCTGTCAACAAATACTATCAGGGTCCGGCCTCCGACCATTTCGACGGCATCCGGTTCTTCAATCCGGGTGGCAGGCCGCCAAACGGCCTGCGTGATCTGCTAAAATGGCAGTTCGGCGAAAAGCGCAACCCGTGGCCGCCAAGCTACGAAAGCCCGGTCGGCGATGCCATGCCCGATGCCACGGTAGATGGCGACGGGTTGAGGATCACCATGATCGGGCATGCCAGCATGCTGATCCAGGTCGCGGGCCTCAATATCCTGACCGATCCGGTCTGGTCGCGGCGTGTTTCCCCTTTCTCCTTCATCGGCCCCAAACGCATCAATGCGCCCGGTATCGCTTTCGACCGCCTGCCGGATATCGATCTCGTGCTCCTGACGCATAACCACTACGATCATCTAGACATCGGGACCCTTGCGCGCCTTCACAAACACCACCGTCCCCTGGTGATCACGCCGCTTGGAAACGATCGCATCGTTCATGCGTCGGTGCCGGATATGCAGATCGAGACCGGCGATTGGGGCGATGCCCTCGATCTGGCGGGCGGCGTGCGTATCCATTTCGAACCATGCCACCATTGGTCCGCCCGCGGCAGCCGCGACCGTCGCATGGCTCTTTGGGCCGCCTTTGTTCTGGAGACGCCAGCCGGGCGCATCTACCATATCGGCGACACCGGCTTCCATGACGGCACCAACTACAAGATGGCCTTTGAAAAATATGGCGGTTTCCGCCTGGCAATCCTGCCGATCGGCGCCTATGAGCCCCGCTGGTTCATGAAGGATCACCATCAAAACCCGTTGGAGGCCGTAGAAGGACTGGAACTGTGCGCCGCCGATCATGCAGTCGGGCACCATTGGGGAACGTTTCAGCTGACCAATGAGGCGATCGAAGCGCCACTTGAGGCGTTGGCCGCCGCGCTGGCGCAGAAAAGTGTCGATCCGGCACGCTTCAGAACCCTGCGGCCCGGCGAAAGCTGGGACATTCCGCCGTCGACGTCGCGGACCGGCCAGACGGACGGCAAGGCAGCATCTGGTAATTTGCAATGAGTTCGGCCATATAGCGTCCTGAAAGGACAGGCCGATGGCCGGAATGGTTCAATTCGCAAAAATGAACGGACTGGGAAACGAGATTCTCGTGGTCGATATGCGTGGCCGCGCCGATTTCGTGTTGCCTGAGGCCGCCATTGCGCTCGCAGGCGACAAGGCCACCGCCTTCGACCAGATCATGGCGATCCACGACCCGCGCATCAAGGGAACGGACGCCTATATCGACATCCTCAATTCGGACGGCTCCAAGGCACAGTCCTGCGGCAACGGTACACGATGCGTCGTTCAGGCCCTGGGCGCTGAAACCGGCAAGCAGATTTTCACCTTTCAGACCGTCGCCGGGATCCTGAATGCACGCGAACATGAAGACGGCATGATATCCGTCGACATGGGCACGCCGGAATTCAACTGGGAAAAGATTCCGCTTGGCGAGGAATTTCGCGACACCCGCATGATCGAGTTGCAGGTCGGCCCGATCGACGCGCCGGTACTGCACTCGCCATCGGCTGTCTCCATGGGCAATCCGCATGCGGTGTTCTGGGTCGACGACGATGTCAATTCCTATGATCTCGACCGCTTCGGACCGCTGCTTGAAAGCCATCCGGTCTTTCCCGAGCGGGCAAACATATCCATTGCCCGGATCCGCTCCAGGGACGAGCTTGATCTGCGCACCTGGGAACGCGGGGCAGGCCTCACCCGGGCCTGTGGATCGGCGGCTTGTGCGGCAGCTGTTTCCGCCGCACGCATCGGCAGAACCGAACGGCGCGTCACGGTCAATGTGCCGGGCGGTCCGCTTCTCATCGACTGGAACGAGGACAACAACAAGGTGACGATGACCGGCCCCGCCGAATGGGAGTTTTCCGGCCAGCTCGATCCCTCGACCGGCCATTGGCAACCCGATGCACCGCAAGGGGAGAACCGGGCGTGAGCGGTGTCGACATCATCACTTTCGGCTGCCGCCTCAACACCTATGAATCGCAGGTCATGCGCGGCGAGGCGGAAAAGGCCGGCCTCAACAACGCCATCGTGGTCAACACATGCGCCGTAACCGGCGAGGCCGTGCGCCAGGCAAAACAGGCAATCCGCCGCGCCCGCCGCGACAATCCCCATGCCCGCATCATCGTCACCGGCTGCGCCGCACAGACAGAGGCTGCTGCCTTTGCCGAGATGGACGAGGTCGATGCGGTTCTCGGCAATGAGGAAAAGCTGAAAAGCAGCAGCTACCGGAAACTGCCGGATTTCGGGGTGTCTGCGCAGGAAAAAATCCGCGTCAACGACATCATGAGCGTCAAGGCGACGGCCCCGCAAATGGTTGACGCCATCGAGGGACGCGCACGCGCCTTCGTTCAGGTGCAGAACGGCTGCGACCATCGCTGCACTTTCTGCATCATACCCTATGGCCGGGGCAATTCCCGCTCGGTGCCAATGGGCGCCGTGGTCGAGCAGGTGAGGCGTTTGGTCGGCAATGGCTATCTGGAAGTGGTTATCACCGGTGTCGACGCCACAAGCTATGGCGCCGATCTGCCCGGCACACCGTCACTCGGCCTTCTTGCCCGAACAATCCTAGAGCAGGTGCCCGACCTTGCCCGCCTGCGGCTGTCTTCGATCGACTCGATCGAGGCGGACGATCATCTGATGGATCTGATCGCCAACGAGCCGCGTTTCATGCCCTATCTGCATCTCTCGCTCCAGCACGGCGACGATATGATTTTGAAGCGCATGAAGCGCCGGCACCTGCGCGATCAGTCCATTGCCTTCTGCAACGAAGTCAAAAGCCTGCGGCCCGGCATGGCGCTCGGCGCCGATCTGATCGCCGGCTTTCCGACCGAAACAGAAACGATGTTCGAAAACGCCCTGTCCCTGGTCGATGAATGCGGCCTGTCATTCCTGCATGTCTTCCCGTTCTCGCCGCGTGAGGGAACGCCGGCGGCCCGCATGCCACAGCTCGACAGGGGCTTGATCAAGACCCGCGCCGCCCGGCTTCGCGAAAAGGGCGAAGAGGCTCATCGGCGTCATCTCGAGAGCATGGTCGGCAGCGCTCAAAACGTCCTGATCGAGCGCGAGGGGCTCGGACGGTCAGAAAATTTCACCCTGGTCGAGACGAGCGGCGGCCAGCCTGGCACAATCGTGCCATTGCAGATAACCGGCCATGACGGGCAACGGCTTTGCGGCCACGACGCCCGCGCGGCGGCCTGATTTAGAAACGGCGGCGAAAGATGGCACTCGGTTTCATCAAGAAGGTTTTTTCGTTCGGCAAGAAAAAGGTCGTCTCCGATGAGGAGACTGAAGCCGAAGGCCAGACGCAGGAGGTGCTTGCCGAGCAGTCGCCCCCAGCCGGGGACATTGCTCCGCCTGTCGAAGAACCGCCGCTAGAGGAAGCGCCACAGCAGTTTATCCCTGAGCCTGAGCCTGAGCCTGAGCCTGAGCCTGAGCCTGAGCCTGAGCCTGAGCCTGAGCCTGAGCCTGAGCCTGA